>CAJNCM010000002.1:0-357972 GCA_905221285.1 bacterium
TACCATAGTCCGTACGGGATTCGAACCCGTGTTACCGCCGTGAAAAGGCGGTGTCTTAACCCCTTGACCAACGGACCAGAGTTGTTATTTTCAACTCTTACTATTATACAGCCTTTTTATTTTTTGTCAACATCTTTTTTCTAATTTTTTTCATTTTTTTTGCATGGCTTCCTACCGGCTACGGATATCAAACTCTTTAAACACAATACGTAAGTCTCTTAATACTCTTTGACGCCCTCGGAAGCGTTCATGTCTTAAGACACGGTCTAACTCTTCTTGTTGTTCTTTAGTTTGTTTCCTTCTATAATCTCTTAGTGTTTCATGAAAGAGATAGTAATCATCCAGCCAGAGTCCTCCCTCACATATACGATGACTAATTTCACCCACTTCTTCATAAGGTTCTTTATCATATCTACGCTTTTTGCTTTCTTGTTTACGGATATAGTCTAGAATTCGATTTCGGAACTTGGTTTTGAAATATTTTCTTAAACGAGGTATATCTTCAACCAATTCTTCTTCTCTACTGATCAATTCATGTAAGCAGATCATTCCCTCTTGGTCCCAATCCGATAACTCCCATAAATGAAGGTAATATTCATTTCTACACTTATATACAATTCCTTGGACTTCCTCGTACAATTTTTTAAGCATAAGCTTCCCCCTCTCTAGATACAGTCTAACAAATCAAGAACTTAATTGGGGACATTTCGCCTATTCTGTTCCCTTTACCGCCTCAACTGCACAAAAAAGAGAGGACACGCCTCTCTTGGGGTTATTTTTCGTCATTCATTTTTGACTTTACTTCATCATAAGATAGTGCATGAGATTCCTCTTCTACTGTTTCAGGCATCTTTCCTGTTTCGTAAAGAGATTTAATTTGTGTACTATCCAATGTTTCGTATTTCAATAATGCTTCTGCAATCAACTTGTGAGTTTCACGATTTGACTGAATAATTTCAGCAGCTTTATTTCGTGCTTCATTCAATAATGAACGAACCTCCTCATCAATTTCATAAGCTGTTTGTTCTGAAATTGATTTTTGAGGGCTTTGTGCACCAAACATAGCATGATTTCCTTCATATTGTACTGGGCCAAGTTTTTCACTCATACCGTACTCTGTAACCATTGCACGCGCCATCTGTGTAGCTTGTTCAAAGTCGTTTGAAGCTCCTGTAGTTTGGACATTAAAGATGATTTCTTCAGCTACACGTCCACCCATCAAGCCAGCCAATTGCTCTTTCATATCTTCTTTAGATAGAAGCATTTGATCTTCCTTAGGAAGTGCAATCATGTAACCACCTGCACGACCTCTTGGTACAATTGTAACCTTATGAACAACACGGGCATTCGATAAGACTAGGCCAACAATTGTATGTCCAGCCTCATGGTAGGCAACCAATTCACGTTCTTTTTGTGAAACTGTCTTATCTTTCTTAGAAGGACCAGCAATAACTCTGTCTTCTGCTTCATCAATATCTGAAGCATCAATTATTGATTTATTGCGACGAGCAGCAACTAGAGCAGCTTCATTCAAGACATTCTCTAAATCTGCTCCAACAAAACCTGGAGTTTGTTGAGCCACTAATTTCAAATCAACATCTTCTGCTAAAGGCTTGTTCTTAGCATGAACTTTCAAGATTGCTTCACGACCTTTGACATCAGGACGGCCAACCAATACTTTTCTATCAAAACGTCCTGGACGCAAGAGGGCAGGGTCAAGTACATCTGAACGGTTTGTCGCAGCGATGACGATAATCCCTTCATTTCCCTCAAAACCATCCATCTCAATCAAGAGTTGGTTCAAGGTTTGTTCACGTTCGTCATTTCCTCCGCCGAGACCGACTCCACGTTGACGACCAACAGCATCAATTTCATCGATAAAGATGATAGCTGGTGCTGCTTTTTTGGCATCTTCAAAAAGAGAACGAACACGACTAGCTCCAACTCCGACAAACATTTCTACAAAGTCAGAACCTGAGATACTAAAGAATGGAACACCTGCTTCTCCGGCTACTGCCTTAGCAAGCAAAGTTTTACCTGTTCCCGGAGGTCCCTCCAAAAGAACACCTGCTGGAATACGGGCTCCAAGTTTTGTAAATCGTTTTGGATCTTTTAAGAATTCAACAACTTCAACTAGTTCTTGTTTTTCTTCTTCAGCTCCAGCAACATCTGAAAATCTTACTTTAATATCTTCTTTATTTGCAGCTTTAGCCTTACTACGTCCGAAACTCATTGGGTTACGGCTATTATTTCCTCCCATATTTCCCATCATAGAGAATAGGAAGAAGAATAGAATACCGAATGGCACAATAGATACAAGAATATTAATCCACATACCACTTGAACTTTCATGCTTAACAGTTACTTCCGCTTTATGGTCAGAAGCAAGTTTTTGCAATTCGGATACTGTAGTATCAGAAGGAAGAATAATACTTGAAAATTTCTCTACTTTTGTAGCAGAAGGAGAAAAGAACTGGATACCTGTTTCTTCTTTACTCGTTTTAGGATTTTTATAGACACCCGAAACTTCGATAACACTACCATTTGGTTGGTAAGTTAATTCTTTTACATTGTCATCGGTAATTTCTTTTACCAATTCTGTATAATTAATTTGCTCACTTTTCCCTGCAACACTACCTGTACTAAAATACTGGTAACCTGTAACTAGGAGAAAAATAAGTAATAACCATAGAAAAGGATTTTTAATTAAACCATTATTTTGTTTTTTCATTAAAAATTGTTCTTTCTAATTTGAATACACTTCTTCTTTCAATACTCCAACATAGGGAAGGTTACGATAATTTTCTTTGTAGTCTAAACCATAACCGACTACAAACTCATTTGGAATCGTAAAGCAGGTATAGTCAGCCTCAATTTCTACAACACGTCCCTCTGGTTTATCCAATAAGGTTGCAATCTTAACAGAAGCTGCGTCTCTTGCAATAAACATATCTCGCAAATTCTTCAAAGTTTGACCTGTATCGATGATATCCTCTACAAATAGAACATGTCTTCCTTTGATATCTTGAGTCACATCTTGCTTTATATTGATGACACCGCTACTTGCTGTTCCACCATGATAGCTAGAAACCATCATGAAGTCCATTTCAATATGTGTGTCGATATGTTTGACTAATTCAGCCATAAAAGGAATAGATCCTTTTAAAATCCCAACTAAAATTGGATTTTTTCCTGCATAGTCTTTAGTGAGTTGAGCACCTAATTTTTTAGCAGCTTCTGTAATTTCATCGTGTGAAACGAGGATTTTTTTAATATCGTTTTCTAACATTTTTTTACCTATCTATTTTTTCTATATAAAGTACAGTGTTCATTATATCATTTTTCGTGTTTTTACTCAAATTACTGGTCGCAATTCCCAAAATTGAGACAATTTCACCAAATTGCTCAATAATCAGAGCTGATTTTCGCTTTTCCATAGGGATTTTTAAATCAATAAATAGACGTCTGAGTTTTTTTCTATGCCCATTTTGAATCAAAAAATCTCCTGTTTTTCGATGACGAATGTGTATGGATGTTTCCCGTGAAACAGGTACCTGCTGAATTAATTCACCTTCTAAAGGAAGTCCAAAGGAAAATAAATAACCTTGGTAAGATACCTGATTTTGATAGTGTAACACAAGTTCATCTTCCTTTTCATCAGACTGAGGACTGATTTTACAAATCCGAAACTGTTGATACTCTTTTACTAATTCATAACCATTTTTAAGCGGATGACGATACTGGCTTTTAGTTTTTAAAATTTGTCTAACTTCTTCAAACTGAGCTTTTGTAAGATTCAAATTTGGAAAACGATTCAGATAAGTTTGAAGTAAAACTCTTTGTGTCGACTCAGAGTAAGACAATAGCTGATCTAAATTTTCTACATCAATATTCTTTGATAATTCAGCAATAGCTAAGTCATAATCTAAAATTTCATTGCCGATGCTTAAGATCGCATCTCTAAATCTAGGATTTTCTTTTTCTAATTCTGGTAAGTATGAGTTTCGAATACGATTGCGAAAATAATGATTTTCCTTATTTGATGTATCTTCAAAATGAAAAATTGATGGGAAGTCTTTTTTCTGAAAATGCAAGAAGGGCCGAATGATTTCTATCTCTCCGACTACTTGCTTCTCCTTAATTCCTGATAGATAGCGCAAACGAGTACCTCGAATCAAACGCATCAAAATCGTTTCCACCTGGTCATCAGCATGGTGGGCAGTGACTAAAGCTGTCGCACCTGTCTTTTTCATGACCTCTTGAAAAAAATCATAACGAAAATGTCGAGCACGCGCTTCTGAAAATTCTCCTGAAAAATCGCTGATATAAATAGGAAGCTCTGCTTCAGCAGCTAACTTCCTTAATTCCTGTTCTTCCCAATCTGATTCTACTCTCTGCTTATGATTCACATGAGCTAGAATCAATTCAATTTCTAACTCTTTTTGATACGTAGATAACACCTTAAATAGAAACATAGAATCTAATCCACCAGAAAGAGCTAGCATCACCTTAGCATGCCTTTTGAAATATCCCTTCTTGAGAAAATGATTTAAAAAATCTTGTTTCCTCATTTTAGAACCTCATAAACATCCTTGGCTATCTTAGAAATCGTATCATAATCAGAATTTTTAGTGAAAATAGAAAGAATAAATGGAGAATCTGCATAGACAACACCTGTATCATGCTTAAATTCATCCGCATCTCCAATTTTATGAGCTACTTTAACAGAAACACCTTTGGCAATTCTCTCATTATCAAAATCTGTTTTAGTCAAAGAATCCAATACAAATCCATTTTGATTATAAATAGCTTCCATGACCTTCCCAGCCATCTTAGAAGAAATCAATTTTTCTTTGGAATCCCAATCATCTCCCATAATAGCAGACATCTTGGATTTGAATGTGGCATCAGATTGGTTTGAAATGTAATATCCCAATAGATTATGAGCTACATTATCAGATTCTTTAGATACTTTCGTAATTAAATCCTTTAGAGAATACTCTTTATTATCCTCTTTTTTAGGAAGACTACCACTTCCCTCTGGTTTATAAGAACCCGGAAAATCATTGACTGCAGATACGTATTTTACAGTCGTATCTAACTGATAAAGACCTTCATTTATTTTTTCTTGCGTATAATAAAGATAAGGGAGTTTCAAAACACTAGCTGCATACATCTTTTCATCTTGATTGATACCAGCTTCTTTTTCAGTAGTCAGTTGCTTAACATAAATAGAAAATGAATCCTTCTGATATTTTTCCGATAACATTTCTTGGACTTTACTCATCCGATTATCTTCTTCAGAAGTTGATTCTTTAGCTACCCATCCAGTCTGATCAATATGTAGAAATTCTCTTCCTTCTACAAACATGGTCTTATCGATTGATACCTGAGAATAAGCTGATAAGGATGATTTCACTTCTTTTAAATCATAAGGACTGTTATACAGTTTAAAATCAGATTCTAACCATACTTTTTTTATTGTTGGAGTTACCTCTGACTGATCATATAACAATCGTTTGTCTGCAGCAATAAATTGATGGTTGGATAACTTAAATACTGGAATTCCTTGTTTATTTAAACGCCACTCGGTTATTTGAAAACTTGTTTTTGGAGTCAATTTTCCAGATTCTACTACTAAATCTTCATTCGCATAAACAGGAACTTCTCCATAAACCATAGGAAAACTTAGCTTTTCTCTAAAATAAATACCAAAGTCAGATTGTGAAAGGTAATAAATTTCTTTCGAAGTATAGACGACTTCTTTTTCTGTGCTAACGACTTTTGAAATGGTCAAAAAACTAGGTAGCAACAAAATAATTAAGAATTTACGCATTCTTCCTTTCCTTTTCTTCTTGTAAACGCAATAGTTGATTTTTATCAGACAACTCTTCTAGTTTTTCATCCGATAGACTCAAAAATTGCTCAATTACGTCTAATAAATTTTCCATTTTATCACCTTGGGAGCAAGTCAGGAATCGTATAAACAGCTTCCCGATTCTTAGAATAATAATATTTTGCACGCATGTATTTAGCAGCGTAATCTTCATCTTTCAACTTTGTAGCAAAAGCTGTCTCTTTCTCCTTTTCCTCACTCAAGGTTTGATACTGAGTTTGCAAGTCTGATAACTGTTGACGTCTTTGGAGTAATTGATGATAACTTTGAGCAAGATTATAAGTTGGTAAAATGAACAATAAAATCATCAAAATAAGAACCCAACCCATGAAACGATTACGTTTTTGTCGTTCCTTCATCAGATAGCGACGACGTTGGTGTTCATTTTGAATAAAAGAATTATTCAATTGTACGATATTTTTAGACATTTTCTTCTACCCGTGTTTCACTGATAATTTCATACATGCCTGCTGCATCTTCTTTTTTTGTACTATCTTTCATCTCCAGTACTTTTACAAGTAGCAACTTATTTCCAAATCGAATTTCAACTTGGTCATTAACTTTCAAATCCGTTGAACTTTTTGCCAAGATTCCATTTACCTTGATTCTACCTTTATCTGCTACTTCTTTTGCGACTGTACGACGCTTGATAATTCTTGATACTTTTAAATATTTGTCTAATCTCATTTTTATTACCTCAAATTATTATTGTACCATTTTTATCCCTTTTATAGAAGAAAAATGTTAAAGGGAAATTGCTTCCTTTGATTCTTTTATCTCTAATAAACTTTCTCCAAAAATGAGCAGACCTTCTAAAATTTCATAGTCCTTCTTGTTTCGGATGTCAAATACAACTTCCATTAATCCCTTATTCTCAGTTATGGCTGCTTTTAAATTCGTTGCAGATAAAGATTTAAAATAATCTTGAGCCAAAAACAATCGCTGAGTGACTTTTTCAAATTGTACTGTAATCTTATTATCTTTTCTTTCCACACGTTGAACAAAGACCTTGTCAAGATAAGACTTAACCAAACCAATCTCTAAAAGATAGGCTACCACGTCTGGGTACTCTCCAAAGCGGTCCATCAACTCTTCTTGTAACTCTTCATAGTTGGCACGGTTGTCAATTTGACGAATTTTCTTGTAAATTTCAATCTTATGTCGTTGATCAGAAATATAGGTATCAGGAAGATAGGCATCAATTTGTAAAATCAACTCAGCATTCCCTTTGGTTCTTGTGTTCCCATTACCATGTCGTTTAGCAATAGCTTCCTCCAATAATTGCGAATACAATTCAAAACCAACAGAATCAATGAAACCAGACTGGGATTTCCCTAAAAGATTTCCTGCTCCGCGAATCGAAAGATCTCGCATTGCAATCTTAAATCCGGAGCCCAATTCTGTAAATCCTTTGATTGCTTCTAATCTCTTTTCAGATACTTCACTGATTGATTTTTCCGGACGATACATGAGATAAGCATAAGCAATACGATTACTACGACCAACTCTTCCTCTTAACTGATACAAGGTTGACAAGCCCATATGGTCCGCATTTTCAATAAATAAAGTATTGGCATTTGGAATGTCCACCCCTGTCTCAATAATGGTAGTTGTCACCAAGATATCATACTGACCTTCAATGAAATCTAGTAGAGTATTTTCTAACTGAATCTCACTCATTTGCCCATGAACATACCCAATTGAAGCCTCTGGAATCAACTCCTGTAATTCTGAAACCTTCTGATCAATTGTGTCAACTTTATTGTAAAGATAGTAAACTTGACCTCCACGGTCCATTTCACGTAAGACAGCATCACGAATCACACTATCATTCTTTTCCAAAACATAGGTCTGAACAGGATAACGATTAGTCGGCGGAGTTTCAATAACAGACAAATCTCTGATTCCCAGCATAGACATGTGAAGGGTACGAGGAATTGGCGTTGCTGTCAAGGTCAGAACATCTACTTGTTTTTTCAGTTCTTTCAAGGTTTCCTTATGCTTGACACCAAATCGCTGCTCCTCATCAATAATCATTAAGCCCAAATCAGCAAACACAACATCTTTTGACAAAACACGATGTGTTCCAATCAGAATATCAACTTGACCCTTTTTCAATTTTTCAAGTGTTTCAGTCTGCTCTTTTTTACTTCTAAAGCGACTCAACACATCAATATTAACTGCAAAATTTTGGAATCGTTCCTTAAAATTCGTATAGTGCTGTTGCGCTAAAACCGTCGTCGGAACTAGAACGACAACCTGTTTGTGATCATTGACTGCCTTAAAGGCTGCACGCATAGCAACTTCAGTCTTTCCAAAACCAACATCCCCAACTAAAAGTCGATCCATTGGTTGAGAAGCCTGCATATCTCTCTTGATTTCCTCAACACTACGAAGTTGATCATCCGTTTCAACATAAGGGAAGGCATCATCAAAAGCATGTTGATCCTCATCATCAGCTGAGAAAGCAAAACCCTTCAACTGGCTGCGCTCAGAATAAAGTTTGATTAAATCGTCAGCTATATCCTCTACCTGGTTCTTAACTTTTTGCTTGGCTTTTTTGAAATGACCGTCATTTAATTTATTGAGTTTAGGAGCTTTACCGTCACTTGAAACGTATTTGGAAAGTAGATGAATCTGTTCCACTGGGATAGAGATTTGATCCCCGTTTTGGTATTGAACACTGACATAATCACGGTGAATCCCTTTGATTTCAATTGTTTCAATCCCTAGATATTGACCAATTCCATGGATATGGTGAACAACGTAATCTCCTTTTTCAAGTTCATTGTAATCTTTTAATCTCTCTGCGTTTGAAACATGTTGTCTTCGAAAACGACGTTTCAATTTCTTTTGAAAAATCTCATGTTCAGTTATCAATAAAACCTTTTCATCTACAAAATGAAAACCATGTCTGAGATTACCCTCAATTAAGTTTACAGATTCTTTACAAACACTTGACTTATCTCTAGAATCCAATTTAATCTGGTATTCCTCTAAAACATCCTCCAATGTTTTACTTCCCATTGAATTGCTAGACTGCAGGATAATAGTATAATCCATTTTTTTGTATCGCTCAATTTCTTCTTTTAGAAAAGAAAATTGATTGAAAAACTCCTGCATAGGATATTGATTAAATTGATAAATTTGGTCAAACTTGAGATTGCCTAACCCCTTTTGCAGATTAGAGAAAAAGGTAACCGGACTCTGCTTTTTATAGATTTGCTCTGTATCTGCAAAATACTGTATCTCAGAAAATGCTTTACTGTTCTGTAATTCTTCTGTAAAGTATTGTGCTAACTCCCTTTCAAAGACTTCATACTGATTCATCAATTTCTGATAATCATCAAAGAATACTGGGGTATCTTTTTCAATATAGTCAAAGACAGTCCATGTCTTTTCATAGCACAAAGATAAAAACTTCCGTGAATCTGAATGTATTTGTTTTTGGTGAAAACTTGAAAGAATTTCTTCTAGATAGGATTTCAAAATCGGTGATAACGTTTTTGAAATTTGTTTTTCTAAAGCTGACTGTCCTCGTTGATAATCCTTTTCTCTCAAAAGCATATCACTAGCTGGAAAGATAGTGAGTTCTGTCTGATTTTCTTTCGATAATTGTGTTTCGACTTCAAATAACCTAATACCATCAATTTCATCACCAAAAAACTCAATTCGGCAAGGTTCTAACTGGGATATTTCAAAAATATCTAAAATATCTCCTCGTATACTAAACTCTCCCTGAGTTTGTACTTGTGTAACTTTTCGATAGCCTATCTCTTTTAACTGATGGATAAGTGCGTGTTGGTCATATTCTTCACCAACTGTTATTTTTACAATACTATCTTTAAATATATTGGGAGACGGTAAAATCAATCGACTTGCTGCGATATTACAAACTAAAATCCCTTTCTTAGATGAATCAGTCAAAAAACGCAAGGCTTCAACCCGTGAAATGATTTTTTCTTGTGAAGACATCAAAAACTCGACCATAGGGGAGTCATCTACCAAAAATGGATAGATAAGTTCCTCACCCAAGACAGATATAAGATCACTAACAAGTCCTTCTGCTCCTCCATAAGTTGACGTCAATAACACAATCTTATCTTCCTGTCTCAAACTACTAGCAATTGCTAAAGCTTTTGTAGAAGTTGACAATCCTAACATTAATTGTCTTTTCTTATCTGTCAGTTTTTGATGCCATTTTTTTATCTGATCATTTTCTGAGAATAAATCTAATAAGGCCACCATTTATCCGTTATACCTCTGCATCGTTTTTTCAAAGTTTTTCTCTTGTAAATAGTAGTTTACAGAATCGTCAACTTTGTCAATAGACTGTAAAATACCAATATAATCATCCTTGTCAAACTTACTCAAAACATGGTTAACAACTGACATTCCATTTTTAGGTCTTCCGATTCCAATCTTAACACGATTAAATGTCTGGGTTCCAATATGTTGAATAATAGACTTGATACCATTATGACCACCTGCGGATCCCTTTGCTCTTAAGCGAATCTTTCCAACTTCCATGTCAAGGTCATCGTAAATGATGAGTAAATCTTCAATATCCAAACCATAATAAGTTAATAAAGCATGAACCGCTTTTCCACTTTCATTCATAAATGTCGTTGGTTTGACAAGATAAATTTTTTCTCCATTTAGGAAAAAGGATGCTAGGTCAGCTTGAAATATTTTATCATGTGTAAAAGTGACATTCTGTTTCTTCGCTAGTTGGTCAATCAACATAAAACCAACATTGTGTTTTGTTTCAAAATATTTATCCCCTGGATTTCCTAATCCTACAAGTAATTTGGTCATTTATTTTTCCTTTCAAAAGCCAAAAGGGTTGGAATTTTTTTCCAACCTAATTGACACTATTCATTAATTTTTTTTAGACATTAAAGCGGAATTCCATAATATCGCCATCTTGAACAATATATTCTTTTCCTTCTTCACGCAAGCGTCCAGCTTCTTTTACAGCCTTTTCAGATCCGTATTTCACTAGATCCTCATATGACATAGTTACTGCACGAATAAATCCTTTTTCAAAGTCTGAGTGGATAATACCAGCTGCTTGAGGAGCCTTCATACCACGTTTAAAGGTCCAAGCGCGAACTTCTTTTTCACCAGCTGTGAAGTAAGTTCCCAATCCAAGTAAGTGGTAAGCTGCACGAGTCAACTTGTCAACGCCTGACTCTGTCAAACCAAGTGCTTCAAGAAACTCTTGCTTATCTTCTTCGTCTAACTCAGAAATTTCTTCCTCAGCACGCGCAGAAATAACGACTACTTCAGCATTTTCTGTCGCTGCGAATTCACGAATTTGTTTAACATAGTCGATAGAGTCAGGTTCTGAAACAACATCCTCATCCACATTGGCAACATAGAGCACTGGTTTAGTCGTCAAAAGGAAGAGACCTTTGACAACTTTTTGTTCTTCATCTGTAAATTCAATAGTTCGAGCTGATTTTCCATCTTCTAGGACTGGTTTAATCTTTTGAAGAACATTAAACTCAGCTACTGATTCTTTATCTTTTTGCGTACGTGCCATCTTTTCTACACGCGCATAACGCTTATTAACTGATTCTAAGTCAGCAAGAATCAACTCCAGGTTAATAGTATCAATATCTGCAAGTGGATCTACAAAGGCGTCTTCACGTCCTTGCTCGCGCATCACATTTTCATCATCAAAAGCACGAACTACGTGAACAATCGCGTCTACTTCACGGATATTAGCCAAGAATTTATTCCCTAGCCCTTCTCCTTTTGAAGCTCCTTTTACAATTCCTGCGATATCTGTAAATTCAAATGTTGTTGGAACTGTCTTTTTAGGAGTGATCATTTCAGTCAATTTTTGTAGGCGTTCATCTGGAACCTCAACCATTCCAACGTTTGGATCAATCGTCGCAAATGGATAGTTTGCAGCCTCTGCTCCTGCTTTTGTAATTGCATTAAATAGTGTTGATTTACCAACGTTTGGCAAACCAACGATACCTGCTGTTAAAGCCATATTTTCTCATTCTCCGTTTTTATTTCAATCCCTAATATTATAACACAAAAAGGGAAAACTTGCTAACCCTCTAACTGAGGGGTTTCAGTCAATAATTTTATTCATTTTTCGATCAAAATCATAGCGCCCCATCATGACAACATGGTCACAATTGCTACATTTAATTTTGATATCTGCTCCTACACGTGTAATTTCCCAACGATTGGCCTTTTTACCTGTTGACTTGATGGTGCAAGCATGTGGTTTTTTCATTTCAACAAAATTTCCAACTTGATACATACTACTCTCCTTTTCTTTTTCGATTATATCATAAAAGAGGCGAGCCAGGCTCAACCTCTTTCACTTAATTTGTACGAACTGGTGTAATGAGCTGCATGAAGTCTTCATCAGTGTCTGCTGGCACAAGAGTAAATGGACGAACAGCTGAGATAAAGCTAATGGTCACCTTTTCGCTATTTAAAGCCTTAAGAGAATCAATCAAGTAAGTTGGGTTGAAACTAATAGTCAAATCTTCACCAGTCACCTGATCAGTATCGATTTCTTCGTTTACTTTACCAACTTCTGGAGAATGAACATGGGCGCTAACAATACCACCTTTAATTTCAAGCTTCACAGTACCATTTTGAGTCGCACTTGATAAAAGGCGAGCACGCTCCATTGACTGACGTAAGTTTACCACATCAAAAGTAATAGTAGTGTTAAAGTCTGTCGGAATCAAGCGATCTGTATCAGGATAGTTACCTTCTAACAAACGAGTATAGAAGCTAATATTTTCGCTTCTAAAGAGGATTTGATTGTTGGCAAAGAAAATCTCTACAGTTTCAATATCGTCTGTAAATACTGCTGAAAATTCGCGTAGAGAACGGCTAGGAATCACGACATCAAAATCATCACTATTTTTTTCAAGAGTCAATTTTTTCTGGCTTAGACGATGAGAGTCTGTTGCAACTGTTTTTAACTCTTTGTGTTGGCTCAATACAAAATGAACACCTGTTAAAATTGGACGACTTTCTTGTGTACTTGCAGCAAAAGCTGTTTCATTGATAATTTTCTTGAGTAATTTTGTTTCAAGAACCAAAGGAGTGCTTGCTGAAATTTCTTGGATTCGTGGATATTGTTCACTATCTTTTCCTTTTAGGGTAATTTCTGATTTACCGCTGGTTAAAACAATTTGATTTTGTTCAATTTCTTTAAAATCAAGAGTCACATCAGGTAGACTAGATACAACATTGATGAAGAAAGAAGCTTCAAGAAGGATCGAACCTAAAGAAGTAATTAACAAACCAGCATCTTCATTTTTTTGAGAAATAAAATTTTCAATTGAAATTTGACCATTTGAACCAATTAAAGTAACACCTTCATTGGTTACGTCAATTTTTACGGTTGATAAAATAGGAATGGCATTTTTAGAGCTAATAGCTCTCTTAGTAGTATTTAAGGCTTGTAGAAATAAATTTTTATTAATTGAAAAATGAATCATGGATTCTCCTTTATTTATTTTTAGTATTAGAAGGATAATAGTAATAATAGGGTCTGTGAAATCTGTGGAAAACAGACTTTAAACAAGTCATATCAAGTTTTTTGGCTTGTTTAAAAAATGTGGATAAAAAAGATAATAAAGTAAAAGTTATCCACAAGTTATTTAATTTTCTTTTTGATGGATTCAATTTCTAAACGTAAATTATCGTCTTCATCAATCAAAGATTTAATTTTGGCATGGGCATGTATGACTGTTGTGTGATCTTTTCCACCAAATTCCTTCCCAATTTTTGGAAGACTATTATCTGTTAATTCTCTAGATAAATACATGGCTACTTGACGGGCCAAAACAATATTTTGAAGGCGTCTGCTTCCCTTCATTTCTTTGACACTAACACCATAGAAGTTCCCTACTTCAGTTTGGATTTTATCAATTGGAATGACGAGGATTTGGCTAACATCTTGTTTTCGAGCTCTAATAGCTTCTGCAGCGATATCGATAGTGATATCCTTAATCTTCTTCACTCTGGCAATTAAAGTGATGTCGTTTATTGCTCCTTCAAGTTCTCGGACGTTTGAATCAAATTGACCAGCTAGGTATTCTAGGGTATCACTTTGGAAATGGTAGTCTAAATTCTCTGTTTTGCTTTGTAAAATGGCAATACGTGTCTCAAAGTCAGGTGGTGTGATGTTTTGCGTCAAGCCCCAGCTAAAGCGCGTGACAAGTCTTTCTTCAAGGCCCTCTAAGTGTTTAGGGCTACGATCACTAGTCAGAACAATTTGTTTTTGATTGTTATGGAGAACATTGAAAGTATTGAAAAATTCTTCCTGAGTTGCAACTTTTTTTCCACTCAGCGATTGAATATCATCAATTAACAAGAGATCGAGGCTACGGTAGGTTTTTTTGAACTTATCCATTTCACCCAGTCTCAGATGTTCAAGAAAGTCGTTTATAAAGCTTTCAGCAGGAATGTACTTAACACGCGCATCAGGAATATTTTTCAAAATCTCATTCCCAATTGCATTGAGTAAGTGAGTCTTACCAAGGCCAGGTCCTCCATAGATAAAAAGAGGATTATAGGTCAAGGCTAAATCTTCAGAAACAGCCAAAGCGGCTGATACTGCCCAAACATTCCCATCCCCTTGAATAAAATTATCAAAGGTATATTTTTCTTTTAATCCAGTATCCGAATAAGGAATAGATGCTAACTTTGGACTATAGTCATAAAGAGTTGAATTTGGAGCTTCTTCAACTTGTGAGACAGTAGTATCTTGAGGTTTGATGAAAATATAGTGGGGAGTTATCTCAGCATCATAAATCTCAAAACCAGCTACTACAATGATATCTTTTAGTTGTTTTTCCCAGACCATTTCCATTTCAGATCGTGGTAAAAATATAGTGGCAACATTTTCCTCTACCTTGATGAGTTCAGCTTGAATAGCATAGAAATCATACATGGATCGAGTCAGTCTTTCTTGAGCAAATTCTAAGATACGATTCCAAAATTGTTTTTCTTTCAATCCGTCCTCCTCCTTTACTACTTGTTTAAAAGTTTAATACTAGACTTATTTTACCATAGATAGTAAGATTTTTCCACAAGTTGTGAAAAATAATCCACAATGTTATCAAGTTTTATCCACAGGTTGGGGATAAAATCAGAAACTATTGATTTATGAAGTTTTTTATTGAAAAAAATAGTGGATAACCTTGTGAGATAAAAAAATAAAAGAACAGCCTTATTTCAGGCTGTTGATAATTCTACTGTATTCTTCTTGATTTGAGAAAGCAATAATGATTTTGCCACTATCTTTTTTAGACAGTTTGATTTCTACATCTAATCCGAGTATTTTTTTTAACTGTTCTTCTTCATTTTGTATGAAATAATCATTTTTTTGCAGTTTCTTTTGTTTTTTCTCTGTCAGAAGAGCTTCTAACTTCCTTACAGAAATGTCTTCCTCTATAATTCGTTGAAAGAAATAGTCTTGTTGTTCCTTATTCAACCCAACTAGAGAACGCGCATGGGCTTGTGATAGTTGGCCATTTTCTACTTCTGAGAGGATCTGTTCTGGCAAGGACAGCAAGCGAATAGAGTTGCTGATATAAGGACGAGACTTGCCCATTTTATCTGCAATTTCAGCATGGGTAAATCCTTTCTCTACAAGAGATTCATAGGCGTGTGCTTCTTCTATTGGATTTAAATTTTCTCTTTGCAAATTTTCAATGATGGACTGGACCATCATCTCTTGATCTGAAAGCTGTTTAACAACAGCTGGGATAGACCTTAGACCAGCTAAAAGTGAAGCCCGATAGCGTCTCTCTCCTGCAAGGATTTCATAACCAATAACAGGAGATTGACGAACAATAATCGGTTGAATGACCCCATTTTCTTTGATAGACTGTGCTAGTTCATGTAGTTTTTCTCCATCAAATTCTTTTCGAGGTTGATAGGGATTTTTTTGTATATCTGTGATAGAAATCATTTCAAATTTTTCCATGATTCTACACTAACACATCTTTTCTCTTATGTAAAGCTTTCTTTACATAGATGTCAATTAAGATTCTAAATCACCTGAACTCTTGTCAAGCTTAATAGATGTAGTTTCTTCTTTACCGTTACGATAGTAAGTTATCTTAATGGTGTCTCCGATAGAATGATTGTAAAGAGCACTTTGTAAGTCTGTTGATGAAGCAATGTCTTTGTCATCTACTTTTGTAATAACGTCGTATTTTTCAAGGTGACCATTGGCAGGCATATTGCTCTGCACAGAACGAACAACTACACCAGATGTTACACTACTTGGAATATTCAGTCTTCTAAGATCACTTGTATTAATATTTGAGAGATTGACCATTTGGATGCCCAAAGCTGGACGAGTCACTTTTCCGTTCTTTTCTAACTGTTCAATAATATTGATAGCATCATTTGCAGGGATTGCAAAACCAAGACCTTCTACAGATGTTCCTCCATTTGTGGCAATTTTACTTGAGGTAATTCCGATAACCTGTCCTTGAATATTGATTAGTGGGCCACCAGAGTTACCTGGGTTAATAGCAGTATCAGTTTGGATGGCTTTTGTAGAAATGGCTTGTCCATCTTCAGATTTTAAAGATACATTTCGATTAAGACTAGATACGATACCTTGAGTGACAGTATTAGCATATTCAGAACCTAATGGGCTACCGATGGCAATAGCAGTTTCTCCTACGGTTAACTTGCTAGAATCACCAAATTCAGCTACTGTTGTCACTTTTTCTGAAGAGATTTTGACGACAGCAATATCAGAGAAAGTATCAGCTCCGACGATTTCTCCAGGTACTTTAGTTCCATCTGACAAACGAATATCTACTTTGCTGGCACCATTTATAACGTGATTGTTGGTGACGATGTAAGCTTCTTTATCATTCTTTTTATAAATAACCCCAGATCCTTCACTAGAGATTTGCTGAGAATCTGTGTCAGTATCATCATTACCAAATACGCTATTTTGTCTGTTTGCTGAATAAGTAATAACAGAAACAACGGCATCTTTTACTTTGTTAACAGCCTGTGTTGTTGAATTTTCATTCTTATAGGCAGTCTGTGTAATAGTACTATTGTTGTTAGAGGTACTTTCAGTACTTTTTTGAGTTAGTTGGTTTATTGAAAAGCTACCCAAGGCTCCACTAAAAAAGCTAATGACGATAACGACTAATAATTGAAACCCTTTTTTGTAAAATGTTTTTAGATGTTTCATATTTGCCTCCATATGTTTTAAATTAATGAAAGTATAAACTGACTAGCTTAATTATAACTTAAAAATAAAAGTTTTTCACAGATTGTGGATAACTTTCAAAAATCTGTGGTTTTCTCGGCTAAAATTAACCTTTTATTTTGTGAATAAGATGTGAAAAAATAGAGAATATGTTAGAATAGAGTCATGAAAATAAAAGTTGTAACAGTCGGGAAACTGAAAGAAAAGTATTTAAAAGATGGTATCGCAGAGTATTCAAAACGAATTTCTCGATTTGCTAAGCTTGAAATGATTGAGCTAGCAGATGAAAAAACACCAGATAGGGCCAGTAAGTCAGAAAATCAAAAGATTTTAGAAATAGAAGGTCAGAGAATTTTATCAAAAGTTAGTGACCGTGATTTTGTTATTGCGTTAGCTATTGAAGGGAAAACTTTCTCCTCAGAAGAATTTAGTAAGCAGTTAGAAGAAGCCTCTATAAAAGGATTTTCTACTCTTACCTTTATTATTGGAGGGAGTCTGGGGTTAGCACAGGATGTAAAAAAGAGAGCCGATCTTTCTGTTAGTTTTGGACGTTTAACCTTGCCTCATCAGTTAATGAGACTAGTCCTTGTTGAACAAATCTATCGGGCTTTTACGATTCAGCAGGGATCACCCTATCATAAATAGAAAATTGACTTTCAATTGGATTTTTGGTAGAATAGCTGTATTAGGTCTCATAGCTCAGCTGGATAGAGCATTCGCCTTCTAAGCGAACGGTCGCAGGTTCGAATCCTGCTGGGATCAATATAGTAGCAAAGCTGGGAATTTTCCCGGCTTTTTTCTTAAAAAAGTACACTTGGGGAGAAAAAAATGACAGTTGAGAGAATTTTATCTAAAACGAAATTCCATTTTGTATAATAGTTTTTGTAAGTTAGCTTACAGGAAAAAAAACATTTGAGGAGATTTTATTATGAAAAACACAGTTAAATTGGAACAGTTTGTAGCCTTGAAGGAAAAAGACTTGCAAAAGATTCAAGGTGGGGAAAGTAGACTGTCAAGATTACTCCGTGATTTTATTTTCCAAATAAAACAGTAATGAAATAAGGAGAAAGAGTAATGAATTTGCTTGAATTTGGGACAGTTATTGTTTATTTTTTAATTATTAGTTACAGTTACCATTTAATTTGTAAAGGTCAAGTAAATAGAAGAGAACTATACGTTTTTGGTGCTTATACATTACTAACAGCAATAGCACTTGATTTTCCCTTATATCTTCTAAATTTAGATGGGTTAGGGATTGCAACATTTTTATTTCCTTTGGGCTTATATTCCTATTTTCGATGGATTAAACAGTATGAGAGGGATAGAGGACTATTCCTAAGTTTACTACTATCTCTTTTATATGAGAGCACTCATAACTTTCTGTCCGTAACTTTTTCCTCTATAACAGGAGACAATTTTGTTTCACAATATCATGCCCCATTCTTTTTTGTTGTAACAGTGCTGACTTATGTTGTTATCTTAAAAATCATTCATTATTTCCACTTAGAACTAAACTATTTTGATAAGGACTACCTTTATCCCTTCTTGAAAAAAGTATTTTTTGCTTTAATACTGCTCCATACTGCATCTTTCGTTTCAGATATGGTAAGTACGGTTAAACATTTGAATAGTTTTGGAAGTATTTTGTCATCTATTGTTTTTATCTCTCTACTTTTGACCTTCTTTGCAATGAATTCTCATAAAGAACAAATGGAGAAAGAGATTGCTTTGAAGCAGAAGAAATTTGAACAGAAACATTTACAGAATTATACAGATGAAATTGTCGGATTGTATAATGAAATCCGTGGTTTTCGACATGACTATGCTGGTATGCTTGTCAGTATGCAGATGGCAATTGACAGTGGTGATTTACAGGAAATTGACAGAGTTTACAATGAAGTTTTGGTCAAAGCAAATCACAAACTGCGTTCAGATAAGTACACTTACTTTGATTTGAACAACATAGAAGATTCAGCTTTACGAAGTTTAGTTGCTCAGTCAATTGTCTATGCTCGAAATAATGGTGTAGAGTTTACACTGGAAGTAAAAGATACGATTACCAAGCTCCCAATTGAACTATTGGATTTGGTTCGTATCATGAGTGTTTTATTGAATAATGCTGTCGAAGGATCGGCTGATAGCTATAAAAAACAAATGGAGGTAGCAGTTATTAAGATGGAAACTGAAACAGTTATTGTGATTCAGAATTCATGTAAAATGACGATGACTCCTTCAGAAGATCTATTTGCCTTAGGATTCTCCACTAAGGGAAGAAATCGCGGAGTCGGATTAAATAATGTGAAAGAACTACTGGATAAGTACAACAATATTATTTTAGAAACAGAGATGGAAGGCAGTACATTTAGACAAATCATTAGATTTAAGAGGGAATTTGAATGAAAGTTTTAATTTTAGAAGATGTTATTGAACATCAAGTGAGACTAGAGAGAATATTGGATGAAATTTCGAAAGAATCGAATATTCCAATATCATACAAGACAACGGGAAAAGTTCGTGAGTTTAAGGAATATATCGAAAATGATGAAGTAAACCAGCTTTATTTTCTAGATATTGATATTCATGGAATTGAGAAAAAAGGGTTTGAAGTTGCTCAGTTTATTCGTCATCACAATCCTTACGCTATTATCGTCTTTATCACCAGTCGATCAGAGTTTGCGACTCTAACCTATAAATACCAGGTATCAGCCTTAGATTTTGTTGATAAGGATATCAATGATGAGTTGTTTAAGAAGAGAATTGAGCAAAATATCTTCTACACGAAGAGTATGTTACTTGAAAATGAAGATGTTGTAGATTATTTTGACTACAATTACAAGGGAAATGATTTAAAAATTCCTTACCATGATATTTTGTATATTGAAACGACAGGTGTCTCTCATAAATTACGCATTATTGGTAAGAATTTTGCCAAAGAGTTTTACGGTACCATGACAGATATTCAGGAAAAGGACAAACATACTCAGAGATTTTATTCTCCTCATAAGTCATTTTTGGTAAATATAGGCAATATCAGAGAAATTGATCGAAAAAATCTAGAAATTGTTTTCTATGAAGACCATCGTTGTCCTATTTCAAGATTAAAAATTAGAAAATTAAAAGATATTCTAGAGAAAAAATCTCAAAAGTAATTGACAATTAGCAAGAAATTGATATAATGGTTATATCTGCTACAGATAGAAGGTCCGTTGGTCAAGGGGTTAAGACACCGCCTTTTCACGGCGGTAACACGGGTTCGAATCCCGTACGGACTATTTTATCCGCCATAGCTCAGTTGGTAGTAGCGCATGACTGTTAATCATGATGTCGTAGGTTCGAGTCCTACTGGCGGAGTATAGATAAAAGGGAACACAACTGTGTTCCTCTTTTTGTATCAATTTGTATCACCAAGTATTTTCATAAGGAAGTCTGTTATTTCTTGAGGACTTTCTTTTTTTCCATGTGCAATCCAAGTTTGGCAGACACCAAAAAGTGCGTGAGTTAGATAGATGCTACTATATTCTAATTCAGTGGTATTGAGATTCAGTTGCATAAATCGCTTTTGTAAATCTGTACTGAGCATGATATGAAGTTTATTTCGTAAGAAATTTTGGATTTCTTTGGTCCCATTTTCAGAAAGAAGGGCAGCTAGAAGTGGTTCTGACTCTAGATATTCAAATACTTCTAGAATAGCATCTCTTTTGTGATGAGCATGTTTTTGAAAAATATATTCAAATGTATGAAATAGCTTGCTTTGATAGTGCTCGATCATATCATACTTATCCTTATAGTGAGTATAGAAGCTGGAACGACTAATTCCGGCTTTGTCTGCTAACTTGACAGTAGAAATTTGATCAAATGGCTGTTCCATCAGTAATTGTACCATAGCATTTTCAATAGTTCGCTTTGTTTTTAAGCGTTTGTTACTTTCTTGCATATTTCCTCCTTGTAGACAAATTAGACTATATGTCTAAAAATAGATTTTTTTATCTTGTAATTTAGATTTTTTAATGTATAATCTATTATATCAAAATTTTAGACAATATGTTTAAAAAAGGAGAAGATATGTTTAAAGAATGGAAAGCAATTTTTAAAAAACCAACCTTTATTATTGTCATGATAGGGATTTCTCTTATTCCAGCTCTGTACAATATCATATTTTTGTCATCAATGTGGGATCCATATGGGCAATTGTCTGACTTACCTGTGGCAGTTGTCAATAATGATAAAGAAGCTTCCTATAACGGTAATACCATGGCTATAGGAAAAGACATGGTGTCCAATTTAAAAGAAAATAAAACCTTAGATTTTCATTTCGTAGATGAAGAGGAAGGAAAGAAGGGATTGGAAGATGGCAATTACTATATGGTAGTAACTTTACCAAGTGATTTATCTGAAAAAGCAGCTTCTATTTTAAAGGATCATCCAGAGCAAATGCAAATCGATTATCAGACTTCAAGTGGTCATAGTTTTATTGCCAGCAAGATGAGCGATTCTGCTATGACACAATTAAAGCAGAATGTGTCTACAAATGTAACTGAGACCTATACTAAAGCTTTATTTAACAAGATGGTCGAATTAAAAGATGGTATGAGTCAAGCAGCTTCTGGTAGTGAAAAATTAACTGATGGAGCGAATCAATTAGTGACAGGAAGTCAAACATTAACTACCAACCTGCACTCTTTAGCAGATTCAAGTTTAACATTTTCAAATGGAACGGAGCAGTTTACCAAAGGATTATCTGCTTATGTTTCTGGTGTTGAACAACTTCATCTTGGCTTAGGGACTTTTAATAGTGGTTTGGTTACATATACTGGTGCAGTGAGTCAATTAGATACCGGATTAGGTCAATTAGCTTCTAAAAGTCCTGAATTAGTAGGAGGAATCAATCAATTATATACTGGTGTAGCGGCCTATACTGGCGGTGTTTCTCAGCTCAATACTGGTCTTAATCAATTTTCATCTGGTGTTAGTGCCTATACAAATGGAGTGGGAAATCTTGCAACAGGTGCTAATCAGTTATCTAGTCAATCAGCTACACTTCGAATGGGTGTGGAGAAATTAAGTGAAGGGATTCAACAACTTTCTAGTAAGTTAGATGCTTCGTCTGGGCAAAAGGATCAAATTAATCAATTATCTTCTGGTCTAAATCAGTTAAATCAAGCTATTCAAAATATTGATGTTGGAGATACAAAACAATTATCTTCTGTTTTATCAAGTATAGTTTCTCTTTCTAATCAAATGCTAGCAAGTGCTCAGTCTGAAAAAGCAACTACATTAGCAAATATTCAATCAACAGCAGCTTATCAATCCTTGACAAGTGAGCAACAAGCTGAGATAAGTGCTTCAGTATCTCAAAATTCGACTGATAGTATTCAATCGGCTCAGTCAATTATAGCTTTAGTACAAGGTTTACAGGGAGGATTAGAAAACTTACAAAATCAATCTTCTAATCTTTCAACATTAAAAGATCAAGCTAATCAAGTATTACCTATTGCTTCTACTTCTTTGACAGGATTGTCAAGTGGATTAACAGAAATACAGGGAGCAGTGACGAGTAAATTAGTTCCTGCTAGTCAGTCGATTGCATCAGGTGTAAATGCATATACTGCAGGTGTTGATAAAGTTTCTCAGGGCGCAAGTCAACTAAGTGAAAAGAATTCCACCTTGACAGGTAGTTTGGATCAACTAGTTTCAGGCTCAAACACCTTGACACAAAAATCTTCTAGCTTGACAGCAGGAGTTGGTCAATTAGTTGAAAAAACTCCAGAATTAGTATCTGGTATTGAAAAATTATCAACTGGCTCTAACCAATTGAATCAAAAGAGTCAAGAATTAATGGCAGGAGTTGATAAATTACAATCAGGATCTGGTCAATTAGCAGACAAATCCAGTCAGTTACTTTCAGGTGCTTCTCAATTAGAGAATGGAGCTAATAAATTGGCAGATGGATCTGGGAAACTTGCAGAAGGTGGAACAAAGTTAACTTCTGGATTGGAAGATTTACAGGCAGGAGTTGCTTCTTTAGGACAAGGACTAGGTAATGCTAGTGATCAACTCAAATCAGCATCAACAGAATCTAAAAATGCAGAGATTTTGTCAAATCCACTCAATCTTTCCAAAACAGACAATGACCAAGTTCCTGTAAATGGAATCGCAATGGCTCCTTATATGATATCAGTTGCTCTTTTTGTTGCAGCAATATCAACAAATATGATCTTTGCGAAGCTGCCTTCAGGACGTCATCCAGAGAGCCGTTGGTCTTGGTTGAAATCTAGAGCTGAAATAAATGGTATGATAGCTATTTTAGCAGGAATTTTGGTATATGGAGGAGTTCATCTTATTGGTCTAACTGCAAATCATGAGATGAGAACATTTATCCTCATTATCCTAACAAGTTTAGTATTCATGTCCATGGTGACCGCTTTAACAACATGGAATAGCCGTATAGGAGCTTTCTTTTCTCTTATTTTGCTTTTATTACAGTTAGCATCAAGTGCAGGTACTTACCCACTTGCTTTGACAAATGATTTCTTTAGAGCCATTAATCCTTGGTTACCAATGAGTTATTCAGTTTCGGGATTACGACAAACAATCTCTATGACAGGAAATATTCATCATCAAGTCATTTTCCTTGCCGTTATATTAGTACTATTTATTTGTTTAGGTATGTTAGCCTATCAACCTAAGAAAATGGAAGAAGATTAAAAAAATCGACCAACTGGTCGATTTTTTATGTCTTAGATGACTTTCGTTTGTGATTATAGATTCCAAATAGTAAAAGAGAAGTAAAGGAACAGATTGCTCCAGTAATAAAACCATTGGGAATGAAGAAAAGTGTAATAGTTCCTTTCCCATTGGGAACGTCAACTTTCATAAATCCAGTTTGAGCTTGTTTAATTTCTATTTTCTTACCATCTTGGTAGGCAGACCAACCTTTGTCATAAGGAATGGTGAAGAAAATAGATGTATCTTGTTGGACATCATATGTAGCAAAAACTTTGTTTTTAGAAGTTGATACTGTTACAGGCTGTTCTTTAATTTTTTGAATTGCCTCGGTGAAAGTTTTGGTATCTAAACGATAGAAGGTAGGAGATTCAAATGATACTTGTGAATTTCCAGGGAAACTAACATTGATATTGAAAATCTTTTTCTCTTTTGTATAGCCTAGATTAAAGAAGGAGAAGACATTATCAGTTGTAAAAGTTTTCTTTTTCCCATTGACAAGGATGTCAACCTTTTTTTGTTTGTCATTAGAAAAGTGAAGGTTTGTGAAAGAAAGATAAACTTGGCTGTTTTCTGGCACTTCAATTTGATACTGTATTGATGCATCCTCATTTGAAGAACTTGTGACACTAGTCAAATCATTAGTATTTTCAGTTTTTTCATAGGGGATTGGAGAAAAATAATCAAAATCGACGTTAGCAAGTTGATTTAAAAACGAGGCCTGATTATCTAGAGTGTGTTCAGTGAACTTGACATCATTGTAAACAGATTGACTAGCAAATGCAATCGGAAGAGAGTATTGATTTTCATATAGGGTAAGATTATCTTTTTGATATACATCTTGGAAACCATACTTATCAATAGGGTTTTCTGAGATATTATACTGGATGCCAAATAAACTATCAGCCAAAATACTATTATTTGCATAGCGTAGATTGAGATTAGTCCCAGAGGATTTAAACCCAAGTTTATCCAAAGTAGAGCTTGCTGAACGATTTCGAACAGATGAAAATTGAGAGATTCCATTGTAGTTGAATTTCATACTGTCATTTCCTGTCTGAGTCTCTAGTTTCTCAGTACGAGTAAATTGATTTCCAATATATGTTGAGAAAGATTCCATAGCTGGGATATCTCGATTATATGCACTTCGAGAAGCAAAGCCCCATTCTTTAGCAATTCCGTCTATTTGAGATGAAGCATTTAAACTCATTTCAACCATTATAAATAAAGAGATTAGAATGGCAAACAGATTTACAGAGATAAACTTTTTGATAACTGCAAGGAGTAAAAGCGAATAGACAACTAAAAATTCAAGAGTCAGCAGAATATTCAAATCTGTTAAAAAAGAATAATGTGATTTTAGATAGATGGTAGCTAAAAATCCTGTTACTATAAGAAAAAGAGAAACTAAAAATTTCCATATTTTAATTTCTTTCAGACGATTTAAGACTTCCGCTGCTGTGTAAATTAACAAGGTAGAGAAAATCCAAGCATAGCGATGTAAAAACATGTTTGGAGTATGCATGCCTTGCCAAAATAAATCAAGAGCTTCAATATAAAAGCTTGTAATTAGAAATGTAAAGAAGATTGCATAGATAAGTTTCACGTGAAACTTAATAGATTTCAGCGTAAAAAATAAAATGGTCAAAATAAAGGGGAGTAGTCCGACAAAAATCATTGGGATAGCCCCATACTTTGTTGTATCAAAGGAACCAATGAATTGCTTAGCAAAAAAATCAAGATACCAGCTACTTTCAGTTTGAAACTTTGTAACTTCAGTCAATTTTTCCCCATGTGTCTGTAAATCAAACAGAGTAGGAAGAGTCAGAATCAAACTAGCCATACCAGCTAAAACGGAGGTGATTATGAAATCAAGAAAAGATGATTTTCGAGTTTTAAAGTCCCAAGAAATTTGACAGAGATACCAGAAAATAAGAAACAATGCTGTCATATAGCCAAAATAATAGTTTTGGATAAATAAGATTGACAGACTTGTAAAGTACAATAGGAATTTCTTTTCAGTTATCAGTAGCTGCAAACCAGTTATAATTAAAGGAATCAAGATAAAAACATCTAGCCAGGTTTTTATCTCTAATTGACTGACAGTGAAACTCATCAGAGCATAGGAAGTAGATAAAGCTAGTTTTAAAGGATTAGGAATCGATTGAAATAATTTATTTAAACTAAAGTAAGTTGACAGTCCAATCAATCCAAATTTTAAGAGAGTTGTCAGATAGACAGCATCTGGCATATTAGTTAGATCAAAAAAGTAAACTAGTGGTGAAAGGAAACTACCCAAGTAATAACTAGATAGGGCATAGAAATTCAATCCGAGGCCACTTGTAAAGGTGTAGAACAAACTACCATTTCCGTGTAGGATATTTCTTAGAGCTATATCAAAAATAACGTATTGATGAAACCCATCTCCTAATAGTGGAGATGTATCGCTATTCCAGTAGATACCTTGAGATAGATATACTCCTATCATAATGATTATGGGAATGATGAAAGAAACAAAATAGGTCCAATATGTTTTAAAAAATAATTTCATGTTACCTCATAAAATGTTAGAAAACTCAGCTGGTTAACCCAACTGAGTTTTGAATTTTTTTAGTCTTTCCAAAGTTCTTTAACTTTTGCTTGTACTTCTGCATTCTCTAGGAATTCATCATAGGTTTCATCGATACGGTCAATGACGCCATTTTTAGACAAGACAATGATATGGTTGGCTAGAGTTTGAATAAACTCGTGGTCATGGCTGGCAAAGATGATTGATTCTTTAAAGTTTTTCAATCCATCATTCAAGCTTGAGATAGATTCCAAGTCCAAGTGATTGGTTGGATCATCAAGTACAAGGACATTTGATTTTAAGAGCATGAGTTTTGAAAGCATGACACGAACTTTTTCTCCCCCTGACAAGACATTTACAGGTTTGTTAACCTCATCTCCAGAGAAGAGCATACGGCCGAGGAAGCCACGTAGGAAAGTATTGTCATCTTCTTCTTTACTTGCGAATTGACGCAACCAGTCAAGGATTGACTCTCCTCCTGCAAAATCTGCCGAGTTATCTTTTGGCAAGTAAGAACGGCTAGTAGTTACTCCCCACTTGACAGTTCCTTCATAGTCAATGTCCCCCATGATTGCACGAATTAATGCAGTCGTTTGGATGTCATTTTGTCCAATAAGCGCTGTCTTATCACCTGGACGCAAGATAAAGCTGATATTATCTAAAATAGTCTCACCATCAATCTTTACAGTTAGATTTTCTACTGTCAAGAGATCATTACCAATCTCACGTTCCGCTTTAAAGTTGATAAATGGATATTTACGACTAGATGGTACAATTTCTTCAAGTTCAATCTTATCAAGCATTTTCTTACGTGATGTTGCTTGCCTTGATTTAGAAGCATTAGCAGAGAAACGAGCAACGAATTCTTGCAATTGTTTAATTTTTTCTTCTGCTTTAGCATTACGGTCTGCTAGCAATTTAGCAGCGAGTTCAGAAGATTCCTTCCAGAAGTCATAGTTTCCGACATAGAGTTTGATTTTTCCGAAGTCAAGGTCGGCCATGTGAGTACATACTTTGTTTAAGAAGTGACGGTCGTGTGATACTACGATAACGGTGTTATCAAAATCAATCAAGAAGTCTTCTAGCCATGTAATTGATTGGATATCCAAACCATTGGTCGGCTCGTCCAAAAGAAGGACATCTGGTTTACCAAAAAGTGCTTTGGCGAGGAGAACCTTTACTTTTTCACCGTTGGCCAATTCGCTCATATTTTGATAGTGCAATTCTTCTGGGATATTTAGGTTTTGAAGGAGTTGAGAGGCTTCACTTTCTGCTTCCCATCCCCCAAGCTCGGCAAACTCTCCTTCAAGTTCGGCAGCACGCACTCCATCTTCGTCTGAGAAATCTTCCTTCATGTAGATGGCATCTTTCTCTTTCATGATGCTATAAAGTTTTTCATTTCCCATGATAACAACATCAATGGCACGTTCATCTTCATAGTCAAAGTGATTTTGACGAAGAACAGAGAGACGTTCATCTGGACCAAGAGAGATGTGACCAGTAGTAGGTTCGATATCTCCAGCTAAAATTTTTAAAAAGGTTGATTTTCCGGCACCATTAGCACCGATCAATCCGTAAGTATTTCCTTCTGTAAATTTGATATTGACATCATCAAAAAGTTTGCGATCACTAAAACGTAGTGAAACATCAGATACTGTAAGCAATGTTTTTCTCCTATATATGTAATATATTTATTCTACTAGAAAATACGGAAATATTCAAATTTTTATCTATCAATTTTGTGTAAATTAAATTTACAGCATACTTTACACAAATCCGTAAATAGCAAGGCTGATTTATTTTGATAAATTACGGTTATTTCATTAAAAAAATGCTATAATTGAAGGGACTATATCGAAGGAGAACAAAATGACTAAACCCATTATTTTAACAGGAGACCGTCCAACAGGAAAATTGCATATTGGACATTATGTTGGAAGTCTCAAAAATCGAGTATTATTACAGGAAGAGGATAAGTATGATATGTTTGTGTTCTTGGCTGACCAACAAGCTTTGACAGATCATGCTAAAGACCCTCAAACCATTGTAGAGTCTATCGGAAATGTAGCTTTGGATTACCTTGCAGTTGGATTGGATCCAAGTAAATCAACTATCTTTATTCAAAGCCAAATTCCAGAATTAGCTGAGTTGTCTATGTATTATATGAATTTAGTGTCATTAGCACGTTTGGAGCGCAATCCAACTGTCAAGACAGAAATTGCTCAGAAGGAATTTGGAGAAAGCATTCCGACAGGATTTTTGGTTTATCCAATTGCACAAGCAGCTGACATCACAGCCTTTAAGGCCAACTATGTTCCTGTTGGGACAGATCAGAAACCAATGATTGAGCAGACTCGTGAAATTGTTCGTTCTTTTAACAATGCATATAACTGTGATGTCTTGGTAGAACCGGAAGGTATTTATCCAGAAAATGAGAGAGCAGGGCGTTTGCCTGGTTTAGATGGAAATGCTAAAATGTCTAAATCACTCAATAATGGTATTTATTTAGCTGATGATGCGGATACTTTGCGTAAAAAAGTGATGAGTATGTATACAGATCCAGATCATATCCGCGTTGAGGATCCAGGTAAAATTGAAGGAAATATGGTTTTCCATTATCTAGATGTTTTTGGTCGTCCAGAAGATGCTCAAGAAATTGCTGACATGAAAGAACATTATCAACGAGGTGGTCTTGGTGATGTGAAGACCAAGCGTTATCTACTTGAAATATTAGAGCGTGAACTTGGTCCTATTCGTGAGCGCCGTATCGAATTTGCTAAGGATATGGGAGAAGTTTATAATATGCTTCAAAAAGGTAGTGAAAGAGCGCGTGAAGTAGCAGGTCAAACCCTATCTGAGGTTAAAGGTGCAATGGGACTCAATTACTTTAACTAAGTTTATTTTACAAGAAACTATCATTTCTATCTCAAAGAAAAGATAGTTTTTTATTTACCCCTGTAATATTTGACAAATTTTTATAGAATGGTATGATAGATACAATATAAAAAGAGTCAAGCTCAAAAAGAAAGAAAAGAGGAAACTTCGAATGTCTAATTGGGACACTAAATTTTTGAAAAAAGGTTTTACCTTTGATGATGTATTGCTTATTCCAGCTGAAAGTCATGTGTTGCCTAACGATGCTGATTTAACAACTAAATTGGCAGATAATTTGACTTTAAATATCCCAATTATTACCGCTGCCATGGACACAGTTACAGAGAGTCAAATGGCCATTGCTATTGCTCGTGCAGGTGGTCTCGGAGTTATCCATAAAAACATGTCAATTGCTCAACAAGCAGACGAGGTTCGTAAGGTAAAACGTTCTGAAAATGGAGTTATTATTGATCCGTTCTTCTTGACGCCTGAACATACAATTGCTGAAGCAGATGAGCTTATGGGTCGTTATCGCATCAGTGGTGTTCCAGTTGTTGAAACACTTGAAAATCGTAAATTGGTTGGTATTTTGACAAACCGAGATCTTCGTTTTATTTCAGACTATAACCAACCAATCTCAAATCATATGACCAGTGAAAATCTTGTTACTGCTCCTGTAGGTACAGATCTTGCAACGGCTGAAAGCATTCTTCAAGAACACCGTATTGAAAAACTTCCGTTGGTAGATGAAGAAGGCCGTCTTTCTGGTTTGATTACTATCAAAGATATTGAAAAAGTTATTGAGTTTCCAAATGCTGCTAAAGATGAGTTTGGTCGTCTACTAGTTGCAGGTGCAGTAGGTGTTACTTCAGATACATTTGAACGTGCAGAGGCTCTTTTTGAGGCAGGAGCGGATGCGATTGTTATTGATACTGCACATGGTCATTCTGCAGGTGTCTTGCGTAAAATTGCTGAGATTCGTGCTCACTTCCCAGATCGTACTTTGATTGCTGGAAATATTGCAACAGCTGAGGGTGCACGTGCCCTTTATGAAGCAGGTGTAGACGTTGTCAAGGTTGGGATTGGACCAGGTTCTATCTGTACTACTCGTGTGATTGCTGGTGTTGGTGTTCCGCAAGTAACAGCTATCTACGATGCTGCAGCTGTTGCGCGTGAATATGGTAAAACGATCATTGCCGACGGTGGAATCAAGTATTCTGGAGATATTGTAAAAGCCCTTGCTGCAGGTGGAAATGCAGTTATGCTTGGATCAATGTTTGCTGGAACTGATGAAGCTCCAGGTGAAACTGAAATCTTCCAAGGACGTAAGTTCAAGACTTACCGTGGTATGGGATCAATCGCTGCTATGAAAAAAGGTTCAAGTGATCGTTACTTCCAAGGTTCTGTCAATGAAGCAAACAAACTTGTTCCAGAAGGAATTGAAGGTCGTGTTGCTTATAAAGGAGCGGCAGCTGATATTGTCTTTCAAATGATTGGTGGTATTCGCTCTGGTATGGGTTACTGTGGTGCAGCGAACCTTAAAGAGCTACACGATAATGCTCAATTTATTGAAATGTCTGGTGCTGGTTTGAAAGAAAGCCATCCTCATGATGTACAAATTACTAATGAGGCACCAAATTATTCTATGTAAAAAAACAATGAAAAGAACTCCAGTAAAAACAGGAGTTCTTTTACAATGTTGTCAATTTTCATTTACAGCAACTTTACCATCCTGAATAGTGAAGATACTTAGATTTTCTGGCAAATTTTGAAGATGATCTAAGCTTGTTGTTGTTATAAAGGTTTGGATTGACTGAGAAATCGTTTCTAATAATTTTAACTGTCTAGTGTTGTCAAGTTCACTCATGACATCGTCAAGTAATAATATCGGAGATTCTGTAGTAATACTTTCCATTAATTCGATTTCTGCTAATTTTATCGAGAGGACGAGACTACGATGTTGGCCTTGACTTCCGAAACTAGCATCCATCCCATTTATATAAAAAGAAATGTCATCTCGATGAGGCCCAACACCAGTATTCTTTTTAAATAAATCTCTGGACCTACTTTTTTCTAAAGCAATTTTGAAAGATTCTGATAAGTCTTCTTTTTCAGTTGACTTTACAGAAGATTGATAGGATATTGACAACTCTTCAATCTGATTAGAAAGTTCAAAATGTTTCTTACGACCAAAATGCTCTAGTTTTTTTATAAAATCTAAGCGGTGATTCATTACACGACATCCATAATCGACTAGCTGATCATCTAGTACTGAAAGGAAGGTTTCATCTATTTTTTGAGCTGATTTTAAATAGGTATTTCTTTGCTTAAGAATATGGTTATAATTGGTTAAATCTGATAAATAGATTGGCTTAATTTGCCCAAGCTCCATATCAATAAATTTTCGTCGAACTGAAGGTGCTCCTTTAATTAGTTGTAAATCTTCAGGAGCAAATAAGACAACATTCATGTGTCCTACATAATCTGAAAGGCGTGCCTGTTTTAAATGATTAACTTTTGTCACACGGCCTTTTTGTGTTAGTTCTATTTCTAGGGGAATGGATCCAGTTTTTTTCTGAACTAGACCTGAAAGATGAAGTTGTTCCTCATCAAAATGAATGAGATTTTTATCTGTTCGAGTTCGATGACTACGAGTTAAGGCTAAAAAATAGATAGCCTCTAGTATATTTGTTTTTCCTTGAGCATTGCGTCCTAAAAAGATATTTAATTTAGGATTAAAGTCTATTTTCGTCTCTTTGTAGTTACGAAAAGTTTTGAGAGATAGGTGTTGTAGCCACATGATTATCTACCAGGGAATCGTGGAGCTTGTTTGCTTTTAGGTGATGAAGTAGGTTTCGATTTGTCTCTTTTAAATCCCTTATTCATCTCTTTGACAAGTTTAGCGATCCGTTCTTTTTCAACTTTATCAGCTTGATATTCCTCTTGCTCCTCAGAAGTAGGTTGTGTCAATAAGATGTCAATATTCATGTCAGGTATGTCAATTTTATCACCAATGCGAAGTTTTTTACCACGACGACTCTCTAATTCCCCATTAAAGTAAACAGAATGTTCAGAGAGAAATGATTTGATAGCTCCTCCGCTATGTGTAATTCCAAGTTCTTTGAGTAGTGCTTGGAGGGTAATAAATTCTTCAAATAATTTGTATTCCATAATTAACCTCAATCTTTGGTATTATACCATATTTTCTTAAAAATAGTGAGAGAAACAGGGAGAAATGTAAGCGATTTTTATTTCAAAACTGTTACAGGGAACAAGAAAATTTCAGGTTTTCGTGATATAATAGAAGTCTGTATATAAGGAGGTAGATCATGGAGTTAGTGCATGGAATTTCAACACATTTTATCCAATCAAAGAAGTTTAAAACGAACAAAATCACCGTGCGTTTTACAGCTCCATTATCTCTTGATACGATTGCAGGTCGCATGTTGAGTGCGAGTATGCTAGAGACTGCTAATCTGATGTACCCTACTTCTCAAGATTTGAGAAGACACTTGGCTAGTCTATACGGTACAGATATGTCAACCAATTGTTTTAGAAGAGGGCAAAGTCATATTGTAGAATTGACATTTACCTATGTTCGTGATGAGTTTTTAAGTAGAAAAAATGTGCTAACTTCTCAGGTTTTGGAACTAGTAAAAGAAACTCTTTTTTCACCCGTTGTAGTTGATAATGGGTTTGATTCGGCCTTATTTGAAATTGAGAAAAAGCAATTGCTAGCAAGTTTAGCAGCTGATATGGATGATTCTTTTTATTTTTCACATAAAGAATTAGATAAATTATTTTTTCGTGATGAATGTCTCCAATTGGAGTATAGTGATTTACGAAATCGTATTTTAGCTGAAACTCCACAAAGTTCTTATTCTTGTTTCCAAGAATTTTTGGACAAAGATCGAATAGATTTCTTTTTCCTGGGTGATTTTAATGAGGTTGAAATTCAAAATGTATTAGAATCATTTGGTTTTAAAGGTCGAGAAGGTGATGTAAAGATTCAGTATTGTCAACCTTATTCCAATATCCTTCAGGAAGGAATGGTTAGGAAAAATGTGGGACAGTCTATTTTAGAGTTGGGCTATCATTGCTCTGCTGAATATGGTGATGAGCAACATTTACCCATGATTGTAATGAATGGTTTACTTGGCGGATTTGCTCATTCTAAGCTCTTTACAAATGTCCGTGAAAATGCTGGATTAGCTTATACCATTTCAAGTCAGCTTGATTTATTTAGTGGATTTTTAAGGATGTATGCTGGTATCGATCGAGAAAATCGGAATCAGGCTCGAAAAATGATGAATAATCAATTGCTTGATTTAAAAAAAGGTCATTTTACAGATCTTGAGTTAGAGCAGACCAAGGAAATGATTCATCGGTCTTTGTTACTTTCTCAAGATAATCAAAGTTCATTGATTGAACGTGCTTATCAAAATGCCTTACTTGGAAAATCTTCAGCAGACTTTAAAAGTTGGATTGAAAAGCTTGAACAAATTGACAAAGATGATATTTGTAGAGCAGCTAATAATGTGAAGCTACAAGCAATTTACTTTATGGAAGGAATAGAATGACAAAGGTTGTTTTTGAAGAAAAATACTATCCAGCTGTAAAAGAAATGGTTTATCGAACTCGTTTGACAAACGGATTGACAGTAGCTCTTCTACCTAAAAAGGAATTTAAAGAGGTTTACGGGAGTGTCACTGTTCAGTTTGGTTCGGTAGATACGCTTGTCACAGAAGTTGACGGAGATGTAAAACAATATCCTGCGGGAATTGCTCATTTTCTTGAACATAAATTATTTGAGAGAGAAGATGCTAGCGATTTGATGTCAGCTTTTACGAGTCTAGGTGCGGATAGCAATGCCTTTACAAGCTTTACAAAAACAAACTATCTTTTTTCAGCAACGGATTATCTCTTAGAGAATGTAGATTTACTTGATGAATTGGTGACATCAGCACATTTTACTGAAGATTCCATTTTAAGAGAGCAGGATATTATTCAGCAAGAACGAGAAATGTATCAAGATGATCCAGATTCGTGTTTATTCTTTTCAACTTTAGCGAATTTGTATCCTGGTACACCTTTAGCAACTGATATAGTTGGAAGTGAGGAGTCCATTTCCCAAATTAATCTAACTAATTTGCAAGAAAATTTCACAAGGTTTTACAAACCTGTAAACATGTCTCTGTTTTTAGTTGGCAATTTTGATGTGGATCAAGTACAGGACTATTTTGAAAGAAAAGAACTGGAAGAGTTAGATGTTCAGGAAGTAGCAAGAGAAAAGTTTGTTTTAAAAGATGTAAAGCAAACAGACAGTATGAGAATGGAAGTATCTTCTCCTAAACTAGCGATTGGTGTTAGAGGTAAACAAGATGTTGCTGAGGATGATTGCTATCGACATCATATTTTATTAAAATTATTGTTTGCAATGATGTTTGGTTGGACTTCGGATCGTTTTCAAAAGTTATATGAATCAGGTAAAATTGATGCGTCCTTATCTCTTGAAGTTGAAGTAACAAGTCGCTTTCATTTTGTTATGTTGACAATGGATACAAAAGAGCCAGTTGCTTTATCTCATCAGTTTAAAAAGGCTATTCGTAATTTTACAAAGGATTTAGATATTACAGAGGATCATTTAGATATTATAAAAAGAGAGATGTTTGGAGAATTTTTCAGTAGCATGAACTCTCTTGAATTTATTGCAACGCAATATGATGCTTTTGGACAAGGTGAGACAATCTTTGATTTGCCAAAGATTTTACAGGAAATTACTTTAGAGGATGTCCTTGATGCTGGACACCATTTAATAGATGATGGTGACATAGTTGATTTTACAATATTTCCATCATAGTAACCTATCATAATCGACACTAGAAAGAAGGAATGACAAGTATGAGGAAAAAAACAATTGGTGAGGTTTTACGTTTAGCTAGAACTAATCAAGAGTTGACTTTAGAAGAATTACATAAAAAAACAGAAATTCAGTTGGATATGTTGGAGGCAATGGAAGATGATAATTTTGATCAACTTCCTAGTCCATTTTATACTCGTTCTTTTTTGAGAAAGTATGCGTGGGCAGTTGAACTTGATGAGCGAATTGTCTTGGATGCTTATGATTCTGGGAGCATGATTACTTATGAGGAAGTAGATGTAGATGAAGAGGAGTTGACAGGTAGGAGACGCTCAAGTAAGAAGAATAGGACATCATTTTTACCTTTATTTTATTTTATACTCTTTGCACTATCGATTGTCATTTTTGTGACTTATTATGTTTGGAATTATCTCCAGACTCAACCGGAGCGTTCGTCTGCGTCTAGTTATAGTGTAGTCCAAGCAATAAGTTCGACTAGTTCTGTAACTCCATCTTCAAGCAGTAGCTCATCTAGTAGTTCTTCAAATATAGAACCTGCTATAAGTGTATCAGGTGAAGGAAATCGAGTAGAAGTTGCTTATAAAACGAGCAAGGAAACTGCAAAATTGCAATTATCAGTGTCAGATGCTAGAAGTTGGGTTAGTGTTTCAGAAAGTGATCTTGAGGGTGGTGTGACTTTATCATCGGATAATAAAAGTGCGGAAACAAGCGTTTCAACTAAAAATCCTGTGACAATTACTTTAGGTGTTGTCAAAGGTGTTGCCTTAACAGTAGACAATCAGACTGTTGATTTATCGAAATTAACAGCTCAGACTGGAAAAATCGCTGTAACCTTTACTAAAAATTAAGGAAAAACGAATGAAAAAAGAACAAATTCCAAATATCTTAACAATAGGTCGAATTCTCTTTATACCTATTTTTATCTTTATTTTAACAGTAGGAAATTCGATAGAGAGTCATATGGTAGCAGCTATTATCTTTGCTATTGCCAGTATTACAGACTATTTAGATGGATATTTAGCTCGTAAATGGAATGTGGTTAGTAATTTTGGTAAATTTGCAGATCCTATGGCGGATAAGCTACTAGTTATGTCGGCTTTTATTATGCTGATTGAGTTAGGAATGGCTCCAGCTTGGATTGTTGCAGTGATTATCTGTCGTGAGTTGGCTGTGACAGGTTTAAGACTTTTATTAGTTGAAACTGGTGGAACAGTTTTAGCAGCAGCAATGCCTGGAAAAATTAAAACTTTTAGTCAGATGTTTGCCATTATTTTCTTGCTATTACATTGGACTTTGCTTGGTCAAGTTCTACTTTATGTAGCCTTGTTTTTCACTATCTACTCTGGCTATGATTATTTCAAGGGTAGTGCCTATGTATTTAAAGGGACATTTGGTTCGAAATGAAATCAGTAATTGATGTAAAAAATCTTTCTTTTCGCTATAAGGAAAGTCAGGAATATTACGATGTGAAGGATATTACGTTTCACGTGAAACGTGGAGAATGGCTTTCGATTGTAGGGCATAATGGTAGTGGTAAATCAACGACGGTTCGCTTAATTGATGGCTTACTGGAAGCAGAATCCGGAGAGATTGTAATTGATGGCCAACGGCTGACTGAGGAAAATGTTTGGAATATACGTCGTCAAATCGGTATGGTTTTTCAAAATCCAGACAATCAATTTGTTGGAGCGACTGTTGAAGATGATGTTGCCTTTGGTTTGGAAAATCAGGGACTTTCTCGTCAAGAAATGAAAAAGAGAGTGGAAGAAGCTCTGGATTTGGTTGGCATGTTGGACTTTAAAAAGAGAGAGCCAGCACGTCTATCAGGTGGCCAAAAGCAACGTGTGGCTATTGCAGGTGTTGTAGCCCTAAGACCAGCTATTTTAATCTTAGATGAAGCAACGAGTATGTTGGATCCTGAGGGACGTAGAGAACTGATTGAGACAGTAAAAGGAATTCGGAAAGACTATGATATGACGGTCATTTCCATTACACATGATTTGGAAGAAGTTGCCATGAGTGATCGTGTGTTGATCATGAAAAAAGGGTCAATTGAATCAACTAGTAGTCCAAGGGAGCTTTTCTCTCGAAATGATTTGGATCAAATTGGATTAGACGATCCTTTTGCTAATCAATTAAAACATTCTTTGAGCCAGAATGGCTATGATTTGCCTGAAAATTATTTGACAGAAAGTGAGCTAGAAGATAAGCTATGGGAATTGCTCTAGAAAATGTGAGTTTTACGTATCAAGAAGGGACTCCCTTAGCGTCAACAGCTTTGTCAGATGTTTCTTTGACGATTGAAGATGGTTCTTATACGGCCTTAATTGGCCACACAGGTAGTGGTAAATCAACTATTTTACAACTATTAGATGGTTTATTGGTGCCAAGCCAAGGGAGTGTGCGGGTTTTTGATACCTTAATCACCTCGACTTCTAAAAATAAAGATATTCGTCAAATTAGAAAACAGGTTGGCTTGGTATTTCAGTTTGCTGAAAATCAGATTTTTGAAGAAACGGTTTTGAAGGATGTTGCTTTTGGGCCGCAAAATTTTGGAGTTTCTGAAGAAGATGCGGAGCAGATTGCGCGTGAGAAACTGGCTCTGGTTGGAATTGATGAATCACTTTTTGATCGTAGTCCGTTTGAGCTATCAGGTGGACAAATGAGACGTGTCGCCATTGCAGGCATACTTGCCATGGAACCAGCTATATTAGTCTTAGATGAACCCACAGCAGGCCTAGATCCCCTGGGAAGAAAAGAGCTGATGAATTTGTTCAAAAAACTCCACCAGTCAGGGATGACCATTGTCTTGGTAACGCATTTGATGGATGATGTTGCTGAATATGCGAACCAGGTATATGTGATGGAAAAGGGACGTTTAGTTAAGTTTGGTAAACCTAGTGATGTCTTTCAAGATGTTGTTTTTATGGAAGAAGTTCAGTTGGGAGTACCTAAAATTACAGCTTTTTGTAAACGATTGGCTGATAGAGGCGTGTCATTTAAACGATTACCGATTAAGATAGAGGAGTTCAAGGAGTCGCTAAATGGATAGTATGATTTTGGGGCGTTATATCCCAGGGGATTCGATAGTTCACCGATTGGATCCACGCAGCAAATTACTGGCTATGATGCTACTGATTTTGATCGTTTTTTGGGCTAATAATCCCTTGACGAATCTGATTCTTTTTATAGCGACAGGGATCTTTATTGCCTTGTCAGGAGTATCTCTTTCATTTTTTATTCAGGGCTTGAAGTCTATGTTTTTCTTGATTGCCTTCACAACTATTTTTCAACTGTTTTTCATTTCTAATGGGAATGTTTTATTTGAGTTTTCGTTTGTGAGAATCACGGATTATGCTTTGCAACAAGCTGGAATTATCTTTTGTCGCTTTGTATTGATTATTTTCTTTTCTACTTTGTTAACCTTAACGACCATGCCCTTAAGTTTGGCATCAGCTGTCGAAGCTCTATTAGCACCTTTAAAGAGTATGAAAGTTCCAGTTCATGAAATTGGATTGATGCTGTCTATGAGTTTGCGTTTTGTCCCAACCTTGATGGATGATACGACGCGGATTATGAATGCACAGAAAGCGCGTGGAGTGGATTTTGGAGAAGGAAGTATTGTTCAAAAGGTGAAGGCTATGATTCCCATTTTGATTCCTCTTTTTGCGACAAGTTTAAAACGTGCGGATTCCTTGGCTATCGCAATGGAAGCGCGTGGTTATCAGGGTGGAAAAGGCAGAAGTCAATATCGACAATTGAAATGGACTCGAAAGGATACGCTGACCATTCTTGTTATTATCATACTTGGTTGTTGCTTATTTTTCTTAAAATCTTAGTAGCTTTCAGGAATTGATAAAAAGTTACTGTAACAGTTTTTGATATAAAGGTAGGGATATGAACCGTTTTAAAAAATCAAAATATGTCATTATTGTTTTTGTCACTGTTCTGCTTGTGTCAGCTCTCTTAGCGACGACTTATTCAAGTACAATTGTGACAAGATTAGGAGATGGAATCTCAGTGGTTGATAGGGTTGTGCAAAAACCTTTTCAGTGGTTTGATTCTGTCAAATCAGATTTGGCTCATTTGACACGCACTTATAATGAAAATGAAAGTTTGAAGAAACAGATTTACCAATTAGAAGTTAAATCAAATGAGGCGGAAAGTTTAAAGATGGAAAATGAACAACTGCGCCAATTGCTTGATATGAAGTCCAAATTGCAAGCTACAAAGACTTTGGCAGCAGATGTTATTATGCGATCTCCGGTATCTTGGAAGCAGGAGTTGACCTTAGATGCAGGCAAATCAAAAGGGGCTTCTGAGAATATGTTAGCAATTGCAAATGGTGGCTTGATTGGGAGTGTCTCAAAAGTAGAGGAGAACTCTACCATGGTCAACCTTCTGACAAATACGGAAAATGCTGATAAGATTTCTGTTAAAATTCAACATGGTTCTACTACAATTTATGGAATTATTGTTGGCTATGACAAGGAAAATGAAGTTCTAAAAATTAGTCAATTAAATAGTAGTAGCGATATTAGTGCAGGAGATAAGGTGACCACTGGTGGATTAGGAAACTTTAACGTTGCTGATATTCCTGTTGGTGAAGTGGTTGCCACAACGCATAGTACGGACTACTTGACACGAGAAGTAACTGTTAAATTAAGTGCAGATACTCATAATGTGGATGTGATAGAATTAGTGGGGAATTCATAATGAGACAGTTGAAGCGGGTTGGAGTGTTTTTATTGCTTCCTTTCTTTGTTCTAATTGACGCCCATATTAGCCAGCTTCTGGGCTCATTTTTCCCCCATGTACATTTGGCTAGTCATTTTCTGTTTTTATTTCTCTTATTTGAGACGATAGAAGTATCAGAGTATCTCTATTTAGCTTATTGTTTTGTAGTGGGTTTGGTTTATGACATTTACTTTTTCCACTTGATAGGGATTGCGACTTTGTTGTTCGTCTTGTTGGGAGTATTTCTCCATAAATTTAATAGTGTTATTTTATTGAATCGTTGGACGAGAATGTTGGCAATTATTGTCATGACTTTTCTATTTGAGATGGGAGCTTATATACTTGCATTAGTGGTAGGTTTAACTGTGGATAGTATGTCTTTATTTATAGTCTATAGTTTAGTACCATCAATGATTTTGAACCTTATATGGATGATTATCTTTCAGTTTATTTTTGAAAAATTTTACCTATAAGAAAGAAATAAAAATGTAACAAAGGCGTAATATTCATTAAGCCTTTTTTTGGTATACTAGTAATGTCTTTAAAAGAAGGAGTATCTACGTAATATGAAGAAAAAAATCTTAGCGTCACTTTTATTAAGTACAGTAATGGTTTCTCAAGTAGCTGTTTTAACAACTGCGCATGCAGAAACTACTGATGACAAAATTGCTGCTCAAGATAATAAAATCAGTAACTTAACAGCACAACAACAAGAAGCCCAAAAACAAGTTGATCAAGTTCAGGAGCAAGTGTCTGCTATTCAAACAGAGCAATCAAACTTGCAATCTGAAAATGATAGACTACAAGCAGAATCTAAAAAGCTTGAGGGTGAAATTACAGAACTTTCTAAGAATATTGTATCTCGCAATGATTCATTGCAAAAACAAGCTCGTAGTGCTCAAACAAATGGAGCTGCAACAAATTACATCAATACAATTGTAAACTCAAAATCAATTACAGAAGCTATTTCACGTGTTGCTGCAATGAGTGAAATCGTATCTGCAAACAACAAGATGTTGGAACAACAAAAAGCAGATAAAAAAGCTATTTCTGAAAAACAAGTAGCAAACAATGATGCAATTAATACAGTTATTGCAAATCAGCAAAAACTAGCTGATGATGCTCAATCATTAACTACAAAACAAGCTGAGTTGAAAGCTGCAGAATTGAATCTTGCTGCTGAAAAGGCTACTGCAGAGGATGAAAAAGCAAGTTTACTTGAGAAAAAAGCTGCAGCAGAAGCAGAAGCTAAAGCTGCAGCAGAAGCAGAAGCAGCTTATAAAGCTAAACAAGCAAGTCAACAACAAACAGTAGTTGCTTCTGGAAATACAACTTTTACAGCACAAGTTCAAGCACTATCTACTATTTCTTCATCAAGTTCATCTGAGTCAAGTTCGTCTGAATCATCTTCAAGCAGTGCTTCAACAGAATCAACAAGCTACACTCCTGCTCCAGTGACACATCGTCCAACATATAGTACAAATGCTTCAAGTTATCCAACTGGTGAGTGTACATGGGGAGCTAAAACATTGGCGCCTTGGGCTGGAGATTACTGGGGTAATGGAGCACAGTGGGCTACAAGTGCAGCTGCAGCAGGATTCCGTACAGGATCTACACCTCAAGTTGGTGCCATTGCATGTTGGAATGATGGTGGATATGGACACGTAGCCGTGGTTACAGCTGTTTCATCATCAACAAGTATCCAAGTATCTGAATCAAACTATGGTGGAAACCGTACAATCGGAAATAAACGTGGATGGTTCAATCCTACTACGACTTCAGAAGGTTTTGTAACATATATCTATCCAAACTAATGAATAAAACGAAGAGGCTCGATTTGAGTCTCTTTTATGATTCATATAGTTACCTTACTTTAAAAATCTGCTAAAATCACTTGAAAATATTGAAAAAGTATGGTAAAATGAAACTTGTCGTGTGAACGATAATACTCATTCTTGATGAATTGTGAAACAGTTGCCTTTGGGTCGTTTTGCGAGTTGAAGTCAAGAAGAGGAAAAAAACAAAAAGGAGAAATACTCATGGCAGTAATTTCAATGAAACAACTTCTTGAGGCTGGTGTACACTTTGGTCACCAAACTCGTCGCTGGAACCCTAAGATGGCTAAGTACATCTTCACTGAGCGTAACGGAATCCACGTTATCGACTTGCAACAAACTGTAAAATACGCTGACCAAGCTTACGATTTCATGCGTGATGCAGCAGCTAACGATGCAGTTGTATTGTTTGTTGGTACTAAGAAACAAGCAGCTGATGCAGTTGCTGAAGAAGCAGTACGTTCAGGTCAATACTTCATCAACCACCGTTGGTTGGGTGGAACTCTTACAAACTGGGGAACAATCCAAAAACGTATCGCTCGTTTGAAAGAAATCAAACGTATGGAAGAAGATGGAACTTTCGAAGTTCTTCCTAAGAAAGAAGTTGCACTTCTTAACAAACAACGTGCACGTCTTGAAAAATTCTTGGGTGGTATCGAAGATATGCCTCGTATCCCAGATGTGATGTACGTAGTTGACCCACACAAAGAGCAAATCGCTGTTAAAGAAGCTAAAAAATTGGGAATCCCAGTTGTAGCGATGGTTGACACAAATACTGATCCAGATGATATCGATGTAATCATCCCAGCTAACGATGATGCTATCCGCGCTGTTAAATTGATCACAGCTAAATTGGCTGACGCTATCATCGAAGGACGTCAAGGTGAAGATGCAGCAGCAGTTGAAGCAGAATTTGCAGCTTCAGAAGCTCAAGCAGATTCAATCGAAGAAATCGTTGAAGTTGTAGAAGGCGACAACGCTTAATTCATATAAATAGTAATTACCTAGGAGGGCGGGGCTTAGCCCGGCTCTCCTATTTTTAAAAAATATAGGAGAATCAAAATGGCAGAAATTACAGCTAAACTTGTAAAAGAGTTGCGTGAAAAATCTGGTGCCGGAGTTATGGACGCTAAAAAAGCGCTTGTAGAAACAGACGGTGACATCGAAAAAGCGATTGAATTGCTTCGTGAAAAAGGTATGGCTAAGGCAGCTAAGAAGGCTGACCGTGTTGCTGCAGAAGGTTTGACTGGTGTTTATGTTAACGGTAATGTTGCAGCAGTTATTGAAGTAAACGCTGAAACTGACTTCGTTGCGAAAAACGCTCAATTCGTTGAATTGGTAAATACTACAGCTAAAGTTATTGCTGAAGGAAAACCTGTTAATAATGAAGAAGCACTTGCTTTGACAATGCCTTCAGGTGAAACTCTTGAAGCTGCATACGTATCTGCAACAGCAACTATCGGAGAAAAAATCTCATTCCGTCGCTTCGCATTGATTGAAAAAACAGACGCACAACACTTTGGAGCTTACCAACATAACGGTGGACGTATAGGTGTTATTTCAGTTGTTGAAGGTGGAGACGAAGCACTTGCTAAACAATTGTCAATGCACATCGCAGCGATGAAACCAACAGTTCTTTCTTACAAAGAATTGGATGAGCAATTCGTTAAAGATGAGTTGGCGCAATTGAACCACGTAATCGACCAAGACAATGAAAGCCGTGCAATGGTTAACAAACCAGCTCTTCCACACTTGAAGTATGGATCAAAATCTCAATTGACTGATGAAGTGATTGCTCAAGCTGAAGCTGACATCAAAGCTGAGTTGGCTGCAGAAGGTAAACCAGAAAAAATCTGGGACAAAATCATCCCAGGTAAAATGGATCGCTTCATGCTTGACAACACTAAAGTTGACCAAGCTTACACACTTCTTGCACAAGTATACATCATGGATGACAGCAAGACAGTTGAAGCATACCTTGAATCAGTTAACGCTTCAGTAGTTGAGTTCGCTCGCTTTGAAGTTGGTGAAGGTATCGAGAAAGCTGCAAACGACTTTGAAGCTGAAGTTGCAGCTACAATGGCAGCAGCCTTGAATAACTAATAATAAAAAGGAAGCTAAATTGCTTCCTTTTTTCTATGCAGTCGATCTTTATAGGGAGATGTTCCTATTTTTAAGGTATAAATAAAAAGCCCTATAATAAGGGCTAAGTGTATTTAGGAGACTACACTTCAAATTCATAGAGTGCTGTAGAGAGATAACGTTCACCGTTATCTGGTGCTAGAGCAAGAACTTTTTTACCTGTACCTAATTTCTTGGCAACCTCGATAGCTCCGTAGATAGCTGCAGCTGAAGAAATCCCTACAAGGAATCCTTCTTTTCCACCAATCTCACGGCCAAGTGCGAGAGCATCGTCTGATGTTACACGAACGATACCATCATAAGCCTTTGTATCCAGTGTATCAGGAATAAATCCAGCTGAGATACCTTGAATTTTGTGAGGGCCAGGTTTTTCACCAGATAGAATAGCAGATTCGTCTGCCTCTACTGCAAAAACTTGAATGCTTGAATTTGCTGATTTGAGTGCATGAGAAACACCAGAAATCGTTCCACCGGTACCCACTCCAGCAACAAAGGCATCTAGTCCATCTTTACCGAAAGCAGCTAGTATTTCAGCTCCTGTTGTTCTTTCGTGTACTTCTGGATTAGCTGGATTGTCAAATTGAAGAGGAAGGAAACCATCACGTTCAGCAGCGATTTCTTGAGCTTTAGCAATAGCGCCTTTCATTCCCTCACTACCAGGAGTTAGGACGAGTTCAGCACCATAAGCTTGGATAATCTTACGTCGTTCTACACTCATAGTTTCAGGCATAACGATGACGACTTTATACCCTTTAGCAGCACCTACCCATGAAAGTCCAATACCAGTATTTCCACTTGTTGCTTCAACAATTGTAGAACCTGGTTTCAGAATACCGTCTTGTTCAGCTTTTTCAATCATGCTAAGAGCAATACGATCTTTTACAGAAGAACCAGGGTTGAATGCTTCAAGCTTTACATAGACGTCCGCAGCCCCTTCTGGCACGATGTTGTTGAGTTTAACAATCGGAGTTTGACCGATTAATTCAGTAATGTTGTTATAAATAGACATATGAATACCTCTTTGTATAAGATATTTCTAGTATAACGCTATCTATACCATTTGTAAAATATAGAAATCCTATCGAAGTGATAGGATTTTTTTATATCACAGGTCTAAGCCGTTAATTTTCAAGCGATTGTGATAAGCTAATTCTAATAAATAGGTGTAAAGTGGAATGATATCCGTTTTCTTAGGGAATTCAAATTTATGAGCATTAAAATGCTCATTGTGTGCTTTTAGAAAGACATTTTCTAAATAAGTAATAGTAATTTCACTATCATCTATACCTGCTCCTGCAGTTTCCATTTCAACGTTAACAATGTTCATCAAAAAGATTGATTTAATAGACATCTTACGACCAGTAGCGCCTTGTTTATCTGTAAAGATAATACGGATATTTGTAAATATAATTGAATCACGAATCAGTTTATATCCACTTTGAATTTCTTCATTTTCTAGTAGATATTGTCCATATTCTTTGATAAGAGTTTCTTTGTTTTGCTCGCTAAAGTTACCAGCGAGTCCTTGAATGAATTTACCAAATGCCATATTTTTCTCCTTTGTTTACACTAAGTTTACAGGAACTTCAACTTCTCGTAAACCTTGATCAGTTAAAGTGACTTTTCCATTAAAAAACTCTACAAGTGCAGCTTTAATAGTTTCTTTTTCTTCTTTATCAACATAAATCATCGTATCGACTTGATCTGTAAAGTTTGTATCCAGTTCCATGAGATTATATTCCTTAAGGAAGTTACTGTACTCTTGGTACTGAGCGTAAGACATTTGAATAGCAATGCCAGCCTGTTCCTTTATTTCAATGATGCCAATTTCTTTGACAGCTAAGGCAACACTGCCAGCGTAAGCACGAATCAATCCTCCAGCGCCTAGTTTAATGCCACCAAAGTAGCGTGTCACTACCACACAGACATTAGTAAGATTGTGATTTTCTAGTACCCCAAGCATGGGAACGCCAGCAGTCCCACTGGGCTCACCATCATCACTTGTCCGTTTGATTCCACTACGTTCCCCAATAATGAAGGCAGAGCAGTTATGAGTAGCTTTGTAGTGCTCTTTCTTGATGGCAGTAATGAAGTCACGAGCCTCTTCTTCGCTATAAACACGCTTGGCATGACAGATAAAGCGGGATTTTTTGATTTCTTCTTGGACTTGTCCGTCCTCTTTAATTGTTCTAAATTCCATGATTTAATTGTACTAAAAAATCATTTAAAGCGCTAGGTTTTTACGAATAAAGAAGTATGAAAGTAAATCCAAATTATCTCGGTCGCTTGTTTACTGAGAATGAATTAACAGAAGAGGAACGTCAGTTGGCGGAGAAACTTCCAGCAATGAGAAAGGAGAAAGGGAAACTTTTCTGTCAACGTTGTAATAGTACTATTCTAGAAGAATGGTATTTGCCCATCGGTACTTACTATTGTAGGGAGTGTTTACTGATGAAGCGAGTCAGGAGTGATCAATCTTTATACTATTTCCCACAGGAGGATTTTCCGAAGCAAGATGTTCTTAAATGGCGTGGTCAATTAACCCCTTTTCAAGATAAGGTATCACAGGGACTGCTTCAAGCGGTAGACAAGCAAGAGCCAAGCTTGGTTCACGCTGTAACAGGAGCTGGAAAGACAGAAATGATTTATCAAGTAGTAGCTAAAGTGATCAATGCGGGTGGTGCAGTGTGTTTGGCCAGTCCTCGCATAGACGTTTGTTTGGAGCTGTATAAGCGCCTGCAAAAGGATTTTGCTTGTGAGATAGCCCTCCTACATGGAGAATCAGAGCCGTATTTTCGAACACCACTAGTTGTTGCGACGACCCATCAGTTATTGAAGTTTTATCAAGCTTTTGATTTACTGATAGTGGATGAAGTAGATGCCTTTCCTTATGTTGACAATCCTATGCTTTACCATGCTGTCAAGAATAGTGTAAAGGAGAATGGCTTGAGAATCTTTTTAACAGCAACTTCTACCGATGAGTTAGATAGGAAGGTTCGCATCGGAGAATTAAAACGATTGAGTTTGCCAAGACGATTTCATGGAAATCCTTTGATTATTCCTAAACCTGTCTGGTTATCCGATTTTAATCACTGTTTAGAGAAAAGTCGGTTGTCACCAAAGCTAAAGTCTTATATTGAGAAGCAGAGAAAGACAGGTTATCCGTTACTCATTTTTGCTTCAGAGATTAAGAAAGGGGAACAGTTAAAAGAAATCATACAGGAGCAATTTCCAAATGAGAAAATTGGCTTTGTATCTTCTATCACAGAAAATCGATTAGAGCAGGTACAAGCTTTTCGAGATAGAGAACTGACAATACTTATCAGTACGACGATATTGGAGCGTGGAGTTACCTTCCCTTGTGTTGACGTTTTCGTAGTAGAGGCCAATCATCGTCTGTTTACCAAGTCTAGTTTAATACAGATTGGAGGACGTGTCGGTCGGAGTATGGACAGACCGACAGGAGATTTGCTTTTCTTCCATGACGGGTTAAATGCTTCAATCAAAAAGGCAATTAAGGAAATTCAGCAGATGAATAAGGAGGCGGGGCTATGAAGTGCTTATTATGTGGGCAGACTATGAAGGCTGTTTTAACTTTTAGTAGTCTCTTACTTCTGAAGAATGATGACTCTTGTCTTTGTTCAGACTGTGACTCTACTTTTGAGAGGATTGGAGAAGAAAACTGCCCAAACTGTATGAAAACAGGTTTGTCAACAAAGTGTCAAGATTGTCAATTTTGGTGTAAAGAAGAAGTTGAAGTCAGTCATAGAGCGATTTTTACTTACAATCAAGCTATGAAGGATTTTTTCAGTCGGTATAAGTTTGATGGAGACTTCCTTTTAAGAAAAGTTTTTGCTTCAGTTTTAAGTGAGGAGTTAAAAAAGTACAAAGAGTATCAATTTGTTGTAATTCCCCTAAGTCCTGAAAGATTGCTCGAGAGGGGATTTAACCAGGTTGAAGGTTTAGTTGAAGCAGCAGAGTTCTCTTTGCAAGACTTACTAGAGAAGAGAGAAGAGCGGGCCAGTTCTTCCAAAAATCGTTCAGAACGCTTGGGGACAGAACTTCCTTTCTTTATTAAAAGGGGAGTCACTATTCCTAAAAAAATCCTACTTATAGATGACATTTATACTACTGGAACAACTATAAATCGTGTGAAGAAGCTGTTGGAAGAAGCTGGTGCTGAGGATGTAAAAACATTTTCCCTTGTAAGATGAGGAAAAAATTTGCAAAAATAAAATGAAAGCGTTATAATGAAATCAGAAAAACAAAAATGTTTAGAAAGAAGGTACTCATATGATTAAATATAGTATCCGTGGTGAAAACCTAGAAGTAACAGAAGCAATTCGTGATTATGTAGTTTCTAAACTCGAAAAGATCGAAAAGTATTTTCAAGCTGAACAAGAGTTGGATGCTCGAGTAAACTTGAAGGTGTATCGTGAAAAAACGGCTAAAGTGGAGGTGACGATTCCGCTTGGTTCAATTACTCTTCGTGCAGAAGATGTGTCTCAAGATATGTATGGTTCAATTGACCTTGTAACCGATAAAATTGAACGTCAGATTCGTAAAAATAAAACAAAAATCGAGCGTAAAAATAAAAACAAGGTAGCAACTAGTCAATTATTTACAGATGCTTTGGTGGAAGATACAAATGTTGTCCAATCTAGAGTTGTTCGTTCAAAACAAATTGATTTAAAACCAATGGATTTGGAAGAAGCTATTCTACAGATGGATTTGTTGGGACATGATTTCTTTATCTATGTGGATGTTGAAGATCAGACAACCAATGTGATTTATCGTCGTGAAGATGGCGAGATTGGCTTGTTAGAAGTTAAAGAATCTTAATTTCAATATGTGTAAAGGAAGGTTTACTAAATTGTAAACCTCCTTTTTCTTATAATTGATAGAATTACTGATTACACTTTTAAAAAGTCGCTTTTTGGTGGTTATTATGGTATAATGGGTGCCAAGAGGTTTGGAATGAAAAAATTTTATGTAAGTCCTATTTTCCCCTTAATATTAGGAATAGTGGCGTTCGGAGTGCTATCTGTGCAACTTGTTTTTGTAACGAATACACTGGTAACGCTATTTCTTTTGCTACTTATTTTGGGTTCATATATTTTACTATTCATCCATCAGAGAGACTACTACTCAAGGAGTGAAGTAGAACAAATCCAGTATGTAAACCACCAAGCTGAAGAAAGTTTGACAACCTTGTTAGAACAGATGCCTGTCGGAGTTATTAAATTAGACTTGTCGTCAGGTGAAGTTGAATGGTTTAATCCTTATGCTGAATTGATTTTGACTAATGAAGTGGGCGAAATTGATGTGGCATTAATTCAAACAATTATCAAGGCTTCTGTGGGGAATCCAGGTTCTTATGCCACCTTGGGTGAGACCCGCTATTCGGTTCATATGGACAAGGTGTCTGGAGTTCTTTACTTCTTTGATGTGTCTGGAGAATACGAAGCGACTGTTGAGTTAGTAACGAGTCGACCTGTGATTGGGATCGTTTCCGTTGACAACTATGATGATTTAGAAGATGAAACATCGGAGTCTGATATCAGTCATATCAATAGTTTTGTAGCCAATTTTGTTTCAGAATTTGCTGGGAAGCATGCCATGTTCTCCCGTCGAGTGAGTATGGACCGTTTCTATCTCTTTACGGACTACACGGTACTTGAGGGATTGATGAATGATAAATTTTCTGTTATCGATGCTTTCAGAGAAGAGTCAAAACAGAGACAGTTGCCTTTGACCTTAAGTATGGGCTTTTCTTATGGTGATGGAAATCATGATGAGATAGGTAAAGTTGCATTACTCAACTTGAACTTGGCTGAAGTGCGTGGTGGAGACCAGGTGGTTGTCAAGGAGAACGACGAAACGAAAAATCCAGTTTATTTTGGTGGTGGGTCTGCTGCGTCAATCAAGCGTACACGAACACGTACGCGCGCTATGATGACGGCTATTTCAGATAAAATTAGAAGTGTAGATCAGGTTTTTGTAGTTGGTCATAAAAACCTTGATATGGATGCTTTGGGTTCTGCTGTAGGTATGAAGTTATTTGCTAGTAATGTAACAGAAAATAGTTATGCTCTTTATGATGAAAATCAAATGTCACCAGATATTGAACGAGCTGTTGCATTCTTAGAAAAAGAAGGAGTTACGAAGTTGTTGTCTGTTAAGGATGCAATGGGGATGGTGACCAATCGTTCTTTGTTGATTCTTGTAGACCATTCAAAGACAGCTTTAACTTTATCAAAAGATTTTTATGATTTGTTTACCCAAACTATTGTTATTGACCACCATCGAAGGGATCAGGATTTCCCAGACAATGCAGTTATCACTTATATCGAAAGTGGTGCAAGCAGTGCCAGTGAGTTGGTAACGGAATTGATTCAGTTCCAGAATTCTAAGAAAAATCGTTTGAGTCGTATGCAAGCAAGTGTTTTAATGGCTGGTATGATGTTGGATACTAAAAATTTCACCTCACGAGTGACTAGTCGGACATTTGATGTTGCTAGCTATCTCAGAACGCGCGGAAGCGATAGTATTGCTATCCAGGAAATCGCTGCGACGGATTTTGAAGAATATCGTGAGGTCAATGAACTGATTTTACAGGGACGTAAATTAGGTTCAGATGTACTGATAGCAGAGGCTAAGGACTCGAAATGCTATGATACAGTTGTTATTAGTAAGGCAGCAGATGCCATGTTAGCTATGTCGGGCATTGAAGCGAGTTTTGTTCTTGCGAAGAATACACAAGGATTTATCTCTATCTCAGCTCGCAGTCGTAGTAAACTGAATGTACAACGGATCATGGAAGAGCTGGGAGGTGGAGGCCACTTTAATTTGGCAGCAGCTCAAATTAAGGATTTAACCTTGTCAGAAGCAGGTGAAAAACTGACAGAAATTGTATTAAATGAAATAAAGGAAAAGGAGAAAGAAGAATGAAAGTAATCTTTTTAGCAGATGTTAAAGGAAAAGGTAAAAAAGGTGAAATTAAGGAAGTACCAACAGGGTATGCACAAAACTTTCTTATCAAAAAGAATTTAGCAAAAGAAGCAACTGCTCAAGCTGTAGGTGAACTTCGTGGTAAACAAAAATCAGAAGAGAAAGCTCACGCTGAGATGATTGCAGAAGCAAAAGCAATTAAAGACCAACTAGAAGCAGAAGAAACGGTTGTAGAATTTGTTGAAAAAGTTGGTCCAGATGGTCGTACCTTTGGTTCCATTACCAATAAGAAAATTGCAGAAGAATTGCAAAAGCAATTTGGAATTAAGATTGATAAGCGTCATATTCAAGTACAAGCTCCGATTCGAGCAGTTGGTTTGATCGATGTACCAGTGAAAATCTATCAAGATATCACAGGTGTGATCAATCTTCGTGTGAAAGAAGGGTAAATTTACACTTTCTTGACAAGATTGTAAAAGGAAGGGAAGTCTGATGGCAGAAGTAGAAGAGTTACGAGTACAACCTCAAGATATCTTAGCTGAGCAATCCGTTTTAGGGGCTATCTTTATTGACGAGAGTAAGCTTGTTTTTGTGCGAGAATATATTGAGTCTCGGGACTTTTTTAAGTATGCCCATCGTTTGATTTTCCAAGCTATGGTCGATTTATCCGATCGTGGCGATGCTATAGATGCAACAACGGTTCGTACCATTCTTGATAATCAAGGTGATTTACAGAATATTGGTGGCTTGTCTTACCTGGTTGAGATTGTCAATTCTGTGCCAACTTCTGCTAATGCGGAGTATTATGCTAAGATTGTTGCAGAGAAGGCCATGCTACGTCGATTAATCTCCAAGTTGACAGAGTCTGTCAATCAAGCTTACGAGGCTTCGCAACCAGCTGATGAAATCATTGCTCAGGCAGAAAAAGGCCTGATTGATGTCAGCGAAAATGCTAATCGAAGTGGATTTAAGAACATTCGAGATGTGTTGAATATCAACTTTGGAAATCTGGAAACTCGCTCGCAACAAACGACCGATATTACAGGTATTGCGACAGGCTATCGTGACTTGGATCATATGACGACTGGACTTCATGAGGAGGAGTTGATTATCCTAGCAGCCCGTCCAGCGGTTGGTAAGACAGCCTTTGCATTGAATATTGCTCAGAATATTGGGACTAAGTTGGACAAAACGGTTGCTATTTTTTCACTCGAAATGGGTGCGGAAAGTCTAGTGGACCGTATGTTGGCGGCAGAAGGCTTGGTGGAATCGCATTCTATCCGTACGGGTCAATTGACTGATGAGGAGTGGCAAAAATATACCATTGCTCAAGGGAACCTAGCTAATGCAAGTATCTATATCGATGATACGCCAGGGATTCGGATTACAGAGATTCGTTCTCGTTCTCGTAAACTGGCTCAAGAAACTGGAAATCTTGGTTTGATTTTAATAGACTATTTGCAGCTTATCACGGGAACTGGTCGGGAAAATCGTCAACAAGAGGTTTCAGAAATTTCACGTCAGTTGAAAATTTTAGCTAAGGAACTGAAGGTTCCAGTAATCGCTCTAAGTCAGCTTTCTCGTGGTGTAGAACAACGCCAGGATAAGAGACCGGTCTTGTCTGATATTCGTGAATCTGGTTCTATTGAGCAGGACGCTGATATCGTAGCCTTTCTTTATCGCGACGACTACTATGAGCGTGGTGGTGAAGAAGAGGAAGGCATACCAAACAATAAGGTAGAAGTTATTATAGAGAAAAACCGTAGTGGAGCTCGTGGAACGGTGGAATTAATTTTCCAAAAAGAATACAATAAATTTTCAAGTATCTCAAAGAGGGAGGCATAAGATGTCAGATGCATTTACAGATGTAGCCAAGATGAAAAAAATAAAAGAAGAAATCAAGGCACATGAGGGACAAGTCGTAGAAATGACTTTGGAGAATGGTCGTAAGCGCCAAAAAAATAGATTGGGTAAGCTAATTGAGGTTTATCCATCCCTATTTATCGTTGAATTTGGGAACGTTGAAGGAGATAAACAAGCTAATGTTTACGTTGAATCCTTTACTTACTCAGATATCCTTACAGAAAAGAATTTGATTCATTATCTTGACTAAAGTGAGAAATTTTCTCACTTTTTCTTTTTTTCTCCGAATAGTTTAAGTGAAGGTAATCTTCGATTTATATTATTTTTCAAGGAGGAAGAATGAAAATTTCACCATTTAAAGTAGCAGAGACAAGATTTTCTTTTAGAAAATCAGCTAAAAAGGTTGTTCCCTTTTTAGTAGTAGGATTGATGTTAGCAGCGGGTAATAGTGTATATGCCTATTCCGGAGGAAATGGATCGATTGCGCGTGGGGATGATTATCCTGCTCATTATAAAAATGGGAGCCAGGAGATTGATAAGTGGCGCATGTATTCTCGTCAGTGTACTTCTTTTGCAGCCTTTCGTTTGAGTAATGTCAATGGTTTTGAGATTCCGGCGGCTTATGGGAATGCGAATGAATGGGGCTATCGTGCTCGTCGTGAAGGCTATCGTGTCGATAATAGACCAGCGATTGGCTCCATTGCTTGGTCGACTGCAGGAACTTATGGTCATGTTGCTTGGGTGTCAAATGTAATAGGAGATGAGATTGAGATTGAAGAATACAATTATGGAATAAGGGAATCTTACAATAAGCGCGTCGTGAAGGCGAATACTATGACTGGCTTTATTCATTTTAAAGATTTAGCTGGTGGCAGTGTTGGGAATAGTCAATCCTCAGTTTCAACAGGAGGAACACATTATTTTAAGACTAAGGCTGCTATCAAAAATCAGCCTCTAGCTGGCGCAACTGCAATTGATTACTATTATCCTGGGGAGAATGTTCATTATGATCAAATTCTCGAAAAAGATGGGTACAAGTGGTTGAGTTATACGGCTTATAACGGAAGTCGTCGCTATATCCAGCTAGAGGGAGTAACCTCTTCACAGAATTATCAGAATCAATCAGGAAATAGCTCTAACTATGGATCCAATAACAGTTCAACTGTCGGTTGGAAGAAAATAAATGGTAGTTGGTATCATTTTAAATCAAATGGATCTAAATCAACAGGCTGGCTGAAAGATGGATCTAGTTGGTATTATTTGAAATCATCTGGTGAAATGCAGACAGGCTGGTTAAAGGAAAATGGTCTGTGGTATTATTTAGATAGTTCAGGGGCAATGAAAACGGGGTGGTATCAAGTCTCTGGTAAGTGGTATTATTCTTACTCTTCAGGCGCCTTAGCTGTCAATACGACAGTGGATGGCTACAGAGTAAATAGTGATGGAGAACGAGTATAGAAAATGGGAGTAGGAAAATTTCCTACTCTTTTCTGTAAGCAGTTTCCTTGACATTTTTTTTGTTTTGCGCTATCATATGTCCATATAATATATGGGAGTCTGTGTACAGTCTGAGAGGAAGCGTTAAGCTTCGACCGCACCTGATCTGGGTAATGCCAGCGTAGGGAACGATACTTAGTCTACTCTTGACCTTTTCCATATATGGCAAAGGTTTTTCTTTTTGTCAAAGGAAAACGAGAAGAGGAGGTTCTTATGAAAGCAAGCATCGCCTTGCAAATTTTACCCCTATCACAGGGGATTGATCGGATTGCTGTTATCGATCAAGTCATTGCTTATCTGCAAGCTCAAGAGGTGACTATGGTGGTGACACCATTTGAAACGGTCTTGGAAGGGGAGTTTGATGAGCTTATGCGCATTCTCAAAGAAGCGCTAGAAGTGGCAGGGCAGGAGGCAGATAATGTTTTTGCCAATGTCAAAATAAATGTAGGAGAGATTTTAAGTATTGATGAGAAACTTGAAAAGTATACTGAGACGACACATTAGTCTATTGGGCTTTATGGGGGTCTTGTCAATCTGGCAGTTAGCAGGTTTTCTTAAACTTCTCCCCAAGTTTATCCTGCCGACACCTCTTGAAATTCTCCTGTCCTTTGTTCGTGATAGAGAATTTCTCTGGCACCATAGCTGGGCCACCTTGAGAGTGGCTTTATTGGGACTGATTTTGGGAGTCTTGATTGCCTGTCTCATGGCTGTGCTTATGGACAGTTTGACTTGGCTTAACGATCTGATTTACCCTATGATGGTGGTTGTTCAGACTATCCCGACCATTGCCATAGCCCCTATCCTGGTTTTGTGGCTCGGTTATGGGATTTTGCCCAAGATTGTCTTGATTATCTTGACAACAACCTTTCCTATCATCGTCAGCATTTTGGACGGTTTTAGGCATTGTGACAAGGATATGCTGACCTTGTTTAGTCTGATGCGGGCCAAACCTTGGCAAATCCTGTGGCATTTTAAAATCCCTGTCAGTCTGCCTTACTTTTATGCTGGTCTGAGGGTCAGTGTCTCCTACGCCTTTATCACAACAGTAGTATCTGAGTGGTTGGGAGGCTTTGAAGGACTAGGTGTCTACATGATTCAGTCCAAGAAACTGTTTCAGTATGATACTATGTTTGCTATTATTATTCTGGTATCGATTATCAGTCTTCTCGGTATGAAGCTGGTTGATGTCAGTGAAAAATATGTTATTAAATGGAAACGTTCGTAGAATAAGAATGTTTCTGAAAAAGAAAAGAGGAAATTGAAATGAAGAAAACATGGAAAGTGTTTTTAACTGTTTTAACAGCTCTTGTAGCTGTTGTGCTTGTGGCCTGTGGTCAAGGAACTGCTTCTAAGGATAATAAGGAAGCAGAACTCAAGAAGATTGACTTTATCCTAGACTGGACGCCAAATACCAACCACACAGGGCTTTATGTTGCTAAGGAAAAAGGTTATTTCAAAGAAGCTGGAGTGGATGTTGATTTGAAATTGCCACCAGAAGAAAGTTCTTCTGACTTGGTTATTAACGGTAAGGCACCATTTGCAGTCTATTTCCAAGACTATATGGCTAAAAAATTGGAAAAAGGAGCAGGAATTACTGCCGTTGCAGCTATTGTTGAACACAATACATCAGGAATCATCTCTCGTAAATCTGACAATGTAAGCAGTCCAAAGGACTTGGTTGGTAAAAAATACGGGACATGGAATGACCCAACTGAACTTGCTATGTTGAAAACCTTGGTAGAATCTCAAGGTGGAGACTTTGAGAAGGTTGAAAAAGTACCAAATAACGACTCAAACTCAATCACACCGATTGCCAATGGCGTCTTTGATACTGCTTGGATCTACTACGGTTGGGATGGTATCCTTGCAAAATCTCAAGGTGTAGATGCTAATTTCATGTACTTGAAAGACTACGTTAAAGAATTTGACTATTACTCACCAGTCATTATTGCTAACAACGACTATTTGAAAGACAACAAAGAAGAAGCTCGCAAAGTTATCCAAGCTATCAAAAAAGGCTACCAATATGCTATGGAGCATCCAGAGGAAGCAGCTGATATCCTCATCAAAAATGCACCTGAACTCAAGGAAAAACGTGACTTTGTCATCGAATCTCAAAAATACTTGTCAAAAGAATACGCAAGCGACAAGGAAAAATGGGGGCAATTTGATGCAGCTCGCTGGAATGCCTTCTACAAATGGGATAAAGAAAATGGTATCCTTAAAGAAGATTTGACAGACAAAGGCTTCACCAACGAATTTGTGAAATAATGACAGAAATTAGACTAGAACACGTCAGTTATGCCTATGGTCAGGAGAGGATTTTAGAGGACATCAATCTGAAAGTCACTTCAGGTGAAGTGGTTTCTATCCTAGGCCCAAGTGGTGTTGGTAAGACTACGCTTTTCAACTTAATTGCGGGGATTTTAGAAGTTCAGTCAGGGAGAATTGTCCTTGATGGTGAAGAAAATCCCAAGGGGCGCGTGAGTTATATGTTACAAAAGGATCTGCTCTTGGAGCACAAGACGGTGCTTGGTAATATCATTCTGCCCCTCTTGATTCAAAAGGTGGATAAGGCAGAAGCTATTGCTCGCGCAGATGAAATTCTTGCGACCTTCCAGTTGACAGCTGTAAGAGATAAATACCCTCATGAACTCAGTGGTGGGATGCGCCAGCGTGTAGCCTTACTCCGTACCTATCTTTTCGGGCACAAGCTCTTTCTCTTAGATGAAGCCTTTAGCGCCTTGGATGAGATGACCAAGATGGAACTACACACTTGGTACCTTGAGATTCACAAGCAGTTGCAGCTAACAACCTTAATCATCACGCATAGTATCGAGGAGGCCCTCAGTCTCAGCGACCGCATCTATATCTTGAAAAATCGCCCTGGGCAGATTGTTTCAGAAATTAAACTAGATTGGTCTGAAGATGAGGACAAGGAAGTTCAAAAAATTGCCTACAAACGTCAAATCTTGGCAGAATTAGGCTTAGATAAGTAGAAAAATAGGGAGTTGGTGAAGATTATCCTTTACCAGTGCCCTTTTTCTTTTAAAAATGAGAAAATTTCGGTATAATAGTCAAAGATAGTCAAGGTTTAAAGAGAGAGGTGGGTTTGTAATGAGATTTAAAAATACATCGGATCATATTGAGGCCTACATCAAGGCGATTTTAGATCAATCTGGTATTGTGGAGTTGCAACGGAGTCAGTTGGCAGATACCTTTCAGGTTGTTCCTAGTCAGATCAACTATGTGATCAAGACACGCTTTACGGAAAGTAGAGGCTACTTGGTTGAAAGTAAGCGTGGTGGCGGAGGCTACATTCGTATAGGACGGATTGAGTTTTCTAGTCATCATGAAATGCTCCGAGAGCTGCTTTACTCGATTGGTGAGCGGGTCAGTCAAGAAATTTATGAGGATATTCTCCAGCTTTTGGTTGAGCAGGAATTGATGACCAAGCAGGAGATGAATTTGCTGATGACAGTAGCTTTGGATCGCGTTCTAGGAGAAGAAGCTCCAGTCCTTCGAGCTAATATGCTACGACAGGTCATACAAGAGGTAGATAGAAAAGGGAAGTAAGATGAACTATTCAAAAGCATTGAATGAATGTATCGAAAGTGCCTACATGGTTGCTGGTCATTTTGGAGCTCGTTACCTAGAGTCTTGGCACTTGTTGATTGCTATGTCTAATCACAGTTATAGTGTGGCAGGGGCAACTTTAAATGATTATCCATATGAGATGGACCGTTTAGAAGAAGTCGCTTTGGAACTGACTGAAACGGACTATAGCCAGGATGAAACCTTTATGGAATTGCCGTTTTCTCATCGTTTGCAGGTCCTTTTTGATGAAGCAGAGTATGTAGCATCAGTGGTCCATGCTAAGGTGTTAGGGACGGAGCATGTCCTTTATGCGATTTTGCATGATGGAAATGCCTTGGCGACTCGTATCTTGGAGAGGGCTGGTTTTTCTTATGAAGACAAGAAAGAACAGGTCAAGATTGCTGCTCTTCGTCGAAATTTAGAAGAACGTGCAGGCTGGACTCGTGAAGATCTTAAGGCTTTACGCCAACGCCATCGTACAGTAGCTGATAAGCAAAATTCTATGGCTAACATGATGGGCATGCCCCAGACTCCAAGCGGTGGTCTCGAGGACTATACGCATGATTTGACAGAGCAAGCTCGTTCTGGCAAGTTGGAGCCAGTTATCGGTCGGGAAAAGGAAATCTCGCGTATGATTCAAATCTTGAGTCGGAAGACAAAGAATAATCCTGTCTTGGTTGGGGATGCTGGTGTCGGGAAAACAGCCTTGGCGTTTGGACTCGCTCAGCGTATTGCTAGTGGTGATGTACCTGCGGAAATGGCTAAGATGCGCGTGTTAGAGCTTGATTTGATGAATGTCGTTGCAGGGACACGCTTCCGTGGTGACTTTGAAGAACGCATGAACAATATCATCAAGGATATTGAAGAAGATGGCCAAGTCATCCTCTTTATCGATGAACTTCATACCATCATGGGTTCTGGTAGTGGGATTGACTCAACTCTAGATGCGGCCAATATCTTGAAGCCAGCCTTAGCGCGTGGAACTTTGAGAACAGTTGGTGCGACCACTCAGGAAGAATACCAAAAACATATCGAAAAAGATGCAGCCCTTTCTCGTCGTTTCGCCAAAGTGACGATTGAAGAGCCAAGTGTGGCAGACAGCATGACCATTTTGCAAGGTTTGAAGGCGACTTATGAGAAACATCATCGTGTGAAAATCACAGATGAAGCGGTTGAAACAGCAGTTAAGATGGCCCATCGTTACTTGACCAGTCGTCACTTGCCAGACTCTGCTATCGACCTCTTGGATGAAGCGGCAGCAACAGTGCAAAATAAGGTTAAGCATGTAAAAGCAGACGATTCAGGTTTGAGTCCAGCTGACAAGGCCTTGATGGATGGTAAGTGGAAACAGGCAGCTCAGTTAATCGCAAAAGAAGAGGAAGTGCCTGTCTATAAAGACTTGGTGACAGAGTCTGATATTTTGACCACCTTGAGTCGCTTATCAGGTATTCCAGTTCAAAAACTGACTCAAACGGATGCTAAGAAATACCTAAACTTGGAAGCTGAACTGCACAAACGTGTCATCGGTCAAGATCAAGCAGTTTCAAGCATTAGCCGTGCCATTCGCCGCAATCAGTCAGGGATTCGCAGTCATAAGCGTCCGATTGGTTCCTTTATGTTCTTAGGGCCTACAGGTGTCGGTAAGACCGAATTGGCTAAGGCTCTAGCAGAAGTTCTCTTTGATGACGAATCAGCCCTTATCCGTTTTGATATGAGTGAGTATATGGAGAAATTCGCTGCCAGCCGTCTCAATGGAGCTCCTCCGGGCTATGTAGGTTATGAAGAAGGTGGGGAGTTGACCGAGAAAGTTCGCAACAAACCCTATTCCGTTTTACTTTTTGACGAGGTAGAAAAAGCACACCCAGACATCTTTAATGTCCTCTTGCAAGTCTTGGATGATGGTGTCTTGACCGATAGCAAGGGTCGCAAGGTTGATTTTTCAAATACCATTATCATCATGACTTCAAACCTTGGTGCGACAGCCCTTCGTGATGACAAGACTGTTGGTTTTGGGGCCAAGGACATTCGTTTTGACCAGGAGAATATGGAGAAACGCATGTTTGAAGAGCTGAAAAAAGCTTATAGGCCGGAGTTTATCAACCGTATTGATGAAAAGGTGGTCTTCCATAGCTTATCTAGCGACCATATGCAGGAAGTGGTGAAGATTATGGTCAAACCTTTAGTGGCAAGTTTGGCTGAAAAAGGCATTGACTTGAAATTACAAGCTTCCGCACTGAAATTGTTGGCAAATCAAGGATATGACCCAGAGATGGGAGCTCGTCCACTTCGCAGAACCCTGCAAACAGAAGTGGAAGACAAGTTGGCAGAACTTCTTCTCAAGGGAGAATTAGAGGCAGGCAGCACACTTAAAATTGGTGTTAAAGCAGGCCAGTTAAAATTTGATATTGCATAAAAATGGAGAATCAGGAGTAATCTTGATTCTTTTTTCGCAACGTTTTTATAAAAAATGATAAAAAACTATTGACAAAACAAAAATATAGTTTATAATAAAAACATAGATAATGAAAATATCAAAAAATATAAAAAGGCAATAGGTTTATGAAAAAGAAAACAGCAGTGGTATTTGGAACCTTTGCTCCGCTTCATCAAGGTCATATCGATCTGATCCAGCGAGCGAAGCGACAGTGTGACCGGGTCTGGGTTGTCGTTTCAGGCTATGAGGGAGATAGAGGGGAGCAGGTAGGCTTAACGCTTCAAAAAAGATTTCGCTATATCCGAGAGGCCTTTGGTGATGACGAGTTGACCTTGGTTTGTAAGTTAGATGAAACCAATCTTCCTCGTTACCCTATGGGCTGGCAGGAGTGGTTGGAGCAAATGTTAGAGGATATTTTCTATGATGAAACCCAGCAAGAACTAATCTTCTTTGTGGGAGAGGCAGACTACCAGCAAGAATTATCAAATCGTGGCTTTGAGACTGTCTTGCAAGAAAGAAAGTTTGGTATCTCAGCTACTATGATTCGAGAAAATCCAAGCAAGTATTGGAAATATATCGCTCAACCTTTCCGTCGTCAGTTTACAAAGAAAGTGTTGATTATGGGAAGTGCTAGCAATGGGAAGACCACTCTGGCCAAGGATTTGGCTAGGTATTACGATGCACCAGTTAGTTTGGAATACGCACGTGAGTACCAGATCAAAAACAATGTCCGCGACGATGAATTGACTCCAAAGGATTACTACTATCTCCTTTTAGGGCAGTATGACCAGACCTCTAAGTTAATTGACAGTAATGCCAATAGGGGTCTAGTGATAGCCGATACCAACTCCTTAGTAACCAAGGGCTACTATGATTATTACATGGAGACTGAGGACCAAGGGGATTTATCAGGAGAGACTTTTGATAATCTCTTTGCCTCAATCTTAGCTAAGGAAAAATGGGACTTGATTCTCTTTGTGCAGCCTGTCGGCTCCTATGTCAATGACGGATTTAGAGATATGACTATGGCAGAAGACCATATTCGCCATAGTTTTTCCCAGCATTTGGACCAGATGAGGGAGCGCTACTTAGCAAACATTCCACTAGTTTATCTAGCTGAGGATTATCTAGGAAATTATGAAGCAGCAAAAGTGGCTATTGATGCCATTTACCAAACAGATTAGGAGACAATTATGAAAAAACTAACTGAAAAAATCACACAATTTATCGAAAACTTTAAAAATGTCCATGCAGAAGCCCGCAAGATCGGTTTTGCAGGAATCATGAACCTGCTCTGGAAAGATCTCTTTGTCGGCCGTAGCCTCTTCCAGTGGTTGTATCTCATCGTCCTATCAAGTGTTCCCTTGATCTTGGAATTCACGCAAAATACAGAAAGTCATGACTGGATGAGCTTGTTTGCATCTTGGACTGGGATTGTCTGTGTTATCTTGGTAGCAGAAGGGCGTGCAAGTAATTATCTCTTCGGGGCTATTAACTCTGCTATCTATTTGATTTTGGCCATGAATGCAACTTTTTATGGCGAAGTCTTGACAACTGTTTACTTCTTTGTCATGCAGCCGATTGGTCTCTATGCTTGGCTGTCCAACCGTATTAATGACCAAGGAAGAGCAGAAGAATCTCACTTTGAAGCCAAGAAATTATCTGTTTTTGATTGGCTCAAGTACTTGGCTTTGACTGCTATCATCTGGATTGGTATGGGCTTGGCTTACCAAAGTATCCATAGTGCTCGCCCTTTCCGTGATAGTGTTACCGATGCGACCAATGGTGTCGGTCAGCTCTTGATGACACGTCTCTATCGTGAGCAATGGATTTTCTGGATTGCAACCAATCTCTTTAGTATTTACCTCTGGTGGGGTGAAAATATCCATATTCAAGGAATGTACTGGGTTTACACTCTCAATAGTCTAGTAGGTTGGTACCAATGGACCAAGGCAGTTCGTAAGGAGGCGTAACATGACGGACACGATAATTCCATCCGGGATGACGGAAAGAGAATATTTTGAAATCCATGCCAGTCAGGAAGAGTTTTTAGACTGGTACTACAAGCAGGAACTCCCTCAATACGAAAAACCAAGTGTGACGGTGGATATGGTAGCCTACTGCTTTGTTGAAGGAAAGATCAAGCTCTTATTAATTCGCCGCAAGGCTCACCCCTATCAAAACTGTTTGGCTCTGGTTGGAGGATTTATGGACAAGGGCGAAGATGCTGCGCATGCCTGTCAGCGCGAGGTGAGAGAAGAAGTCAATCTCGATCTTCCTTTGGAAAAAATAGAGCAATTGATGACTGTATCGACCCCCGGCCGTGACCCACGGGGTTGGACAGTGACCATTGCCCACTTGGTTTATCTGCCTAGTCGTGCATTAGAACTTGTTCAAGCAGGAGACGATGCCAAGGATGTCGTTTTCGTAGATGTCGATTTTCAGACGGGCAAGTGCTTCCTAGAGGGAGTGGAGTTGGAGGAGCAAGCCTTCGCTTTTGACCATTATGCCATTATTAAAGAATCTATCAAACGAATCCAAGGGCGTCTCGACTGGAATCCGACCTTCCTTTATCTGCTGGAGGAGGAGTTCACTGTCTATGAAGGGACTGAACTGGTCAATCTTATTAACCCCGGTCGTTCAATCGTCAGCAATAACTTTCTCGTAAAATACGGAGAATATGTAGAAGAAGTTGGACTCAAACGAGTGCCTAAAAAGAAACCAAGAAAAACCTATCGATTGAAATAAAAAACAAGGTCGGGACAAAGTTCCTGACCTCTTTATTTGCCTTTATTAGTTTGATTTGCTGTTGCGACTGTTTTAGGGATGGCTATCTCTCTTAGAATTGCTCAACAGGTGAGTAAAAAAGTCTTTGTATCGATACTTGAGATAGTTCTCATGTAAAAATAACAAAGCGATATAAACAATCAAAAAGATTGTAGTCAGATAAAACACATCAAATGCAGTTCGCGCATAGTAAGCGGCTGATTGATAAGAGCCAATTGCTCCCAAAATCAGCCAAGGAAGATACTTATAATACTTATTTAGCATAAGAGTGCACCTCCTATATTCTATTTCAATGTTATTATATTCCTTTGTACTTAAAGATGCAAGCGATTACACAAAAACAAATTCAAATTTTTAATAGGAAAATCTCCTGTTTTTCTGTTTTATTACGAATAGAAGAGTAGGAGGAGTAAATGTATCTAAATTATGTGAGATTTTTAAAATAGTTTAGATAAATTGTTGACATATTCAAACCCCAATGTTACAATTATATTACAAAAAGATTTCTTTATATTTCTAAAATATTACAAAGGAGTAGAAAAATGAAAAAGAAAACCTATATCAAATTGATGGCAGCAACTGTATTGGCTTCTACCTTGCTATTAGGAGCTTGTGGGAATAAAAAGGAAACAACTCAAGCAAGCAGTTCTGCTAAGACAAGCCAATCATCAAGTTCTAAAGCAGCTTCTGCTAGCAAAGAAAGCAAGACTCAGAAGTCCTCAAGTTCAGCTGCATCTGAAAAGGCTAAGGCATCTACTGATCAATCTTCAGCAACTGCAACACCATCACAAGCGGCACCTACACCAGAGCAAAGCCAAGGTCAAGAAGTGGCTAATCAACAGGTGGCTAGTCAACAAACTCCTGCTCAGACTCCTTCAACTCAACAGGCTTCTCAAGCCCAGTCTAACCAATCAAGCTATGATCCTACAACTGACCGCAAACTTCAAGACAAACAAGCAGAGCAAAATAAACGCTACAAGGGTGTTTTAACCATGGTAGATGGTGATTTCTCAGCTGCAGCGGGCAATTGGAAGGGAGCAAATGGCGAAACTATCACAGTTTCATCAGGAGGTCAATTTACAGTAGAATCTTCTGATGGAAAGAAAGAAAATTACTCTATCAAAGGCTATTCTTATACTCTTGATGATGGTAAGTATAATGCCAAAATTGGTGGAGGAAAAGTCATCCAAATTACAACAGGAGCGGATGGTAAGGTTTCTAGTGTTGCTTTGAGTCAATAATAGCTCTCATTATTTGAATTTTTACAATCAAAGAAAATCCGTCAGCTCAATAAGAGTTGACGGATTATTTTATACTTATACTTGGGTTAAAAATTCTTCTGTAGTAAGAATTTGAGCAAACTCATCTTGTAGAGAAAGGAGATTAATCTCATGGATAGTCTCAGGAGAGATGGCCTGACCGTTTTTGTTAGATAGGGTAAAACTGGCAGTGGCATCTGCTAGTAAAGTGACTTCAAAACCAAGATTTGCTGCCATTCGTGTAGTAGTGGATACACAATGAGGCAGAGTCAAACCAACAACGACTAAATGACAAATCTGATTTTTTCGTAAATATGTTTTAAGATTTGTTCCAATAAAGGCGCTATTAACCGTTTTTTGAAAGACAGGTTCTGAAGCAACTGGTTCAAATCCACTTTTAAACTCCTGATTTTGTTTGTTATGAAATTGCGACTGGGGATTGTCAGATATGTGTTGAACATGTAAGATTGGAAGAGCGTGTTTACGAAAGTATGCCAGTACCCTCAATGCTTGTTGTTCAGCTTGAGGGTTGTTCCGTTCTCCCCAGATAGGGTTATCAAATGCTTTTTGCATATCGATAATCAGTAGAGCAGTATGAACCATTTTAAGCCTTATCCAACTGCAAGAGAGCCTCAATCTCTGCCAGAGTGCTAGCTTGTGAAATAGCTCCACGGAGTTTGGCTGCGCCAGATGTTCCACGGAGGTAGTGAGGAGCGAGACCACGGAATTCACGAACTGCTACGTTTTCTCCTTTGAGGTTAATCAAGCGTTTCAAATGTTCGTAGGCGATTTTCATCTTGTCCTCAAAGGTCAAATCAGGTAGGATTTCTCCTGTTTCAAAGTAATGGTTGATTTGGTTGAAGAGGTAAGGATTTCCCATGGCAGCGCGGCCAATCATGACTGCATCAGCACCAACTTCTTCGATGCGTTGTTTGGCTTCTTGGACCGTACGAATGTCACCGTTGGCGATAAATGGAATCTTGGTCAAAGCTTGAGCGACCTTGTGAAGGGTCTCAAGGTCTGCGTGACCTGTATACATTTGTTCACGGGTACGGCCATGCATGGCGAGGGCAGAAACACCTGCTGCTTCAGCAGCGAGGGCATTTTCAACTGCCAGAGATGGGTCGGCCCAGCCGGTACGCATTTTGACAGTAAGTGGAATATCAAGGACAGATTGGACCTTGTTGATAATAGAGTAGATCTTGTCTGGATCCTTGAGCCACATAGCGCCAGCTTCGTTCTTCACGATTTTATTAACTGGGCAGCCCATGTTGATATCCACGATATCGGTTTTGGTATTTTCTTGGATGAATTCTGCTGCGCGTGCTAGGCTGTCTTCATCACTACCAAAGAGTTGGATAGAGACAGGGTTTTCGCCTTCGTCAATATGAAGCATGTGCAGGGTTTTTTCGTTGTTGTATTGGATTCCCTTGTCAGAGACCATTTCCATTACAACGAGTCCAGCTCCGAGCTCTTTTGCAATAGTACGAAAGGCTGAGTTGGTCACGCCAGCCATGGGTGCTAAAACGGTACGATTGGGAATCTCAACATTGCCAATCATAAAAGGTGTATTAAGATTTGTCACGAATGAGTTCCTCCAGGTCGTTTTCATCAAAGTTATAGGTAGTTTGGCAGAATTGACAAGTGATTTCTGCTCCGTGGTCTTCCTCTTTCATTTCCTGTAAGTCTGAGCTTGGAAGGCTAGCAAGAGCGTTCATAAAGCGTTCATGGCTACAGTCACATTGGAAACGGATTTCTTCTTCAGAAAGACGCTTGTAGGCCTCGTCACCGTAGATTGCCTTGAGGAGGGCTTCGATATGGTCTTCGCTTTCGAGAAGGGTTGAGATAGCTGGCATTTCTTGGATGCGTTTTTCAAAGCGAGCAATCTCTTCTTCCTTGGCTCCTGGCAAGACTTGGACTAGGAAACCACCTGCAACCTTGACCTTGTCTTCCTCGTCCAAAAGGACATTGAGGCCGACTGCTGAAGGGGTTTGTTGGCTTTCGGTCAGGTAAAAGGCCAGGTCTTCACCGATTTCCCCAGAGATAAGGGGAGTCATAGAGTTGTAAGGATTTCCAGTACCGTAGTCTGTGATAACGAGGAATTGACCATTTCCAACAAAAGGTCCAACTAGGACTTCACCAGTTGCAGTCTTTTTGATGTCAACACCAGGATTTTGAACGTAGCCTTTGACGTTCCCCTTGGTATCAGCAACGGTGATAATGGCTCCTAGAGAGCTAGATCCCAGTACCTTCACTGTTAGTTTGGTATTTCCTTTTTCATTGGCTGCGAGAATCTGGCTAGCGATAAGAGTTCGACCAAGCGCTACAGTTGAGCTAGCTTGGGTTTGGTGTTTTTCTTGAGCAGTGCGGACGGTTTCTGTGCTATCAAGGACAAAAGCACGAAAGGCTCCGCTTTCTGATATTGTTTTAATAATTTTATCCATAGCTACTATTTTAGCATAAAAATGCCCAAAGGGGGAGCCGTGTGTTTGCTGATTTTTAGGATAATGGACCAGGAAATCAGCATGAAAATAAAAAGAGAAACAGATTATTTCAGCATTTGTAAGATTTATGCTATGCTTAAGGTAGAAAATGAAAGGGGTAACAAATGTATTTAGGAGATTTGATGGAAAAGGCTGAATCTGGCCAATTTTCAATCCTTTCCTTTCTATTACAAGAGTCTCAGACGACCGTCAAGGCTGTAATGGAGGAAACAGGATTTTCAAAAGCAACTCTAACCAAATATGTCACCCTGCTCAATGACAAGGCTTTGGACAGTGGCTTAGAGCTGACTATCTCCTTAGAAGATGAAAATCTGCGTCTGTCAATCGGTGCAGCTACCAAGGGGAGAGATATTCGGAGCTTGTTTTTGGAGAATGCTGTTAAATACCAGATTTTGATCTATCTTCTCTACCACCAACAGTTTTTAGCCCATCAGCTGGCTCAAGAATTGATGATTAGTGAGGCTACGCTTGGTCGCCACTTAGCTAGTTTAAATCAGATTTTGTCAGAATTTGATTTATCCATCCAGAATGGACGTTGGCGAGGTCCAGAGCATCAGATTCGCTATTTCTATTTCTGTCTTTTTCGTAAGGTCTGGTCGAGTCAGGAATGGGAAGGCCATATGCAGAAACCAGAGAGAAAACAGGAGATTGCCACTTTAGAAGAGATCTGCGGTGCAAGTTTGTCTTCGGGGCAGAAATTGGACTTGGTTTTGTGGAGTCACATCAGTCAGCAACGTCTTCGGGTCAATGCCTGTCAGTTTCAAGTCATAGAAGAGAAAATGCGAGGGTATTTTGACAATATTTTCTACCTTCGTTTGCTGAGAAAGGCTCCTTCCTTTTTTGCTGGGCAACACCTTCCTCTAGGAGCTGAGGATGGGGAGATGATGATTTTCTTCTCTTTCCTCCTATCTCATCGCATTCTTCCTCTTCATACTATGGAGTATATCCTTGGTTTTGGAGGGCAGTTGGCAGATTTACTGACACAATTGATTCAAGAAATGAAGAAGGAGGAACTATTGGGGGACTATACAGAGGACCATGTCACCTATGAACTCAGTCAACTTTGTGCTCAAGTCTATCTCTATAAGGGCTATATTTTACAGGACCTCTACAAGTACCAGTTGGAGAATCGTCATCCTTATTTTTTGATGGAACATGATTTTAGGGGAACGGCAGAGGAGATTTTTCATGCTCTACCTGCCTTTCAGCAGGAGACGGATTTGGATAAGAAAATTCTCTGGGAATGGCTCCAGTTGATAGAATATATGGCTGAAAATGGTGGCCAGCATATGCGAATTGGTCTGGATTTGACATCTGGTTTTCTTGTCTTTTCAAGGATGGCAGCCATTTTGAAACGGTATTTGGAATACAATCGTTTTATTACCATTGAAGCCTATGATTGTACTCGGCATTATGATTTGCTGGTTACCAATAATCCGATTCATAAGAAGGAACAGACCCCAGTTTATTATTTAAAAAACGACTTGGATTTGGAAGATTTGGCAGGGATTCGTCAGTTATTATTCACTTAAAAGGCTTGGTCGTTCCAGGTCTTTTTTGTGAAATTCATACAATCTCCTCACATTTTTTAAAAAATTAAAAAAAGTTGATAAACAAGAAAGCGCTTTATTTTGTATACTAGTAAGTGTAAAGAGGAAACATCCTCAAGATCTTTATCAGGAGGACAGCACATGTCACAAGAAAAATACATTATGGCCATTGACCAGGGAACTACAAGTTCTCGTGCTATCATTTTCAACAAAAAAGGGGAAAAGGTTAGCTCGAGTCAAAAAGAGTTTACCCAGATTTTCCCTCAGGCAGGTTGGGTAGAGCACAATGCCAATGAAATTTGGAACTCCGTCCAGTCAGTTATTGCGGGTGCTTTCATCGAAAGTGGTGTCAAGCCAAATCAAATCGAAGCAATCGGGATCACCAACCAGCGTGAAACAACTGTTGTCTGGGATAAGAAAACAGGGCTCCCTATCTACAACGCTATCGTTTGGCAATCACGTCAGACAGCACCTTTGGCTGAGCAACTAAAAAGCCAAGGTTATGTGGAAAAATTCCATGAAAAGACTGGTTTGATCATCGATGCTTACTTCTCTGCGACCAAGGTTCGTTGGATTTTGGATCATGTAGAAGGCGCTCAAGAGCGAGCAGAAAAAGGGGAATTGCTCTTTGGTACTATCGATACTTGGTTGGTTTGGAAATTGACTGACGGTGCGGCTCACGTGACTGACTACTCAAACGCAGCTCGTACCATGCTTTATAACATTAAAGAACTCAAATGGGATGATGAGATTTTAGAAATCCTTAACATTCCTAAAGCAATGTTGCCTGAAGTTCGTTCTAACTCTGAAATCTACGGTAAGACAGCTCCATTCCATTTCTACGGTGGAGAAGTGCCAATCTCAGGTATGGCTGGGGACCAACAGGCAGCCCTCTTTGGGCAGTTGGCCTTTGAACCAGGTATGGTTAAGAATACTTATGGAACAGGTTCTTTCATCATCATGAATACTGGTGAAGAGATGCAGTTGTCTGAAAACAACCTCTTGACAACCATTGGTTACGGAATTAACGGCAAGGTTTACTATGCCTTGGAAGGTTCTATCTTCATTGCAGGAAGTGCTATTCAGTGGCTTCGTGACGGTCTTCGAATGGTTGAAAATTCACCAGAATCTGAAAAATACGCTCGTGATTCTCACAATAATGATGAAGTTTATGTCGTTCCAGCCTTTACAGGTCTAGGTGCTCCATACTGGAACCAAAACGCTCGAGGTTCTGTCTTTGGCTTAACTCGTGGAACAACTAAAGAAGACTTTATCAAGGCGACTTTGCAATCTATTGCTTATCAAGTACGTGACATCATCGACACCATGCAAGTGGATGCTCAGACAGCTATCCAGGTCTTGAAAGTAGACGGTGGTGCGGCTATGAACAACTTCCTCATGCAGTTCCAAGCTGATATCTTGGGAATCGACATCGCACGCGCTAAAAACTTGGAAACAACAGCTCTGGGGGCAGCCTTCCTAGCAGGTTTGTCAGTAGGTTACTGGAAGGACTTGGATGAGTTGAAACTCTTGAACGAGACAGGAGAACTCTTCGAGCCGTCTATGAACGAATCTCGCAAGGAACAACTCTACAAGGGCTGGAAGAAGGCTGTAAAAGCGACTCAAGTCTTTGCGGAAGTAGACGACTAATACTGGAAGAATAAAGCGACTTAGTTAGAAAGTGTGTAAATATGGAATTTTCAAAGAAAACACGTGAATTATCAATTAAAAAAATGCAGGAACGTACCCTAGACCTCTTGATTATTGGTGGAGGAATCACAGGGGCTGGTGTAGCCTTGCAGGCAGCAGCTAGTGGTCTAGATACTGGTTTGATTGAAATGCAGGACTTCGCAGAAGGAACATCCAGTCGTTCAACAAAATTGGTTCACGGAGGTCTTCGTTACCTCAAACAATTTGACGTGGAAGTGGTGTCAGATACGGTTTCTGAACGTGCAGTGGTTCAACAAATCGCTCCACACATTCCAAAACCAGACCCAATGCTCTTGCCAGTTTACGATGAAGATGGAGCGACCTTTAGCCTCTTCCGTCTCAAAGTAGCCATGGACTTGTACGATCTTTTGGCGGGTGTTAACAACACAACAGCTGCTAACAAGGTCTTGAGCAAGGAAGAAGTTTTAGAACGCCAGCCAAACTTGAAGAAAGAAGGTTTGGTAGGAGGTGGGGTTTACCTTGACTTCCGTAACAACGATGCGCGTCTCGTGATTGAAAACATCAAACGTGCCAATCAAGATGGTGCCCTCATTGCCAACCATGTTAAGGCAGAAGGCTTCCTCTTTGACGAAAGTGGCAAGATTACAGGTGTCGTAGCTCGTGATTTGTTGACAGATCAAGTCTTTGAAATCAAGGCCCGTCTGGTTATCAACACAACAGGTCCTTGGAGCGACAAGGTGCGTAATTTGTCTAATAAGGGAGCACAATTCTCACAAATGCGTCCAACTAAGGGAGTTCACTTGGTAGTGGATTCAAGCAAGATCAAGGTTTCACAGCCAGTTTACTTTGACACAGGTTTGGGAGATGGCCGTATGGTCTTTGTACTTCCACGTGAAAACAAGACTTACTTCGGTACAACAGATACAGACTACACAGGTGATTTGGAACATCCAAAAGTGACACAGGAAGATGTAGATTATCTGCTTGGCATTGTCAACAACCGCTTCCCAGAAGCAAATATCACCATTGATGATATCGAAAGCAGCTGGGCTGGTCTTCGTCCATTGATTGCAGGCAATAGCGCTTCTGACTACAATGGAGGCAATAACGGCACTATTAGCGATGAGAGCTTCAATAGCTTGATTACGACTGTCGAAGCTTATCTATCGAAAGAAAAAACGCGTGAAGATGTTGAATCTGCTGTCAGCAAGCTTGAAAGCAGCACATCTGAGAAACATTTGGATCCATCTGCAGTTTCACGTGGTTCTAGCTTGGATCGTGATGATAATGGTCTCTTGACCCTTGCTGGTGGTAAAATCACAGACTACCGTAAGATGGCTGAAGGAGCTATGGAGCGCGTGGTTGACATCCTCAAAGCAGAATTTGACCGCAGCTTTAAACTCATCAACTCTAAGACATACCCTGTTTCAGGTGGGGAATTGAACCCAGCAAATGTAGACTCAGAAATCGAAGCCTTTGCGCAACTTGGAGTGTCACGTGGTTTGGATAGCAAGGAAGCTCATTACCTAGCAAATCTTTACGGTTCAAATGCACCGAAAGTCTTTGCTCTTGCTCATAGTTTGGAACAAGCGCCAGGACTCAGTTTGGCAGACACTTTGTCACTTCACTATGCAATGCGCAATGAGTTGGCTCTTAGCCCAGTTGACTTCCTTCTTCGTCGTACCAATCACATGCTCTTTATGCGTGATAGTTTGGATAGCATCGTTGAGCCAGTTTTGGATGAAATGGGACGATTCTATGACTGGACAGAAGATGAGAAAGCAACTTACCGTGCGGATGTCGAAGCGGCTCTCGCTAACAATGATTTAGCAGAATTAAAAAATTAAGAAAAAATCAAAGAGGTGGAGGGCAATAATCCTTGTCGCCCGCCCCTTCTTTTTAATGGAGATAGAAAGATGATGAATGAATTATTTGGAGAATTTTTGGGAACTTTAATCCTGATTCTTCTAGGAAATGGTGTTGTTGCAGGTGTGGTTCTTCCTAAAACCAAGAGCAACAGCTCAGGTTGGATTGTGATTACTATGGGTTGGGGGATTGCAGTTGCGGTTGCAGTCTTTGTATCTGGCAAGCTCAGTCCAGCTCATTTAAACCCAGCTGTGACAATTGGTGTAGCTTTAAAAGGTGACTTGCCTTGGGCTTCTGTTTTGCCTTATATCTTAGCCCAGTTCGCAGGGGCTATGCTGGGTCAGATTTTGGTTTGGTTGCAATTCAAACCTCACTATGAGGCAGAAGAAAATGCAGGAAATATCCTGGCAACCTTCAGTACTGGACCAGCCATCAAAGATACTGTATCAAACTTGATTAGCGAAATCCTTGGCACCTTTGTATTGGTATTGACAATCTTTGCTTTGGGACTTTATGACCTTCAAGCAGGAATCGGAACCTTTGCAGTGGGGACCTTGATTGTCGGTATCGGTCTATCACTAGGTGGGACAACAGGTTATGCCTTGAACCCTGCGCGTGACCTTGGACCTCGTATCATGCACAGTATCCTTCCAATTTCAAACAAGGGAGACGGAGACTGGTCTTATGCCTGGATTCCTGTTGTGGGACCTGTTATCGGTGCAGCCTTGGCCGTGCTTGTATTCTCGCTTTTCTAATCTAGAAAACAATTATGTTGATAGAGCTTGAGATAAGTATCTCAGGCTTTTTTATGTGAAAAATCTCACTTTTGTTTTCTGCTATTTTATGCTAAAATATTAAAAATCAAATGTTAATTCTAAAGTTGGCAACTAAGATAGGAGAGCTATATGTCTAATTCATTTATCAAATTGTTAGTCTCTCAATTGTTTGCAAATTTAGCAGATATTTTCTTTAGAGTAACAATCATTGCTAACATATACATTATTTCAAAATCAGTAATTGCCACATCACTAGTTCCCATTTTAATAGGGATATCCTCTTTTGTTGCGAGTCTTTTAGTTCCTTTAGTTACTAAAAGGATAGCGCTAAATAGGGTTTTATCTTTATCCCAATTTGGAAAGACTATATTATTGGCGATACTGGTAGGAATGTTTACCGTAATGCAATCCGTAGCGCCTCTGGTAACCTATCTATTTGTTGTGGCAATTTCCATATTAGATGGTTTTGCAGCACCTGTTTCCTATGCTATTGTGCCGCGCTATGCGACTGATTTGGGCAAGGCTAACTCAGCCTTATCAATGACTGGTGAAGCTGTTCAATTGGTAGGGTGGGGGTTGGGTGGACTCTTGTTTGCAACAATTGGTCTGTTACCTACCACGTTTATCATTTTAATATTGTATATCATTTCTAGCTTTCTGATGTTATTTCTGCCTAACGCTGAAGTGGAGGTGTTAGAGTCAGAAACTAATCTTGAAGTTTTGCTCAAAGGTTGGAAGTTAGTTGCTAGAGATCCTAGATTAAGACTTTTTGTATCAGCAAATTTATTTGAAATTTTCTCAAATACAATTTGGGTTTCGTCTATCATACTTGTCTTTGTAACTGAGTTATTAAATAAAACGGAAAGTTACTGGGGATATTCTAATACAGCATACTCTATTGGTATTATAATTAGTGGCTTAATTGCTTTTAGGCTATCTGAAAAGTTCCTCGCTGCTAAATGGGAAAGTATTCTTTTTTCTCTTATAGCCATGGCAATAGTGACACTGACTATTCTATTTTTTCCAAATGCACAGATGTTTTTAGTATTTTCAGCTTTAGTTGGTATGTTATCGCAGCTAAAAGAAGTTCCTGAAAGTGTATTTCTTCAGGAAACAGTAGAGGAAAATAACTTGGTTAATGTCTATTCCGTTCTGGAAGTGATTTCGACACTAGCATTTTCAGTATTTGTTTTGCTAATGAGCTATATTACTGAGAATTTTGGTATTAGCATCAGTTTTTGGCTATCAGCCATTTGTCTGATGATAGAAGCTATTTTAATTTATATCAGACGAGATTATTTTAGGTGAGAGACTAGTTAAAAAGTCTTGAAAAATTAGAAAAGCGCATAGTATCGGGTGTTGAAAAAACTTGATATTGTGTGTTTTATTATAGGAAGATTTACTTCATTTTCTACTGAAATTGAGTTTTTGCTCAGCCTCACTCTATTTAAAATATACATAGAAAAACCACATAATCCTTAAAATAAGCTGAAATCTAGTGAAAATGTACGGTAAACAATTGAAAAACTAGCCTATAAAGTGGTACAATGGTAGAAAAATACTATAGTAAGAGTCTATCTTATTTAGCAAAAATTACAGAAATGAATGGTTTTTCTTGATGAAACAGAGAAAAGAATTGTACCTCTTTCTTGGTCGGACAGCCTTGTATTTTCTTATCTTTCTAGGGCTGCTTTACTTCTTTAGCTATCTTGGTCAGGGTCAAGGAAGCTTTATCTATAATGAATTTTAACTTGAAGGAGAATTCCTATTGTGTCAAATAAACCAATAGTAGATATGATTGAAACCATTGAGCATTTTGCTCAGACACAGCCTAGCTATCCTGTTTACAATGTTTTGGGGCAGGAACACACTTATGGAGATTTGAAGGCTGATTCGGATAGTTTGGCTGCAGCCATTGACCAACTAGGCTTGCCTAAGAAGTCTCCTGTGGTTGTTTTTGGCGGCCAAGAATATGAAATGTTGGCAACTTTTGTAGCTCTGACTAAGTCAGGACATGCCTACATTCCCATTGATAGCCATTCGGCTTTGGAGCGAGTTTCAGCTATTTTAGAAGTAGCGGAGCCAAGTTTGATTATTGCCATCTCAGACTTTCCATTGGAGCAGGTTTCTACACCGATGATGACTCTAGCTCAGATTCAAGAATCCTTTGCTCAAGGGAATAACTATGAAATCACGCATCCAGTCAAGGGTGATGATAACTACTACATTATCTTTACTTCTGGTACAACTGGTAAGCCTAAGGGAGTGCAGATTTCACATGATAATCTCCTCAGCTTTACTAACTGGATGATTACGGACAAGGAATTTGCGACGCCAAGTCGTCCGCAAATGCTGGCTCAGCCACCTTATTCATTTGATCTGTCTGTCATGTACTGGGCTCCGACCTTGGCATTAGGTGGTACGCTCTTCGCTCTTCCTTCAGCTATTACTCAAGACTTTAAGCAACTCTTTGCGACCATCTTTTCATTGCCAATCGCTATCTGGACATCAACCCCTTCTTTTGCGGATATGGCCATGTTATCAGAAGATTTTAATAGCGAGAAAATGCCTGGCATCACGCATTTCTACTTTGATGGAGAAGAATTGACGGTTAAAACGGCTCAAAAACTACGTGAGCGTTTCCCAAATGCCCGTATTATCAATGCCTACGGCCCAACAGAAGCGACAGTGGCTCTGTCAGCTGTTGCTGTAACAGACGAGATGTTGGCGACTCTCAAACGCCTACCAATCGGCTATACCAAGGCTGATTCTCCAACCTTTATCATTGACGAGGACGGTAATAAATTGCCAAATGGCGAACAGGGAGAAATCATTGTTTCTGGACCAGCCGTTTCAAAAGGATATATGAACAATCCTGAAAAAACAGCGGAAGCCTTCTTTGAGTTTGAAGGACTGCCAGCCTATCACACAGGCGATGTGGGAACCATGACAGATGAAGGCTTGCTTCTCTACGGCGGACGCATGGACTTCCAAATTAAGTTCAACGGTTACCGCATTGAGTTAGAAGATGTCTCTCAAAATCTTAATAAGTCTCGCTATATCGAGTCTGCTGTCGCAGTACCGCGTTATAACAAGGACCACAAGGTGCAAAATCTATTGGCTTATGTCATCTTGAAAGACGGTGTTCGTGAGCAGTTTGAGCGAGATATTGATATTACCAAGGCTATCAAGGAAGATTTGACAGATATCATGATGTCCTACATGATGCCGTCTAAATTCCTTTATCGAGACAGTTTGCCACTGACTCCAAATGGCAAAATTGACATTAAAGGATTGATTAACGAGGTGAATAAGAGATGATGGAGTTCTTTCAACAGCTTCCTCATTTAGAGCCATATGGCAATCCTCAGTATTTTGTCTATGTGATTGCTGCAACCTTGCCCATCTTTATCGGTCTCTTTTTCAAGAAACGCTTTGCCTGGTATGAAGTACTGGTTAGTCTCTTCTTTATCGTCACCATGTTGGTAGGTGGGAAGACCAATCAGTTGGCTGCCTTGGGTATTTACCTTTGCTGGGAAATATTGCTCCTGCTTTTCTACAAGCATTATCGAAAAAGCAAGGATGGCAAGTGGGTCTTCTACCTAGTTAGTTTTCTGTCCCTCCTTCCGATTATCTTTGTCAAGGTGCAGCCGGCTATCAATGGAACGCAGTCTTTGCTTGGCTTTTTGGGAATTTCTTACCTGACCTTTCGTTCGGTTGGGATTATCATCGAGCTGAGAGATGGAGTGATTAAGGATTTTACCCTCTGGGAATTCCTCCGTTTTCTTCTCTTCATGCCGACTTTTTCAAGTGGCCCAATCGATCGCTTTAAGCGATTTAATGAAAATTATCAGACCATTCCTGAGCGGGATGAGTTGATGGATATGCTGGATGAATCTGTTCGCTATATCATGTGGGGATTTTTGTACAAGTTTATCCTAGCTCATGTTTTAGGAGAAACTTTACTACCTCCTCTGAAGAATCTAGCTCTGCAGTCAGGTGGCTTCTTTAACCCCTATGCTTTAGCGGTTATGTATACCTTTGGTATGGAGCTCTTCTTTGACTTTGCAGGTTACTCTATGTTTGCCTTGGCCATTTCAAATTTGATGGGAATCCGTAGCCCCATCAACTTTAACAAGCCCTTTTTATCAAGGGATTTAAAAGAGTTTTGGAATCGTTGGCACATGAGTCTTTCTTTCTGGTTCCGTGACTTTGTCTTTATGCGAATGGTGATGGTATTGACCAGAAAGAAGGTCTTTAAGAATCGCAATGTAACCTCAAGTGTGGCCTACATTGTAAATATGCTGATTATGGGATTTTGGCACGGTGTGACCTGGTACTACATCGCCTATGGACTCTTTCATGGGATTGGACTGGTTATCAATGACGCTTGGATTCGTAAGAAAAAAACGCTCAATAAGGAACGGAAAAAAGCAGGGAAAGCTGCTCTACCTGAGAATCGCTGGATTCAGTTGCTTGGCATGGTTGTCACCTTCCATGTCGTTATGCTGTCATTCTTAATCTTTTCTGGATTCTTGAATGATTTATGGTTTAAAAAATAAAAGGAAATAAAATATGGATATCAAATCAGAAGTTATCGAAATTATTGATGAGTTGTTTATGGAAGATGTTTCTGACATGATGGATGAAGATCTTTTTGACGCAGGTGTCTTGGATAGTATGGGAACGGTTGAATTGATTGTGGAGATTGAAAACCGTTTTGACATTCGTGTCCCTGTTACAGAGTTTGGTCGCGACGACTGGAATACAGCTAATAAAATCATAGCTGGTATTGTGGAGCTACAAAATGCTTAAACGCTTATGGATGATCTTCGGACCAGTCTTGATAGCTGGTTTGTTGGTTTTTCTGCTTATCTTTTTCTATCCTGCTGAGATGCGCCATGATCTGGGAGCTGAAAAGCGTTCGGCGGTGGCTACTACTATCGATAGTTTTAAGGAGCGAAGTCAAAAGGTCAGAGCACTATCTGATCCAAATATGCGTTTTGTTCCCTTCTTTGGCTCCAGTGAATGGCTTCGTTTTGACGGTGCCCATCCTGCGGTATTGGCTGAGAAATACAACCGCTCTTATCGCCCCTATCTTTTAGGACAGAGGGGAGCTGCCTCGCTCAATCAGTATTTTGGGATGCAACAGATGTTGCCACAACTGGAGAATAAACAAGTTGTATATGTTATCTCACCTCAGTGGTTCAGTAAAAATGGCTATGAGCCAGCAGCATTTCAGCAGTATTTTAATGGAGACCAGTTGACCAGTTTTCTGGAACATCAATCTGGGGATCAGGCTAGTCAATATACAGCGACTCGCTTACTACAGCAGTTCCCAAATGTAGCTATGAAGGACATGGTTCAGAAGTTGGCAAGTAAAGAAGAATTGTCGTCTGCAGACAATGAAATGATTGAATTATTAGCTCGGTTTAATGAACGCCAAGCTTCCTTTTTTGGTCAGTTTTCAGTTAGAGGCTATGTTAATTATGATAAGCATGTAGTTAAGTATTTAAAGACCTTGCCAGACCAGTTTTCTTATCAAGCTATAGAAGATGTTGTTAAAGCAGATGCAGAAAAAAATACTTCTAATAATGATCTGGGAATGGAGAATTATTTCTATAATACGCAGATTAAGAAGGATTTGAAGAAATTAAAGGATTCTCAGAAAAACTTTACCTATCTCAAGTCGCCAGAATATAATGACTTGCAGTTGGTTTTAACACAGTTTTCTAAATCCAAGGTAAACCCAATTTTTATCATTCCACCTGTTAATAAAAAATGGATGGACTATGCTGGTTTACGAGAAGATATGTACCAACAAACGGTGCAGAAGATTCGCTACCAGTTAGAAAGTCAAGGGTTTACCAATATAGCAGATTTTTCTAAGGACGGTGGGGAAGCTTTCTTTATGAAGGATACCATTCACCTTGGTTGGTTAGGTTGGTTGGCATTTGATAAGGCTGTTGATCCTTTCCTATCCAATCCCACCCCAGCTCCAACTTACCATCTGAATGAGCGCTTTTTCAGTAAAGATTGGGCGACTTATGATGGAGATGTCAAGGAATTTCAATAGACGAATGACAAAATAATAAACGATTCAACTCTAAAAGTTAGACAATCAGTCTGATTTTTAGGGTTTTTCTTTATGCTAATAAAAATGTGTATTTATAGATATGGGTGTTTAAAAAGAATGACCTTCATCTGGCTAGAGAACTCATATAGTGGTATAATTTAAGAAACATAATGAAAATAGCTTTAGTGTGGATGCATTACAATATAGAGGGGAAAAGATGGATATAGATAGAACTATTTCAGTACGAATTCAAGGTTTGTTGGTGTTTGAAAGTCCTCTTCATCATGATGAGCGTGGCTATTTTTTAGAGAATTGGCGAAAGAAAGATTTGCTTGCAAATGGGGTGCCAGAGTCATTCTTTCATCATAAACTTCAAAACAATGTGTCTGTTTCAAAGCAGGGGGTTATCAGAGGGATGCATTGTCAGGGTTATGAAAAATTGATGACAGTAGCCTATGGGACTTTCAAAATGATTTTTATCGATTTGCGGATAGATTCTCCAACTTACAAATCTGTAGATGTGATAGATGTCCAACCTGGTAGGGCTGTTTTTGTCCCTGGCGGAGTTGCTAATGGTGCACAGTCGTTAGTTAATAATGGGATATTGAATTACCTGGTTGCTGACTATTATGATCCACATAAAAACTATTTAGGTATTACACCATTAGACAAAGACGCTCATTTGTCGTGGGATTCTCTTTTAAAACCAATCATTTCTGAAAAAGACCAAGCTGCTAAATCTTTCAAAGAAGTTCTTGAAATAATTGAATCAAGCAAGAAGAAAGTGGCCTTAATTGGCTCGACGGGTGCAGTTGGGAAAGTTTTATTTGATACATTAAGGAAGCAATCTGATATTGATTTAAGTTGTTTCAATAGAAATAATATTGAAGAAGCTTTGAAAGATTTTTATGATGTGGTCATTTGTACTGCTCCGTCATCAGAAAAATTATTAACCAATTTAGGTATGAAAAACGATGATGCGGAAATAGAGAAATTAGTAAATGTTCTAAAAAATATTCAGACAGGTCATATGATTTTAGTGTCCACTAAATCTGTATTTGATAGTGGCGCCAGATATAGCACTATTCATCAAAAGATATATAATGGTGTGACTGAGGCTCATCAAAATAAGAACACTATTTATATTATGGATACCTTATATGGAAAAACGCTGAAAAAGGGTTTTATCAATGATTTACTTTCTAGACAATGGACTTATATTTCAAATGATATTGTTTTGGATAAGCCTGAGTTAGAAAACTATTATCAAAAAGTAAATGATCAGCTGTGGTCTCTAGTAAAGCCTCTGCCTGATGAACTGTTGAGGGATTTAGAGCCAATTTCTGATATTTATCCTGATGAGATGTGCTATCAAGTAACAGCAATAAATGATTTGGCTCGTCATCTGGTGGCGAATTTAAATAGAATCGATGGAGTGAAACTAGGTATCGATAAGTCTGAAATTTTTACAGGTAGACAAATAAAGAATTTATTAAAAAATCCTGACAATTCTACTTTAGGACGATACTTTAAAAAGCAAGAAGGAGATTTTAATCTTGAAAATTTATGAAAATAATAGAGGTTTTCAACTAGGAAATTTGCTCTATCTCTTACTACAAGCGCATAGAGACCGGATGATGGGCTATGAGGAAAGTTATGTCTTACGAACAGGATATTTTCAATTTGCCCAAACTTTTTTTCCAAAAACCGCTGCCTTATTTTCAAAAGCAAATGGTATCGAATTAGAAGATTTTGGTTATTTTCAAGAGGCAGGTGTTGACTATTCTTCAGAAGAATTGGACTCTTTTTGTAGAGAGTATTTGATTGAACCAGTAGTAGCTGCTTCCGCTCAATTTGAAGAGAAAAATGTGACAATTGCCATTAGAAGAACGGATTTTCTAAATGAACGAAATAGAAAAAATTACGGTTATAACGCTCAATTGTATATCGGTTCTTGTTTGGAAAAGATAGCAGCAATTGAAGGGGATAATTTTCAACATTTAACTATCCGAGTTACTTCAGACGATGTTGTCTGGTGTCGCGAAGAATTGGTACCTTTTCTACATTCTCAGTACCATTTTGAAAACCCGATTATAGTTGAGGAGCAGGATATTCAAGATAACTTTTTACAACTGTATAGCTGCAACAAATATTTTATTTGTCCCAATTCGACTTATTGTTATTGGGTAGGCTATATTTTAAGACTTACAAAGCCTTTTGTAAAAGTGTTTGTTCCTGATTTTAATACTTTACTTGAACAAAATGGAAAACAAATTGCGGATACAAGAGAATGGGAAGTTGTAAGTGTTGATCGTACTGGCTTTGAGTAAAATGTGTTAAAGGAAAATAAATGAAATATAAAAATATTGTTGTTACTGGAGGAGCTGGTTTTATTGGTTCAAATTTTGTGCGATACCTAAAAGAGACCTATAAGGATATTCAGATTACGATTTTGGATAATTTGACTTACGCCTCTTCGTTGAAAACCATCGAAGATTTACTGGATGATAGAGTAGGTTTCCATAAACTTGATATTGCAAATGACTTGGAATTAAGCAAACACATTGATGAACAAGTTGATTTGATTGTCCATTTTGCAGCGGAATCTTTTAATGATAAGTCTTTGCACGACACGTCTATTTTTGTGAAAAGTAATATCGTCGGGACGCACAATCTTTTAGAGTTAGCTAGAAAGTATGATATCCGTTTCCACCATATTTCAACAGATGAGGTTTATGGGGACTTTCCATTAGAAAGTAAGGATAAATTTACTGAAAAAACGCAGTACAATCCGAGTTCTCCCTATGCCGCTACAAAGGCCTCTGCGGATTTATTGGTAAAAGCATGGGTTCGTTCTTTTGGAGTCAGGGCTACAATTTCCAACTGTTCAAACAATTATGGACCTTATCAAAATCCTGAGAAATTTATCCCAAGACAAATCACCAATCTTTTAACTGGACAACAGGCGGTTTTATATGGAGCAGGACTGAATATTCGTGACTGGATTCATGTCAAAGACCATTGTCGGGCTATTGACACCATTATTGATAAGGGTGTGATTGGTGAAACCTACTTGATTGGGGTAAATAATGAACGCACGAATATCGAAATTTTACAGAAAATCTTGTTGCAGTTAGGAAAATCTCAGGAAGATTTTAAGTATATAGCAGATAGACCAGGACACGACCTTCGTTATGGAATTGACGCTAGTAAGTTATATGCTGAATTAGACTTTACACCTCTCTACGTGGATTTTGATAAGGGCCTAAAAGAAGTTATCCATTGGTATCAAGACCATGAAGATTGGTGGCAAGAGATGATTGCACAAAAGCAAGATGCTAAGTAAGAGTTTGTAAGAATGTTAGGAGAAGTTAAATTTGGAGAATATAATTTTTTGTTCATCTCCCTTCCAGGTCTTGGTCGCTAGAGAAGTCGTTCAGACTGTTTCAGAAGACTTTATCGGGATTTATTTAAAGATGTCAAATGATGAGAGACAGAATTACTATGCTGAACGTATGGAGGAATTTTGTAAGGAAGTCCTTGTTTTAGAAGGAAAGACAGTCTTCAATGATATTCAGGAGTTTTTGAAAGACAAGTCAATTCGCAATCTCTATTTAGCCAGCTTAGACAATCCAGTGGCTCTTAGTATCTTTAATCCTAGCACAACGAATTTGTATACCTTTGATGATGGTAGTACTTCCATTGTGCCTCTCAATCTGTATACACAAAATCTTGAGAGGGTCATTCCCTATACAAATTTTACCTTGAAAGAAATCATGTCATTGTCAAATAGACATTATACGGTATTTGAGGACTGTGTCCTTTTTCCAAAAGACAAGCAGGTTGTGTTAAAGTTTCATCTTGAACCAAGTCATTTTCATAGGGCTAAAAATGGCAAGAAAATAAGTGTTTTTCTGGGGCAATTTCTAGGCTCTCTCCTTTATCAGGGAGATTTGGAACTTACGCAAAAATTGACTGCTAAAGTTTTAGATGAACAGAAGATTGATTACTACTATCCCCATCCTAGAGTACCTTTGAATCCCTATCAAGATAAATTGAAAGAAACTAGATTTTGCTTTGAAGAAGAAATCTATCTTTTGTTAGAAGAATATGAGTTCGTTGAGGTACATGGTTTTTACTCAACTTCGCTTTTGTTGGTTAAAAATATAGAGGGCGTATCGGTTCAAGGATATCGGACTTTTTTAACAACTCATGAATCAAATGTTTTTGCAAAACTAGGTGTGCCCTATCAAAATGTGTCCCAATCGGACACACCTGTTGATATTGTCATGCCTGTCTATAATGGCGCTGAAACCATTAGCCAAACGATTGACTCTGTTTTAAATCAAACCCATCAAGCCTTTCGTCTGCTAATTGTGGATGATGGTTCGACAGATAATACAGAGGAGGTATGTAAGCCATATCTAGTAGACGAGCGAATACAGTATATCAGGGAAGGTCATAAAGGGATTTCAGAAACCTTGAATCGTGGAGTCAGTTTGTCTCAAACGGCTTATGTAGCTAGACAAGATGCAGATGATGTATGGATGCCTTGGCATCTCGATTTTCTCTTGCAGGAGTTAGATAAAAATCCTCAATTAGATCTTATCGGGGCTAGAGTTGTCGCAGAAGAAGATGCTATAACAGATAAAATCAAACGGAATCAAACCCATCATTTATCAGGAGAAAAATTGTGGTTAGAACTTGCTTATCAAAATGTCTTTAATCATTCAACCGTCATTTTTAAACGCTCTGCCTATGATGAAGCAGGAGGCTATGATGCTAAGTGTGATGGGTTTGAAGATTGGCATTTGTGGTCTCGCATGGTCACAAAGGATAATGCCTTGGTTTTAAATGTCACAACGACCTACTATCGTTTATCAGAACGTCATAAACGAGGGATGGCTTTCCGTGCAAGACTAGCAAGAAGTCGTGGATTAAGATTGGAAGATGTATTGGACTAAACTATGGTGAAAGTATTTACAATAAAGGAAGGTGTCCCTATAAGCACTTATGGCTTTGAAAGAAGTCAATTGGCACGTCAAGAAATTTTTAAAAGTCTGTCTCTAGAGCAAGAAATTGTTTTAACAAATCTGGATAATTTTGTACCAAATTTTGTAGAAACATTAGAAAAACTTGGTTTTGAAAACTTCTATCATGTTATTTTTGATCAATCAGATTTGGCTAGACAAAAGCCGAGTGTAGAGAAAGCATTTGTTCAGGGACTAGCTAATGTCAGTGAAGTCGAGTACACAAAAGATGGATATGTAGGTCTTGTTCACTATCAAAATGGAGATGTAGAATGCTATACCTCTCAATTACTGTATCGTTTCCAATATCAAGAAAATCTCTTTACTCTTTTTGATAGTAAAGGGGAGTTGCTGAAGGGGGATGTGAGTGAAAATTACCATTCGTACCAAAATCTAAGAAGTGGAGAAACTTACACCCAATGGCAGTTAGTTAGTCTCTATCTAGCGAATAATTCTACAGTGGAAGATTGCTTTATCATTGATATGGTCAATGAATATCCTCTTCAATTGAGAAAGTTTTTCCAAAATACGGGAAGAAAGCTATTTGCTTATACCCATTACAATATTTTAGACCCGATGATGAAGTTTGTCTTACAAGGGTGGTGCCAAAATATCGTTGCAAGTCCAGTTTTGGAGCAGCTGATAGGGAAAGAAAAGGTTCGCTTTTTACCTCCAATGTTTGTGGATGGAGTTTTGGAAAAAGAATATGCAAGAGTCACCGATTGGTGTATCGTTGGCAATATGACGATGATCAAACGGTGTGCCTGGGCGATTGAGGCCTTTCGACAAGTGCCAGATAGTCAGTTGACGATTTATGGCAATTTGCCAGATGGTTATAGCCAGAAAGACTTGCCGTCAAATGTCCATTATGCAGGTTTTCTAGAAGAGGTTCCGTATGAGAAGCACCAAGGCTATCTCTCCTGTTCTATGAGTGAATGCTTTGCCAATTCAGCTGTAGAAGCATCTGCCAAGGGTTTGGTCTGTCTCTTGTCTGATACAGATTTAGCTCATAGGTACTATAAGAACCAATCCAAAGGTGTCTCAACATTTGGTGACATTGGGGAGTTAATCTTGTGGCTCAATGCTTATCAAAAAGAAGGTCGTTACGCGTCAGCAACATTCTCTAAAGACTATCAAAAAAGGGAAATTTTAGAGATGTATAAGTATGTGTTATCATTAGAAATATGATATAATTGAAAGCGTAAAACTTTCTTAGTTTTATAGTCCTTATCGCACATTTTATAGATTCAAAATATAAAAAACAATGAAATTTTAGGAAGGTCATGTTTATGTTTCATACTGATAGACAGGAGAAATTTTCTCTTCGTAAGTACAAAGATGGTCGAACAGATTCCAAGTTAATCGGAGCAACGATTTTGGCCACAGGTGTGGCTTTAGCAGTTGGTGCAAGTCCAGTAGCTGCTGCTGTTACTTCTAACGGAACAGATACGGCTACAATGGTGACTGATACATCAAAAGTAGCTTCAACATCAGCTACAACTTTTACAGATGATAAAGACGCAACAAAAACTGTAAAAGTAGATGCGGTATTAGAAAAAGGAACAGCTGAGCCAACAAAGGCTAACAGCAATACAGGCGATGTTGATGGAACAGATACTCTAAATGTTAAATCAGAAGCAACTGTCAACTATAAACTTGATTCTGATAAGTCATTACTAAAATCAGAAACAGTAGAGGCTGGAACGGGTACAGTTACAACTCCTTATGATAAAAAAGGTCTTGCTTACGATACAGATGGTAAAGACTACCGTGAATCAACTGTAACTCAACCAGGAACTCTTGTCTCAAAAGATACCGGTAAGAAAGACACAGTAGAAGCCAATGGTAAAGTTTACGAGTATGCTGGAAAATCTGAAGTAGAAGGTGCTGATAAACTTACTTATGATAAAACACGTTTCAATGATATTGAAGCAGCAGTCTCTCCAGAAGGAATGCATAACAAACTAGGTGAGATTGACTATACCAAGACAAAGGGTAAAGTCTACTTAGTTGAAGAAACAGCAGATGGTCAATACGGTAAGTATGTTGTAGCAGATGGTGGTGTATCTAGTGATGAAGATGCAGTCACAAAATGGAATGACGGTCAAGCTGACGCCAAAGAGTTCACGAAAGAAAACGTAACCCTTCAAGAAGGTGATACAGTTCTTGTCCTTGATAAAGATACCTATGCGGTAGGTCAAGGTAAATCTATTAAAAAAATCAAAAAAGGAAATATTACTTTCTCAGTAGAAAGCAAAATAGAAGTAGAAAGGAAAGACAGAGACTCTTTCCCAACTTATATTGTAGACGATTATACTTTTGATAGATCAAATAATAATACTGTACGGAATAATTATTTTCTACCAGGTGCAGATGGAATTTATGGGACTGCTGATGATGTAGAAAAAACACCTAGCGAAGATCCTACTTACGCATTATTAGGTTTTGGAAGTGGGTATGCTGGGTCTGAAGTAAAAAACTTAGCAACAGGTGATGAATATAGTTATGATTATAGACTAAATAAATCTCAATCATCATTAAAAGATATTTTAAAAAATTACACAATTGCCAATTATAAAGCTTTGGATTTTTTAGAAAGCAAAGCAACTATTGCAGCTGAAAGAGAGAAGGTGCAAGCAGCGAGAGCTCGTTTAGATGCACATTTAAAAACTTTAGAAGATGATATCCAATCTGGGAAATTGGAACTAGGATTGATAAAAACTGGGAACCAAGCTGGGAAATTCGTAATGCATGCTCCTATAGACCTTAATACTGGATATATCTCAGATGCTTCTGTTGATAAATTTAAAGATATTTTAGCAGGCTTTCCAAAAATTATTGGAGAAGTATCGGTTACTGCAAATGAGCCTACAGATACTACAGAATTGAACAATGGTAAATATAGAGAAATTCACACGACTACAGTATATACATATTCTCCCGATGATTACACACCACATGCTTATATTGATGTAGTAAAAACTAAGAATATTAAAGAATACGATGCGTATAGTGGGAAGCCTGATTTCTCCATCGATTTAACTATGGATGAACCTGATAAGGTAGAAGAAGTAACAACTTTAGTTAACAAAGGCAAGGTTGAAATTGCTGCTGATGGAACAGTAACAGTGACTGGAGATACTAAAGAAACTGACGAAAAATATATTCCAACAAGAACGGTTGGTGATAAATTTATTGTTACTGGTGATTCAGAAAGAACTCGTACAAGAACAACTGAATCAGCAACCTATACTAAAAAAGAAATCATCACTCCAATCCGTGCTTACAAAGTAATGAGCGACGCAAAACCAGTTGTTACTCACTACTACAACTTAAAAATCACAAAAGAAGAAGCGGGAGCTGCAACAGCTACTAAACAAGGTAGTGTCGTTATTAAGTACGTCACAACTGATGGAAAACAATTAAAATCAGAAACTGATAAAGACAATGTTACATTAGAAACGAAAACTGTTGTAAGCTTGTACTCAGGTGAAACAAAAGTTGAGGAACGTACTGATATCGCAACTGTAGAACAAAGCTACGACACAACTCCAAAACAATATCCAACATTAGTAGATGCTGATACTGGATTCACATACGAGTATGTAGGTTTAAAACAAGGTTCTCCAGCTGCTAGTGGTAAAGTAGTAGAAGGAACAACAGAAGTTGTTTATGAATACCGTCTAGTAAGCGAAGAAGAAAAAACACCATCTAAATCAGTTGCGACTAAGACAGGCTCAGTTGATGTGAAACACGTTGTGATCAACGAAGATGGAACGTTAAAAACATTAAAAGAAACAGAAGTAGTGAAAAACAATGTTCCGCTAGAGTATGAGGATACATATGTAACTTACTCAAAAGGGGTGAAAGTATCTGAACGTAAAGAAAAACGCACAGTTACAGAAACATATGACACTACTGATAAACAATACCCAACGTTAAAAGATGAAGCTACAGGTTTAGTTTATAAATATGTAGGACAAACATCTGACTCAGCTCCAGCAACAGGGGATGTAACAGAAGGTGAGCAACACGTTATCTACAGCTATACTCTAGATAAACAAGAAGAAACAACGCCATCTAAAACAGTTGATACTAAAGGATCAGTAGTTGTTAAGTATGTTGATGCTGACGGTAATGAAATCAAAGATTCTGAAAATGTAGTAACAGATGCAGTTGTTAAAACAACGAAAACATACGCTACTAAATCAGGTGATGTAGTACTATCAACACGTGATGAAGTAACAGAAAATGATGTAAACTACAATGCTGCTGAGAAGAAAGTTGATACAATTACTAAAGATGGTAAGAAATATGTCTTCCGTGGAGTGTATGAAGTTTCTGATAAATACAACAACGTATTAGAAGAGACAGGTAAGGTGAAAGAAGGAACTACAACGGTTGTTTATCAATACGATTATGTAATCCCTGTAGATCCAACTAAGCCTAACGAAGGTGATAATACTCCTCCAAAACCAGAGGACAAAATTCCTAATGACCCACAAAATCGTTCATACAAAGATTTAGGTTTATTAAAAGAAGTGAAACGTGATATCACTTATGTTTACGAAAATGGACCAAAAGCAGGACAGGAAGCTAGTGCGCCTGTTAACCAAACAGCTCGTTTCACAAGAACTGCAGAAATTAACAGTAGAACTGGTGAAGTGGTCTACACAAGCGAGTGGACTAAAGAACAAAAACTAGCTGAAGTAGTATCACCAAAAATCGATAAATATGTAGTTGATAAAGAGAAAGTAGCGGAATTACCTGTAACGCACGAATCTGAAGACAGTAGTGAAGTTGTTAAATATCGTGAAAATCCAGAAATTATCGAACATGATGCAGCAAAAGATAAAAAAGGATCTGTAGTTGTTAAGTATGTAGACGCTCAAGGAAATGAAATCAGTGAAGCGGTAACTGTTAAAGATAATGCAGTAGTAGAAAAAGCTACGACAAAAGTCTATGCAAATCGTGAAGAAACTACTTATACACCAACAAATGAAGAATACAGCACTGTAGAGAGTCGTAAAGACGTTATCGAAGCTAATGGTAAGAAATACAAATACAGCGGTGTATATGAAGCTTCTGATAAATTCAATAACACTACAGAAGAAACAGGTAGGGTGAAAGAAGGGACTACGACAGTTGTATACCAATATGACTACATTATTCCAGTAGATCCAACGAAGCCTAACGATGGTGATCAAAATCCTCCAAAACCAGAGGATAAGATTCCTAATGATCCAAAAGGTCGCACTTACAAAGATTTAGGTTTACTAACAGAAGTGAAACGTAATATCACTTATGTATACGAAAATGGACCAAAAGCAGGTCAGGAAGCAAGTGCACCAGTTGAACAAAAAGCTCGCTTCACAAGAACTGCCGAAATCAACAGTAGAACTGGTGAAGTGACGTATACAAGAGACTGGACTCCGGAACAAACACTTGTCGAAGTAGTGTCACCAGAAATCAAAGACTACACTGTAGATAAAGCTAAGGTAGATGAGTTAACTGTAACACATGAATCTAAAGATTCAGCGGTTGTTGTTAAGTATTCTCAGAATAAACCAAATAGTGTACGTGATTACGCAAAAGATAAAAAAGGAACAGTTATCGTTAAATTCGTAGATATTAATGAAAACTTCCTTGCGGATGATGTAGTAGCTAAGAACAATGTAATTGTAGCTGAAGCGACAACTACAATTATTGACGGCAAAGAAGAAACTACATATAAAGCTACCGGAGAAGAGTATGCTGTGACAACTCCTGAGACTATCGAGGTAGATGGAGTAACATTCAAACTTAAACGTGTTTTTCCAGCTGGTGATAAATTCAAAAATACTGTAGAGGAAAAAGGTTTAGTTAAAGAAGGAGTAACTACAATTGTTTACCAATATGTAATGCAAATTGATGCTCCAAAAGTTGAAGTGCCAGAATTTGAAGGTGGAGTAGTTCCGTTAGATCCGCCAACTGTGGAGATTCCAGAGCTGAAGATTCCTGAAGAACCAAAACCACAGCCAGAGCCAAGTCCAACTCCAACTCCAGAGCCAAGTCCAACTCCAACTCCGGAGCCAAATCCAGCTCCTGCACCTACACCACAACCAGCTCCAACACCTCAACGAAACGAGACTCCAGAACCACCTGTACCTGTGGCGGAAGATTCGGGAACACCGGCAGTTCCGAACAAACCAGTACCTTCAAATTACAATCCGGATGGAAACACTTATCCAGCTCCATCAACTGAGGTAGCTCAATTGCCAAATACTGGTACGGAATCGAACGCAGCCTTGGCAGCATTCGGATTTGTTGGAATTTTGAGTGGTCTAAGTATCGTTCTTCGTAAGAAGGATAATGAGTAAAATTTGTTCAAAATTTTAATGAGTTTCTAGTTATAAATTCTAGACCTCTTGAGTGAGGTAAGGTATGTATTTGGAGAAGGCTTTGCTCTTCTCCATTTTATATATAATTAGAATAAAAAGAGTTGTGTTTTCAAAAATAGATTCAGATGACGGGCGACTTATGATGGAGATGTCAAGGCATTTCAATAGATCATAATATAGAAGAGTTCAAGAATGAAACTTGTTTTCACGTTTTTTCTTGACTCTTTTTTTGGTTGTGATATAATTAACCAGTAAACAATTTTTCAAAGAATAGTATTTTTCTCTTAAAAAAGAGAAGTCCAAAAGGAAAGGAGTCAGATATGAGACAGCTAGCGAAGGATATCGATGCTTTTTTGAATGAGGTGATTTTGCAGGCGGAAAATCAGCATGAAATCCTAATAGGTCATTGTACTAGCGAGGTGGCCCTGACCAATACCCAGGAGCATATTCTCATGCTCTTGTCAGAGGAATCTTTAACAAATTCAGAATTGGCGCGTCGCCTCAATGTCAGTCAGGCAGCAGTTACCAAGGCCATTAAGTCTTTGGTCAAGGAAGGGATGTTGGAAACATCTAAAGATCCGAAGGATGCGCGTGTGATTTTTTATCAATTGACTGATTTGGCTCGCCCAATTGCTGAGGAGCACCACCATCACCATGAGCATACACTTTTAACCTATGAACAAGTGGCGACTCAGTTTACTCCAAATGAACAAAAAGTGATCCAGCGGTTTTTGACTGCTTTAGTAGGAGAAATCAAATAATGAGATATATTACGGTAGAGGATTTATCCTTCTATTATGATAAGGAGCCCGTTCTTGAACATATCAATTATAGTGTTGATAGTGGGGAATTTGTTACCTTGACGGGGGAGAATGGGGCAGCTAAGACGACACTGATCAAGGCCAGTCTTGGAATCCTTCAGCCACGCATTGGTAAGGTGACCATTTCAAAGACAAATACACAGGGTAAGAAATTGAGAATAGCCTACCTTCCTCAACAGATTGCCAGTTTTAATGCGGGTTTTCCAAGTACGGTTTACGAATTTGTCAAGTCGGGTCGTTATCCACGAAAAGGCTGGTTCCGTCGCTTGAATGCTCATGATGAGGAGCATATCAAGGCTAGTCTGGATTCAGTTGGCATGTGGGAACACCGAGACAAACGCTTGGGGTCTCTTTCTGGAGGGCAAAAGCAGCGAGCGGTGATTGCGCGTATGTTTGCTTCTGACCCGGATGTGTTTATCCTAGATGAGCCGACAACAGGAATGGATGCAGGAAGTAAAAATGAATTTTACGAACTCATGCACCACAGCGCCCATCATCATGGCAAGGCTGTTTTGATGATTACCCATGACCCTGAAGAAGTTAAGGATTATGCGGATCGCAATATTCATCTAGTCCGTAACCAAGACTCGCCATGGCGTTGTTTCAATGTTCATGAGAATGATCAGGAGGTGGGCCATGCTTAGTTTGTTATCTTATGACTTTATGCAACGTGCCTTTCTGGCCGTTATTGCCATGAGTCTTTTCTCGCCGGTATTGGGGACCTTCCTTATCTTGCGCCGTCAGAGTTTGATGAGTGATACCCTCAGCCACGTCTCGCTTTCGGGTGTAGCCTTTGGTCTGGTTCTGGGGATTTCGCCAACTATTTCCACTATTGCTATTGTCTTGATTGCGGCGGTCTTTCTGGAGTATCTCCGTACGGTTTACAAGAGCTTTATGGAAATCGGGACAGCTATCCTCATGTCAACGGGTCTGGCTGTTTCTCTGATTGTCATGAGCAAGGGTAAAAGCTCGAGTTCTATGAGTTTGGACCAGTATCTTTTTGGTTCAATCGTGACTATCAGCGAAGAGCAGGTTATTTCCCTCTTTGTCATTGCGGCGGTTGTTTTGATTTTGACCTTCCTCTTCCTTCGTCCGATGTACATTTTGACCTTTGATGAGGATACGGCCTTTGTGGATGGCTTGCCAGTTCGTACCATGTCCATTCTTTTTAACATGGTGACGGGGGTGGCCATTGCCCTTATGATTCCAGCTGCGGGAGCTCTTCTGGTATCGACCATTATGGTCTTGCCAGCCAGTATTGCCCTTCGTCTAGGGAAAAACTTTAAATCGGTTATGCTGCTTGCCAGTGCTATTGGATTTTTGGGAATGGTAGCAGGACTTTACATTTCCTACTATGCAGAAACACCTGCAAGTGCAAGTATTACCATTATTTTTGTAACTGTCTTTTTACTGATCAGTTTAGTAAGACGTTTTATCAAATAGGAGACTAACGTGAAAAAAATTAGCTTATTGTTTGCCAGTCTATGTGCCTTGTTTTTAGTGGCTTGTTCCAATCAAAAGCAGGCAGATGGCAAACTAAATATTGTGACAACCTTTTACCCTGTCTATGAATTTACCAAGCAAGTCGCAGGAGATACTGCTAATGTAGAACTCCTCATCGGTGCTGGGACAGAACCCCATGAATATGAACCGTCTGCCAAGGCAGTTGCTAAAATCCAAGATGCAGATACCTTCGTTTATGAAAATGAAAACATGGAAACATGGGTTCCTAAATTACTAGATACCTTGGATAAGAAAAAGGTCAAAACCATCAAGGCGACAGGCGATATGTTGCTCTTGCCAGGTGGTGAGGAAGAAGAGGGAGACCATGACCATGGAGAAGAAGGCCATCACCATGAGTACGATCCCCATGTTTGGTTATCCCCAGTTCGTGCCATCAAACTTGTTGAGCACATCCGTGATAGCTTGTCAGCAGATTATCCTGATAAAAAAGAGACCTTTGAGAAGAATGCTGCTGCCTATATCGAAAAATTACAAGCCTTGGATAAGGCTTATGCAGAAGGCTTGTCTCAAGCTAAACAAAAGAGCTTTGTGACTCAACACGCAGCCTTTAACTACCTTGCCTTGGACTATGGACTCAAGCAAGTCGCAATCTCAGGCCTTTCTCCAGATGCAGAGCCATCAGCTGCTCGCTTGGCAGAATTGACAGAGTACGTCAAGAAAAATAAAATTGCCTATATCTACTTTGAAGAAAATGCTTCACAAGCCCTTGCTAACACACTTTCAAAAGAGGCAGGTGTCAAAACAGATGTCCTTAATCCTTTAGAAAGTCTGACAGAAGAAGATACCAAGGCTGGCGAAAACTACATCTCCGTTATGGAGAAAAATCTCAAGGCTCTGAAACAAACAACGGACCAAGAAGGCCCAGCAATTGAGCCTGAAAAGGCAGAGGATACCAAGACAGTCCAAAATGGTTACTTTGAGGATGCAGCTGTCAAGGATCGCACCTTGAGTGACTATGCAGGTAACTGGCAATCAGTTTATCCTTTCCTTGAAGATGGAACTTTTGATCAGGTTTTTGACTACAAGGCTAAGTTGACTGGTAAGATGACTCAGGCTGAGTACAAGGCCTACTATACAAAAGGCTATCAGACAGATGTGACTAAGATTAATATCACTGATAACACTATGGAATTTGTTCAAGGTGGACAAAGTAAGAAATTCACCTACAAGTATGTCGGTAAGAAAATCTTAACTTACAAGAAAGGCAATCGTGGCGTGCGCTTCCTCTTTGAAGCCACAGATGCAGACGCTGGACAATTCAAGTATGTTCAGTTTAGTGACCATAATATCGCCCCAGTTAAGGCAGAACATTTCCATATCTTCTTTGGAGGCGCAAGCCAAGAAGCCCTCTTTGAAGAAATGGATAACTGGCCAACCTACTACCCAGATAACCTATCTGGCCAAGAAATCGCCCAAGAAATGTTGGCACATTGATGAGAATCAAAGGATAGCTTTGTATGAGGCTATCCTTTTTAGTTACAAAATAGATGGTTAACATTTTATTTTTAAAAATCGCAGTAAAAACTGCACAGCCTTCTTTAAATGTGCTATAATACAGGAAAATAATGATGGAGGTCACGATAATGGCAACATTTTTGATGATTTTTGTGGTGGTTTGTGTGCTCCTATTGGTGATAGTCACACTGAGTACAGTTTATGTGGTTCGTCAGCAGTCGGTGGCGATTATTGAACGCTTTGGGAAATACCAAAAGGTTGCCAATAGCGGTATTCATATTCGCTTGCCTTTTGGGATTGACTCGATTGCAGCGCGGATTCAGTTGCGCTTGTTGCAAAGCGATATTGTGGTTGAGACTAAGACCAAGGACAATGTGTTCGTTATGATGAATGTAGCGACTCAGTACCGTGTCAATGAGCAGAGCGTGACAGATGCCTACTATAAACTCATGCGTCCAGAATCTCAGATTAAATCTTATATCGAAGACGCTCTTCGCTCTTCTGTTCCAAAATTAACCTTGGATGAATTGTTTGAGAAAAAAGATGAGATTGCCCTTGAAGTCCAACACCAAGTAGCAGAAGAAATGACTACTTATGGTTATATTATCGTGAAAACCTTGATAACCAAGGTTGAACCAGATGCAGAAGTCAAGCAATCCATGAATGAAATCAATGCGGCGCAACGTAAGCGGGTCGCAGCGCAAGAATTGGCGGAAGCAGACAAGATTAAAATCGTCACTGCAGCTGAAGCAGAAGCAGAAAAAGACCGTCTTCATGGTGTGGGGATTGCCCAACAACGTAAGGCGATTGTGGATGGATTGGCAGAGTCTATCACCGAACTCAAGGAAGCCAATGTTGGTATGACAGAAGAGCAAATCATGTCCATTCTTTTGACCAACCAGTATTTGGATACCTTGAATACCTTTGCCTCTAAAGGAAATCAAACCATCTTTTTACCAAATACGCCAAATGGTGTGGATGATATCCGTACACAAATCTTGTCAGCCCTTCGCGCTGAGAAGAAATAATAGACTAAAGAGCTTGGTTTCAGGCTCTTTTTGTTTTACGATCGTGGGCTTGGGAACTAAAATTCTCCTCTACAAATTATAGAATCTTTTCTGAGTATTTAGGGAGTGATGGAGGAAGTGTTGAAAGCGCTTTTGTTTTGTGCTATAGTCAAGTAAATCGAGTCGTTTAAAGAGGAATGCTTGTATGAGAAGAGAAGAAGTTTTACGAAATCACTGGTTTTTTAGCCAGGAAGTGGGGAAAGAAGATGCCTTGGCACCAGATTTTCAGAGGGAAAATTGGCAGGCTATTCAAGTGCCACACGACTGGAGTATTTACAATGATTTTGACCAGTATTCGCCAGCGCAAAATGAGGGTGGTCAGCTAAATGGGGGTCAGGCTTGGTACCGGACGCAGTTTTACTTGGAAGAAGATGTCAGTCTTGTATCGGTGCGTTTGTTGTTTGATGGAGTTTACATGAATGCCCAAGTTTATATCAACGGGCAAGTGCTGGGTTATTATCCAAATGGCTACACACCTTTTTCTTATGATATCACGCCTTATCTAAGAAATGATGGGACGGCCAACCAGCTTGCGGTTTTTGTGGAAAATCAGCAACCTAGCAGTCGTTGGTATTCTGGTAGCGGTATTTACCGAGAAGTGAGATTGTTGATTACAGATTCGGTGCATCTGGATTTATATGGGATTAAGATAGAAAGTCCCAAGCTAAAGGAACAAAGAGATGGATGGGTGGAAACTCAGCTTACAAGTAAGGTTTCAAATGATGGACCTCAGTCCGTGTCGGTGTATTTGGAGCAGAGTATCTGGTATGATGGACAACAGGTTTCAGACTGGCAGGCGACAGACTCTCTAGTAATTGAGTCTGGGGACAAATATTCTTTCAAACAAGCCATATCAATTTTTCACCCCTTGCTTTGGGATATTGACCACCCTCGTCTCTATCAATTGAAGACTCGCCTCTACAAAAATGGCATTTTGGTTGATGAAGAAGAGGAGACTTTTGGTTACCGTTATATGGATTGGCAAGCGGATAAGGGCTTCTTTCTCAATGGTCGCTGGTTGAAGATTCATGGGGTTTGTCTCCACCATGACTATGGAGCACTGGGAACTGTGGAAAACAGGTCAGCTGCCGAGAGACGCTTGCGCCAGATGAAGGAAATGGGGGTCAATGCTATTCGAATCACCCATAATCCAGCTAGTAGTATTTTGCTGGATGTGGCTGCCAAAATGGGCTTACTTATCCAAGAAGAAGCCTTTGATACCTGGTATGGAGGCAAGAAAGAATATGATTATGGTCGTTTTTTTGAGGAAGAAGCAACTCATCCAGAAGCGAAAGCAGGCGATTTCTGGTCAGATTATGATTTGCGCACTATGATTGAACGTGGTAAGAACAATCCAGCTATCTTTATGTGGTCCTTGGGAAATGAAGTCAGTGAAGCAAATGGCGATGCTCATTCATTGAAGACTATCAAACGCTTGCTAGGAAGGGTCAAGGAAGTGGATGATAGTCGTTTTGTGACCATGGGAATGGATCAATTCCGCTTTGGCGATGGGTCTGGAGGTCATGAAAAGATTGCTGATTTGTTGGATGTAGTGGGTTTGAATTACTCAGAAGACAATATTGATGGGATTCGCAAAAGACATCCCAAGTGGCGACTTTACGGATCTGAAACCTCATCGGCTACAAGGACGCGTGACAGCTATTTTCGCCCAGATAAGGAATGGGTTGGGGATAATCGCCGCTTGCGGAATTTTGAACAGTCGGATTATGGCAATGATCGGGTTCCTTGGGGGAAGACAGCGACGGCTTCTTGGATAGCAGATCGAAATCGGCTAGACTATGCCGGTCAGTTTATCTGGACAGGAGTGGACTATATCGGTGAGCCAACTCCTTGGCACAATCAAAATGATACACCTGTCAAGAGTTCCTATTTTGGGATCGTGGACACGGCAGGGATTCCTAAAAATGACTATTATCTCTATCAAAGTCAGTGGTTGGACCTAGATCAGCATCACATGATTCATATCTTACCTCACTGGAATTGGGAAATTCACAAGAGTTATCAACAAGTTGTGGATAAGTATGGGGATATCCCTGTTCGAGTGTATTCAAATGCTGGTTCAGTAGAGCTATTTCTAAATGGAAAATCCCAAGGCAGAAAGACTTTTCAGGGAAAATGGACTTCAGATGGTAGAAAATACCAAGAGGGAGCAAGTTCTGACCAACTTTATCTCGAATGGCGTTTGCCTTATCAACCAGGAGAATTGCGTGCTGTAGCCTATGACCGTCAAGGTCAGATTGTGGCAGAAGATAGGGTGGTGACTGCAGGTAAGCCAGCTAAAATCGGGTTACATGCCGAGAAAACAAAACTGGAGCCAGATGGGCAAGACCTCCTCTATCTCTATTTTGATGTATTGGACAAGGATGGAAATTGGGTGCCGACTGCTTCCAATCAGCTTCATTTTGAAATTGAAGGCCCTGCTCGTATTGTAGGAGTGGATAATGGCAGGCAGGCCAGTCGTGAACGTTATCAAGCCCAGAAAAATGGTCAGTTTAAGCGGAAAGCCTTTCATGGCAGAGGTGTCCTCTTAGTTCAGAGCTTGGAGCAGGTGGGTCTAGTCAGAGTAAAGGCCAGTGCCAGAGGGCTAGAGCCAGCAAGTTTTGATATCTTAGTGGGAGAGGCTTTTGATTGCAAGCCAGTAAAAAATCAGCGCTTGTTTGAGATTCGAGTGGACAAGCAGGCAGGATTACAAGAAGGGTCTTCCCCATCTATTGGACTTTATCCACAAACTGTGGATAACCCTGTGAACAAGGTGGGGAATAGTGAAGTGATTTGGGAGATGAGTGGCAGTGCCCACGCCATTATCAAGCAGGGAGTGCTTCATTGCTTGTCTGCAGGGGACTTGGCTATTCGCGCCATTTATCAAGGGAAGACCTATCAAACTCATTTGCAGGTTGCAGAAAATACCTCACTAGGGCAGGCGGTTTCTGTACGACCACTTCGCTTGTATACAGATAGGGGGACTTATCCACAGCTGCCATCTTCAGTTTTGATGGACTATGAGTCAGGCGGTGCAAAACGAGTCAAGGTTGCTTGGGAGGAGATTCCTGAGCAAGCTTTGGCAAGATTTCATGAGTTTACGGTATCTGGTCAGCTAGAAGGTCTGGATTTAAAGGCTTCTGCTCAGGTTTGTGTCCAAGGGATTTGTGCTATTGAGCCTGAAAGGGTTTGGACGCTTGTCAAGGAAGCCCCACACTTACCAGACCGAGTCAAGCTAGTCTTATCAGATGGCAGACGAGATACGGCCAAGGTGACTTGGGATGAAGTCGATCCTCAAGTCTATGCTCAGGTAGGAGAATGTGTGCTCACAGGGCAAGTATCGGGCTGTGAGTTGCCAGCAATAGTCACCATTCATGTGACAGATGCCAGTGTAGATGGGGAAGTTATTTCCAATCAGTGGACAGGGTCCAACCTGCCTCTGGTCTTTGCTTCTCACTCAGAGCCAAATCACCCAGCCTCTTACCTCAATGACAAGGTCATTGCTCGGAAAAAATCGACAGCCAATACTTGGATTACCAAGTCAGAGCAAGCCAGCGTGGGCATTCTTTTTGGAGATGCAGGGATTTTAAAACCGCGATTTGTGGATAACCTGACCTTATATTATGTTGAGAATCAAGACTATTTGGCTGTTGATCCGACCTATATCGACTATTATGTAGGGAATGAGCCTGCCTTGCCTCGGACTCCAAATCATTTAGATAAGGATTCCCTGCTCAAACAAGAGGAGAATTGGCGACCTGTATCAGCTATTAGAAAAGTTTCAAGTGATAAGGATGAGGAGCTTCGTTTTGAATTTGACAAGGTGGAAACCTATGCCCTTCGTCTTCGATTTGAAAACTTGGTAAATCCACTAGCGTTAACAGAATTGCAAGTGTATGCAAAAAAAGTAAAGAAAAATGTAGATAGGAAGTAATATGGTAAGAGAGATAAAACCGCATGGCCCCTTGCCTAGTCAGGCCCAGCTAGCTTATTTAGAGGATGAACTAGCAGCCTTTATCCATTTTGGGCCCAATACCTTTTATGACCAGGAATGGGGGACAGGTCAGGAGAATCCTGAACGATTTAACCCGACAAGGTTAGACGCGCGTGAGTGGGTTCGTGTACTCAAAGAAACGGGCTTTAAAAAGTTGATTTTGGTGGTCAAACACCACGATGGTTTTGTCCTCTATCCGACAGTTCACACAGATTATTCGGTCAAGGCCAGTCCTTGGAGGAGTGGAGAGGGGGATTTGCTCCTTGAAGTATCCCAAGCTGCCACAGAGTTTGATATGGACATGGGGGTCTACCTATCGCCGTGGGATGCCCATAGTCCTCTCTATCATGTGGAGCGAGAAGCGGACTATAATGCCTATTATCTGGCACAGTTGAAGGAAATCTTATCAAATCCTGCCTATGGCAATGCAGGAAAATTTGCTGAGGTCTGGATGGATGGTGCCAGAGGAGAGGGCGCTCAAAAGGTCAATTATGAATTTGAAAAATGGTTTGAAACCATTCGTGACCTGCAGGGCGATTGCTTAATTTTTTCAACAGAAGGCACCAGTATACGCTGGATTGGCAATGAACGAGGGTATGCAGGTGATCCCCTGTGGCAAAAGGTGAATCCTGACAAACTAGGAACAGAAGCAGCGCTGGATTATCTTCAGCATGGAGATTCTTCAGGCACTATTTTTTCAATCGGTGAGGCAGATGTTTCTATTCGGCCGGGTTGGTTTTACCATGAAGAGCAGGATCCTAAGTCTCTTGAGGAGTTGGTGGAAATCTACTTTCACTCGGTGGGTCGGGGAACTCCACTCTTGCTTAATATTCCGCCGAATCAAGCTGGGCTCTTTGATGCAAAGGATATTGAACGACTTTATGAATTTGCGACCTATCGCAATGAGCTCTATAAAGAAGATTTGGCTCTGGGAGCTGAGGTATCTGGTCCAGCTCTTTCCGCAGACTTTGATTGTCGCCATCTGACAGATGGTCTTGAGACAAGCTCTTGGGCAAGCGATGTAGGCTTGCCTATCCAGTTAGAACTAGACTTAGGATCTCCTAAAACTTTTGATGTAATTGAGTTAAGAGAAGATTTGAAGCTAGGGCAACGAATCGCTGGTTTTTATGTGCAAGTAGAGGTGGACGGTGTCTGGCAAGAATTTGGTACAGGCTTTACAGTTGGTTATAAGCGCCTCTTGCGAGGTTCGCTAGTAGAGGCACAGAAGGTGCGCGTGATGATTACAGAGTCACAGGATTTACCTGTATTGACAAAGATTTCACTCTATAAAACTCCTAGCTTATCAAAAACAGAAGTTGTTCAGGGGCTAGCATTTGCAGAAAAAAGTCTAGCTGTGACAAAGGGAGAGACTCTTCATTTTAGGATTGAACGTAGCGAAAGTAATACTCCTTTAGAGGCTAAGATTTCGATTCAACCAGGGACAGGTGTCCATGGTGTCGCCTATCAGGACGAGATTCAAGTCCTTCAATTCCAAGCAGGGGAAAGCAAAAAAGATTTGTGTCTACCAACTCTGCACTTTGCTGCTGACAAGACCTTGGATTTCTATCTGAATCTGACTGTTGATGGACAACTGGTTGATCAACTTCAAGTACAAGTTTCATAAAATAAAAGAGCCTTTGCATGATACAAAGGTTCTTTTGTCTACTAGCTAGTGACTTGGTAACCAGCTAAGTGTAAAGGTTAGTTGTTCAGCTTTTAAGAGGGCTTGGTGTTGAATGCTAGATACTGGTGCCTTGTTCAATCGGCATTCTTTTACAAAGTTGAAATGGCTGTGGTTTTGCTCAGCATGAATATCTAGCCATTTATCTTCTTTGGCAAGATAGACTCGGAGATGGTCAAAGAGAGGGATTCCGAGGTCATAGCTTGGTTTTCCTGGACAGGTCGGATAAAAACCGAGAGCTGACCAGATGTACCAGGCTGAGAGACTGCCATTGTCTTCATCGCCAGGATAGGCTTCCCAACTTGGGTGAAAAGCTTTCTGACGGAGCGTCTTGATGAGAAGAGCAGTGTAGTCAGGGTAATCGCTGTAACGGAAGAGATAAGGAATGTGGAAGCTTGGCTGGTTGGAAATGGCGAGTTGTCCAAAAGGAGCAGTAGCCATTTCGCTCATTTCGTGAATCTCGTAACCATAGCCTGTTGTCTCAAAGAGGGGAGCATCTTGACAGGCTTTCAAAAGATAGTTGCTAAAGGCTTCTTTTCCACCTATAAGTTGGATTAAGTCTGGGATGTCTTGGAGGACGCCTAAAGTCGCTTGGATGGCAGAGCATTCAGCGTAGTCTCGTCCCCAACTATAGGGAGAGAAGTCAGGACGGAAGTTTCCTTGATTGTCTCGCGCTCGCATGTAACCTGTCTCAGCATCAAATAGATGGCGGTAATTTTGTGACGCAGTTCTATAAGTTTCCGCGATGTCATTCTTACCAAGTTTTTCGGCACAGCTGGCGATACAAAAGTCGCTATAGGCATAGTCTAGGGTGTGGCTGACGCTTTCGTGGTGGTCGGTAGAGAGGTAGCCTAGTTCTTGGTATTGGGCTAATCCGTGACGACCATTGATGCCGAGAGGGTCGGACTTGCAGGCTGTTTCAAGCATGGCTTGGAGGAGTTCTTCTTCTAGGTCGGGGGCCATGTCCTTGCAGGCGCTATCTGCGATAATGCCATCTAGCAGGGTACCTGGCATCATGCCACGTTCATCTGGAGCCAGCCATTTTGGAAGGAAACCAGTATCGCGGTAGTTATTGAGAAATCCTTCTAAGAAGCGGTGGTAGTGTTCTGGTATGATAAGAGCAAAGAGGGGGAAGGTGGTGCGGAAGGTATCCCAGAAACCATTGTTGCTGAAGAGGACACCAGGCTTGACAGTTCCAGTAGCCAAATCTATGTGGATGGCTTGTCCTGATTCATCAACCTCATAAAAAGTCTGAGGAAAGAGGAAGAGTCTGTAGAGACAGTGATCAAAGAAGGTCCGGTCAGCCTCTCCTGTCTTTATAACATCAAAACGATGGAGGAGATTTTCCCAGTCCGCTTGGGCACTTGATTTACAGTTATCAAAATCTTCTTTAGGTAGATTAAGCAGTGCTTGAGAAGGAGAGATGAAAGAAGTCGCTAGCTGAATCTCGGTTTGACTACTTGCTAAGTCGATTCGCCAGTCTTCGCCTTCTTGGATGATAGCAAGAATATCCGTATTCATTTGCAGGGCAGTGAACATAGTTAGTGGATTTTTGTTGGTTTCAGTTTTACCTTCTTGTCGCAGGGCAAGAGTTCGCTTATCTACTTGTTCTACTGTCAGTTCATCTGCTGCGTGAAGATAGAGGGAGAGGGCTTTGCCTTGCTTTTGTTCCAAACGAATAGAAGCACCGTAGCAAGTCGGTGTGAGCTGGCTTTCAATCTGATAGCGCAGGGAGAAAATCTTCAGATAATGAGGTTTGAAAGAGGTCTTATCTATGTCATAGGAAGACTGGCGGTGAAAGAGGCTGTCTCCACCCAGTTGACCTGTGACAGGTGTCAGAAGGATCCAAGAGTAGTCCCCAATCCAAGGACTTGGTTGGTGGGTTAGTCGAATCCCCTGAAAGATAGGCAGATGCGGATCGAAAAACCAAGAGCCCTCCTGGTCACTGGTCTGGGGTACAAAGTAATTCATCCCAAAAGGCACGCCTGTGTATGGCAGGGTATTTCCCCGAGAAAAGGCATGCTTGCTGGCAGTTCCAAAGCGGGTATCGATGGTTTCAAGTAGTGGTTTCATAGTCTTTCCTTTAGCTGTTTTTCTACATTATATCAGAAAAATATAACCTATAGAAAAGGAGTTTCAAAGATAACTATTTTGTAGAAAAATGACTATCATTTGTGTATGTATTTTCTGTCTCAAAAGCTATATACTGAAAATGAAACTTGTTTGAAAGAGGATACTGCACGATGATTTATTCAAAAGAAATTGTTAGAGAATGGCTAGATGAAGTGGCAGAGCGGGCTAAGGACCATCCAGAGTGGGTGGATGTTTTCGAGCGTTGCTACACAGACACCTTGGACAATACGGTTGAAATCCTAGAAGATGGTTCAACCTTTGTCTTGACTGGGGATATTCCTGCTATGTGGCTTCGAGATTCGACAGCCCAACTCAGACCCTACCTGCATGTGGCTAAAAGAGATGCCCTCCTGTGTCAGACCATTGCAGGTTTGGTCAAACGTCAGATGACCTTGGTGCTCAAGGATCCTTATGCCAATTCCTTTAACATTGAGGAGAACTGGAAGGGGCACCACGAGACAGACCATACCGACCTTAATGGCTGGATTTGGGAACGCAAGTATGAGGTGGACTCGCTTTGCTATCCTTTGCAGCTGGCTTATCTCCTCTGGAAAGAGACTGGCGAGACTAGTCAGTTTGATGAGACTTTTGTCGCAGCGACTAAGGAAATTCTCCATCTTTGGACGGTGGAACAAGACCACAAGAACTCTCCTTATCGTTTTGTCCGAGATACGGACCGCAAGGAAGATACCTTGGTAAATGATGGCTTTGGCCCTGATTTTGCAGTGACAGGCATGACCTGGTCAGCTTTTCGTCCGAGTGATGACTGTTGCCAGTATAGTTACTTGATTCCGTCAAATATGTTTGCTGTAGTAGTTTTGGGTTATGTGCAAGAGATCTTCGCAGCATTAGACCTAGCTGATAGCTCGAGCATTATCACAGATGCTAAACGTCTTCAGGCTGAAATCCAAGAAGGAATCGAAAACTACGCCTACACAACCAACAGCAAGGGCGAAAAGATTTATGCCTTTGAAGTGGATGGCCTAGGAAATGCCAGCATCATGGATGATCCAAACGTACCAAGTTTGTTGGCTGCGCCTTATCTGGGCTACTGCGATATCAACGACGAAGTCTATCAAGCCACTCGTCGGACTATTCTGAGCCCGGAAAATCCATATTTCTACCAAGGAGAATACGCTAGTGGGCTCGGAAGTTCTCATACCTTCTATCGCTATATCTGGCCAATTGCTCTTTCTATCCAAGGCTTGACAACAAGAGATAAGGCAGAGAAGAAATTCTTGCTGGCTCAGCTGGTTGCTTGCGATGGTGGTACAGGTGTCATGCACGAAAGCTTCCACGTGGACGACCCAACTCTCTACTCTCGTGAATGGTTCTCTTGGGCTAACATGATGTTCTGTGAATTGGTCTTGGATTACTTGGATATCCGCTAAGGAACATGCTTTAGCGCAACTGATTCTTGGAAAGAATCATAAATTTACATTTAAAACGTTAACAATAAAAATTTAAATTTAGAATGAGGTTTTACTTCATGGAAAATGTTGTCGTACATATTATCTCACATAGTCACTGGGATCGTGAGTGGTACTTGCCTTTTGAAAGCCACCGTATGCAGTTGGTGGAATTATTTGACAATCTCTTTGATCTCTTTGAAAATGACCCTGAGTTCAAGAGCTTCCACTTGGATGGTCAAACTATTGTCCTTGATGACTACTTGGAGATTCGCCCTGAAAATCGCGACAAAGTCCAACGATACATCGACGAAGGCAAACTTAAAATTGGTCCTTTTTACATCTTGCAGGATGATTACTTGATTTCAAGTGAAGCCAATGTCCGCAATACATTGATTGGTCAAGCAGAATGTGAAAAATGGGGCAAATCAACCCAGATTGGTTACTTCCCAGATACCTTTGGAAATATGGGGCAAGCGCCTCAAATCCTTCAAAAATCAGGCATTCACGTGGCCGCTTTTGGTCGTGGTGTGAAGCCGATTGGATTTGATAACCAAGTCCTCGAAGATGAGCAGTTTACTTCTCAGTTTTCAGAAATGTACTGGCAGGGTGCGGACGGAAGTCGTGTCCTCGGGATCCTCTTTGCCAACTGGTACAGTAATGGGAATGAAATTCCAGTTGATAAAGACGAGGCCTTGACCTTCTGGAAACAAAAACTGGCAGACGTACGTGACTATGCTTCGACCAATCAGTGGTTGATGATGAACGGCTGTGACCATCAGCCTGTCCAGAAAAATTTGAGTGAAGCCATTCGTGTGGCAAATGAACTCTTCCCAGATGTAACCTTTGTTCATAGTTCTTTTGATGAGTATGTCCAAGCCGTGGAAAGTGCCCTACCAGAGCAATTATCAACAGTTACAGGTGAGTTGACCAGTCAGGAAACAGACGGCTGGTACACACTTGCCAACACTTCTTCATCTCGTATTTATCTCAAACAATCCTTCCAAGAAAATAGCAACCTCCTAGAGCAAGTTGTAGAACCCTTGACTATTATCACTGGGGGTCATAACCACAAGGATCAGTTGACCTATGCTTGGAAAACTCTTTTGCAAAATGCGCCGCATGATAGCATCTGTGGCTGTAGCGTGGACGAAGTTCACCGCGAGATGGAAACTCGTTTTGCCAAGGTCAACCAAGTAGGAACCTTTGTTAAGAGCAATCTTCTTAATGAGTGGAAGGGTAAAATAGCTACGTCTAAGGCTCAAAGCGATTATCTCTTTACTGTTATTAACACAGGCTTGCATGATAAGGTCGATACTGTCAGCACAGTGATTGATGTGGGGACTTGTGATTTCAAGGAATTGCACCCAACAGAAGGCTACAAGAAGATGGCTACTCTTACCTTGCCAAGTTACTGTGTGGAGGACTTGGATGGTCGTCCTGTAGAGGCTAAAATCGAAGATCTCGGAGCTAATTTTGAGTATGATTTACCAAAAGACAAGTTCCGCCAAGCTCGTATCGCTCGACAAGTGCGCGTGACCATTCCAGTTCACCTAGCGCCACTTTCTTGGACAACTTTCCAATTGCTGGAAGGAGAACAAGAACACCGCGACGGTATTTACCAAAACGGAGTGATTGATACGCCATTTGTAACGGTGAGTGTGGATGACAACATCACAGTCTATGACAAGACAACTCACGAAGCCTACGAAGACTTTATCCGCTTCGAAGACCGTGGTGACATCGGAAACGAGTATATCTATTTCCAACCAAAAGGAACAGAGCCAATCTATGCAGAGCTTAAGGGATATGAGGTCTTGGAAAACACAGCTCGCTACGCTAAGATTTTGCTCAAACATGAATTGACAGTGCCTGTCAGTGCCGATGAAAAGCTAGAAGAAGAGCAAAAAGGTATCATCGAGTTTATGAAGCGTGAGGCTGGACGTTCAGAAGAATTGACAAGCATTCCTCTTGAAACTGAGATGACTATCTTCGTTGATAATCCACAAATCCGTTGCAAGACTCGCTTTACTAACACTGCCAAAGACCACCGTATCCGTCTCTTGGTCAAGACTCATAACACGCGTCCAAGCAATGATTCTGAAAGCATCTATGAGGTGGTAACACGACCAAACAAACCAGCTGCTTCATGGGAAAATCCTGAAAATCCTCAACACCAACAGGCCTTTGTCAGTCTGTATGACGATGAAAAAGGGGTGACTGTATCCAATAAGGGATTGAATGAATACGAAATCCTTGGAGACGACACTATTGCAGTGACCATTCTGCGTGCGTCAGGTGAGCTAGGTGACTGGGGTTACTTCCCAACACCAGAAGCACAATGCTTGCGTGAGTTTGAAGTCGAATTTGCGCTTGAATGCCACCAAGCCCAAGAACGCTTCTCAGCCTATCGTCGTGCTAAAGCCTTGCAGACACCATTTACCAGCCTTCAGCTTGCTAGACAGGAAGGAAGCGTGGCTGCGACTGGTAGCCTCTTGAGCCATTCTGTTCTCAGCATACCGCAAATCTGTCCAACAGCCTTTAAGGTAGCTGAAAATGAAGAAGGCTATGTTCTTCGTTACTACAATATGTGTAGTGAAAATGTACGTGTACCGGAAAGTCAACATCTCTTCCTTGACCTACTTGAACGACCATACCCAGTTCATAGAGGCCTCATTTCACCACAAGAGATTCGTACAGAATTCATCAAAAAAGAAGAAATTTAATTTCAACAAGTAAACATAAAGAGAAAGGAGGGGCGAAAAGGTAAGAATTAATTGCTGATTCGCCCCTTTTTATGGTAAAAAACAATGACCATTGCAACGATTGATATCGGAGGGACTGGGATTAAGTTTGCCAGTCTGACTCCTGATGGGAAAATACTGAATAAGACAAGCATTCCAACGCCAGAAAGTTTGGAGGACTTACTAGCTTGGCTAGATCAACGCTTGTCAGAACAGGATTATAGCGGAATTGCTATGAGCGTTCCAGGCGCGGTCAATCAAGAGAAAGGTGTGATTGATGGCTTCAGTGCCGTGCCCTACATCCACGGATTTTCTTGGTATGAGGCGCTTAGCTCTTATCAGATTCCTGTCCATCTGGAAAATGATGCCAACTGCGTTGGACTCAGTGAATTACTGGCTCATCCAGAATTTGAAAATGCAGCCTGTGTCGTGATTGGGACAGGGATTGGCGGAGCCATGATTATCAATGGTAGACTTCATCGAGGTCGCCATGGCCTGGGTGGAGAATTTGGCTACATGACCACCCTTGCCCCTGCTGAAAAGCTCAACAACTGGTCGCAACTAGCGTCAACTGGGAATATGGTACGCTACGTGATTGAAAAATCTGGTCAGACTGATTGGGACGGTCGCAAGATTTACCAAGAGGCCGAAGCAGGAAATACCCTTTGTCAAGAAGCTATCGAGCGCATGAATCGTAATATGGCGCAAGGCTTGCTCAATATCCAATATCTTATTGATCCAGATGTCATCAGCCTGGGAGGCTCTATCAGTCAAAATCCAGATTTTATTCAAGGTGTCAAGAAGGCTGTTGATTATTTTGTCGATACCTACGAAGAATACACAGTCGCACCTGTTATCCAGGCCTGCACCTATCACGCAGATGCCAATCTCTACGGTGCCCTTGTCAACTGGCTACAGGAGGAAAACCAATGGTAAGATTTACAGGAATTAGTGACAAACAAGCGCAAGCTATTGAAGTATTAAAAAAACACATTTTTCTACCAGATGTAGAGGTAGCTGTCGCTCAGTCTGACCAAGCCTCTATCTCTATCAAGGGTGAGGGTGGCCACTATCAACTAACTTACCGCAAACCTCACCAACTTTATCGTGCCTTGTCCCTGTTGGCAACATCCCTAGCAGAAGGTGACAAGGTAGAGATTGAGGAACAAGCAGCTTATGAAGATTTGGCTTATATGGCAGACTGTTCTCGAAATGCGGTGCTGAATGTGGCTTCTGCCAAGCAGATGATTGAGGTCTTGGCTCTCATGGGCTACTCAACCTTTGAGCTTTACATGGAAGACACCTACCAGATTGAGGGGCAGCCTTATTTTGGCTATTTCCGTGGAGCCTACTCGGCTGAGGAGTTGCAGGAGATCGAAGCCTATGCCCAGCAGTTTGACATGACCTTTGTGCCATGTATCCAGACCTTGGCTCACTTGTCAGCCTTTGTCAAATGGGGTGTCAAAGAAGTCCAGGAGCTCCGTGATGTGGAGGATATTCTTCTTATCGGCGAAGAAAAGGTTTATGACCTGATTGATGGCATGTTTGCTACCCTATCTAAACTGAAGACTCGCAAGGTCAATATTGGGATGGACGAAGCCCACTTGGTTGGTTTGGGACGCTACTTGATTCTGAACGGTGTTGTGGATCGTAGTCTCCTCATGTGCCAACACTTGGAGCGCGTGCTGGATATTGCTGACAAATATGGTTTCCACTGCCAGATGTGGAGCGATATGTTCTTTAAACTTATGTCAGCAGATGGCCAGTACGACCGTGATGTGGAAATTCCAGAAGAAACTCGTGTCTACCTAGACCGTCTCAAAGATCGTGTGACCTTGGTTTACTGGGACTATTATCAGGATAGCGAGGAAAAATACAACCGCAATTTCCGCAATCATCATAAGATTAGCCATGATCTTGCCTTTGCAGGGGGAGCTTGGAAGTGGATTGGTTTCACACCCAACAACCATTTCAGCCGCCTCATTGCTCTTGAAGCCAATAAAGCCTGTCGTGCCAATGATATCAAAGAAGTTATCGTAACTGGTTGGGGAGACAATGGTGGCGAGACCGCTCAGTTTTCTATCCTACCAAGTTTGCAAATCTGGGCAGAACTCAGCTACCGCAATGACCTAGACCGTTTGTCTGCACACTTCAAGACTAATACAGGTCTATCAGTTGAGGATTTCATGCAGATTGACCTAGCCAACCTTTTACCAGACCTACCAGGCAATCTCAGTGGCATCAATCCCAACCGCTATGTCTTTTATCAGGATGTTCTCTGTCCGATACTTGACCAGCACATGACACCTGAACAGGACAAACCGCACTTCGCTCAGGCTGCTGAGACGCTTGCTAACATTAAAGAAAAAGCTGGCAACTATGCCTACCTCTTTGAAACTCAGGCCCAGTTGAACCAGATTTTAAGTAGCAAAGTGGATGTGGGACGACGCATTCGTCAAGCCTATCAAGCGGATGATAAGGAAAGTCTGCAAGAAATCGCAAGACAAGAATTACCAAAACTTAGAAGCCAAATCGAACACTTCCATGCCCTCTTTAGCCACCAATGGCTGAAAGAAAACAAGGTCTTTGGCTTGGACACAGTTGATATCCGCATGGGTGGACTCTTGCAACGCATCAAACGAGCAGAAAGTCGTATCGAGGCTTATCTGGCAGGTCAACTTGACCGCATCGACGAGTTAGAAGTGGAAATCCTACCATTTACTGACTTTTACGCAGATAAGGACTTCGCAGCCACAACAGCCAACCAGTGGCATACCATTGCGACAGCTTCGACGATTTATACAACTTAAAAACAAGAACACCTTGCCTTGGGCAGAATGTTTCCCGTGAAACACCCCTTTCTTAAAAAAGTACTCCACATAAAATAATTTGTGGAGTTTTTTCTATAATTAGTAGTTTAACCAAACCTTCAAATAGGAGTATACTAATAATGTAATCGTTATCAAAAGTCTAAAAAGGAATTTTTAGATGGATATCAAAATAAAAAAGGGAGGAAATTATGAATAAGTTTTCAAAAACCTTGAGAGACAACTGGATCTTTCTCTTGATGGTTTTGCCAGGGGCACTCTGGTTGATTCTATTCTTCTACATTCCAGTATTTGGGAACGTGGTTGCCTTTAAAGACTACCACATGACCAGTAATGGATTTATAGATAGTATCGTGAATAGTAAATGGGTCGGACTCGATAATTTCAGATTCTTATTTAGTTCAAAAGACGCCTTTATCATCACTCGAAATACTGTCCTCTACAATCTCGGCTTTATCTTTATCGGTTTGATTGTATCTGTAGGGATTGCTATCATCCTCAGTGAACTCCGTTCTAAGAGAATGGTTAAGATCTTCCAAACTTCCATGTTGTTCCCTTACTTTTTGTCTTGGGTTATCATCAGTTTCTTTACAGATGCCTTCCTAAACATTGATAAAGGTGTGTTCAACCATTTCCTAGAGTCTATCGGGATGAAGGAAATCAATTTCTACGCTGACTTGGGTATCTGGCCATATCTTCTACTTTTCCTAGGTATTTGGAAAGGTTTTGGATATAGCAGTGTCATGTACTATGCGACAATCATGGGAATTGATCCAACCTACTACGAAGCAGCGACAGTGGATGGGGCCAGCAAATGGCAACGAATTCGCAATGTAACCATTCCGCAGTTGACACCATTGGTAACTGTATTGACCATCCTTGCAGTCGGAAACATCTTCCGTGCAGACTTTGGTCTCTTCTACCAAATCCCCCACAATGCTGGTCAGCTTTATAACGTAACCAATGTTTTGGACGTATATGTATATAATGGCTTGACTCAGACAGCGGATATCGGGATGGCTTCAGCAGCAGGTCTCTACCAATCAGTTGTTGGCTTGATTCTGGTTATCCTATCAAACTTACTGGCAAGACGAGTTGATCCAAACTCAGCCTTGTTCTAGAAAGGAGGAGAATATGGCAGAAAAGAAAATTAAAAAAGAAAAAATTGATAATGTCGGCATTCACTCCTTCAGTAAGAAAGCGGATATCTTCTTTAGTACCATTTCTGGTTTGGTTGCCCTCTCTTGTATCCTACCCTTTGTATTCGTTATCGTTATTTCGGTGACAGATGAAAAGAGTATCCTCCAAAATGGATATAGCTTCTTCCCATCCCAATTTGGATTAGACGGTTTTGAATTTTTGGCACAGTTTAAGGATAAAATCCTCCAAGCCCTCTTCATCTCAGTCTTTGTAACAGTGGTGGGGACTATCACAAACGTTTTTATCACAACAACCTATGCCTACGCTATCTCACGGACAACCTTTAAGTATCGCAGATTCTTTACAATCTTTGCCCTTCTTAGTATGTTGTTCAATGCTGGTTTGGTACCGGGCTATATCGTGGTAACTCGTTTACTTCAACTTGGTGATACTGTTTGGGCCTTGATTGTTCCAATGCTTCTCTCACCATTTAACATCATCTTGATGCGTTCCTTCTTCAAGAAGACCATTCCAGAAGCCATTCTAGAATCTGCTCGTATCGATGGTGCCAGTGAAGCCCGGATCTTCTTCCAAATCTGTTTACCATTGTCACTACCAGGTATCGCAACCATTACGCTCTTAACAGCTCTTGGTTTCTGGAATGACTGGTTCAACGCCCTTCTTTACATCAAGAGTGACAACTTGTATCCATTGCAATATTTGCTCATGCAAATCCAACAAAATATGGATTACATCGCCAAAGCAGTCGGCCTATCTGGTCAACTGGGAGTTGCTCTTCCAAAAGAAACAGGTCGTATGGCCATGGTTGTGGTCGCAACCCTTCCAATCGCGATTCTGTATCCATTCTTCCAACGCTACTTTGTAAAAGGTTTGACTATCGGTGGTGTGAAAGAATAGTGCTTGTTGAGAAAAATCATTTCTCATTTCCAAACTTCCCTTGCGTGAAGTTAAGATCATTACATTGTTTATAAGTTTAAAAATAAAAAAAAGGAGTTTTTGTCATGAAAAACTGGAAAAAATATGCTTTTGCATCTGCTAGCGTAGTCGCTTTGGCTGCTGGTCTCGCTGCTTGTGGAAACCTTTCAGGTAACAGCAAAAAAGCTGCTGACTCAGCTTCAGGTGAAAAAACTGTTATCAAAATGTACCAAATCGGTGACAAACCAGATAACTTAGATGAATTGCTAGAAAATGCTAACAAAATCATCGGTGAAAAAGTTGGTGCTAAATTGGATATCCAATATCTTGGATGGGGTGACTATGATAAGAAAATGTCAGTTATCACATCATCTGGTGAAAACTACGATATCGCCTTTGCATCTAACTATGTTGTAAATGCTCAAAAAGGTGCCTATGCTGACTTGACTGACTTGTATAAGAAAGAAGGGGCAGAGCTTTATAAAGCACTTGACCCAGCTTACATCAAAGGTAACAGCATTAACGGTAAAATTTACGCAGTTCCAGTTGCAGCCAACGTTGCATCATCTCAAAACTTCGCCTTCAACGGAACTCTTCTTGCTAAATACGGTATCGATATTTCAGGTGTCACTTCATATGAAACACTTGAACCAGTCTTGAAACAAATCAAAGAAAAAGCTCCAGATGTAGTGCCATTTGCGGTTACTAAGAACTTCATCCCATCTGATAACTTTGACTACCCAGTTCCAAACGGACTTCCATTCGTTATCGACCTTGAAGGGGACACTACTAAGATCGTAAACCGTTACGAAGTGCCTCGCTTTAAAGAACACTTGAAGACTCTTCACAAATTCTATGAAGCTGGATACATTCCAAAAGACGTAGCAACAAGCGATACTTCATTTGACCTTCAACAAGATACTTGGTTCGTTCGTGAAGAAACAGTAGGACCAGCTGACTATGGTAACAGCTTGCTTTCACGTGTTGCAAATAAAGATATCCAAATCAAACCAATCACTAACTTCATCAAGAAAAACCAAACAACACAAGTTGCTAACTTTGTTATCTCAAACAACTCTAAGAACAAAGAAAAATCAATGGAAGTGTTGAACCTCTTGAACACTAACCCAGAACTCTTGAATGGTCTTGTTTATGGTCCAGAAGGCAAGAACTGGGAAAAAATTCCAGGTAAAGAAAACCGTGTTAAAGTCCTTGATGGCTACAAAGGAAACACTCACATGGGTGGATGGAACACTGGTAACAACTGGATCCTTTACATCAACGAAAACGTTACAGACCAACAAATCGAAGATTCTAAGAAACAATTGGCTGAAGCTAAAGAATCTCCAGCACTTGGATTCATCTTTAACACTGACAATGTGAAATCTGAAATCTCAGCAATCTCTAACACAATGCAACAATTCGATACAGCTATCAACACTGGTACTGTAGACCCAGATAAAGCTATTCCAGAATTGATGGAAAAATTGAAATCTGAAGGTGCTTACGATAAAGTATTGAACGAAATGCAAAAACAATATGATGAATTCTTGAAAAACAAAAAATCATAAGATCAATTGATTTCGTGTATTCATTCCTAATTCCTAAAAATTGAATCACTGTTTTCCTCAGGCTTATCTGGGGGAGGCAGTGATTTTTTGAAACGAGAGCATAGATATCTGTGTTTTCTTATCGCTGTTTAACCATTCAGGAAATCTCAAATACCATTTAGGATTTGGAGTAAGGATTTAGGAAAATATAGCTTATATTAGAGATGTCTCGAGTTTACAAAGGAGAGTTCATATGAAGAAGTATCAACTTCTATTCAAAATTAGTGCAGTTTTCTCTTACCTATTTTTCGTATTTTGTCTTTCTCAGCTGACGCTTATTGTTCAAAATTATTGGCAATTTTCTTCCCAGATTGGCAATTTCGTCTGGATTCAAAATCTCTTGAGTTTGCTATTTAGCGGAGTCATGATTTGGATTCTGGTTAAGACAGGCCATGGCTATCTCTTTCGCATTCCAAGAAAAAAATGGCTTTGGTATTCGATTTTGACAGTATTAGTGGTAGTGCTCCAGATCTCTTTTAACGTTCAGACAGCTAAACATGTTCAGTCAACTGCTGAAGGTTGGGCTGTATTGATCGGTTATAGTGGGACCAACTTTGCTGAGCTAGGTATCTATATAACTTTGTTCTTTCTGACTCCACTTATGGAAGAGCTAATCTATAGAGGATTACTGCAACACGCCTTTTTTAAGCATTCGAGATTTGGCCTTGATTTGCTTCTTCCGTCCATTTTATTTGCTCTTCCTCATTTTTCAAGCCTGCCTAGTTTGTTAGATATCTTCGTCTTTGCAACATCTGGCATCATCTTTGCTAGTTTGACCCGCTATACCAAGAGCATTTATCCATCCTATGCGGTGCATGTGATTAATAATATTTTTGCAACATTACCATTTTTGCTGACTTTTTTACAGAGGGTGTTTGGGTAAATACTGGCGCGAGAGTTAGGAATGATAGCTTTGCAACTTAAGGAGGAAAATAAGTATGACACCATTAAAATGGTTTGCTGGAGGAAGCGAAAGACGTTGTGAAGCCATGACTATCATAAATCATCTATTGGAAGATATAAAGGATACGCCTCAACTGACTCCCTTGAAAAATCAGTTAGTGAGTTATAAAAGACGATTAGAGGACGATGGGACCTCTACTCCATTTATTCTGAGTCAAATGAACGTTGACCTTGCGCGCATATTGATTGATAACAAGCTAAGTTTGTCAGAAAGTCAAGCTGAGCAAATCAAAAAATTGAGAGAACTATCTGCGATTCGCTATGGTTACTGATGAAGTGCAGGGATAAGCACCTTTCTACAATTTCCAGTCAAATAAATTGCATTCGCTTTCTCAAGCAGGTATACTAGTATAGTTAGATGAAAAATTCTGAAAATTTAAGAATAGAAAAGAGAACAAATCTTATGGCAAAAGATATTCGTGTCTTACTTTACTACCTTTACACTCCAATTGAAAATGCAGAGCAATTTGCTGCAGACCACTTGGCTTTCTGTAAATCAATCGGCCTTAAAGGTCGTATCCTAGTCGCTGACGAGGGGATTAACGGAACAGTTTCAGGTGACTACGAAACAACTCAAAAATACATGGACTACGTTCACAGCCTCCCAGGAATGGAAGACCTCTGGTTCAAGATTGACGAAGAAAATGAACAAGCCTTCAAGAAGATGTTTGTTCGCTACAAGAAAGAAATTGTCCACCTTGGTTTGGAAGACAACGACTTTGACAACGACATCAACCCACTTGAAACAACAGGTGCTTACTTGTCTCCAAAAGAGTTCAAAGAAGCCCTTCTTGACGAAGATACTGTTGTCCTTGACACACGTAATGATTACGAGTACGACCTAGGACATTTCCGTGGGGCTATCCGCCCAGATATCCGTAACTTCCGTGAGTTGCCACAATGGGTTCGTGATAACAAGGAAAAATTCATGGACAAGCGCGTCGTGGTTTACTGTACAGGTGGTGTTCGCTGTGAGAAATTCTCAGGCTGGATGGTCCGTGAAGGCTACAAAGATGTCGGCCAATTGCACGGAGGAATTGCAACTTACGGTAAAGACCCAGAAGTCCAAGGTGAACTTTGGGATGGGAAAATGTACGTCTTTGACGAGCGTATTGCCGTAGATGTTAACCATGTCAACCCAACTATCGTAGGAAAAGACTGGTTTGATGGAACACCATGTGAACGTTATGTCAACTGTGGAAATCCATTCTGTAACCGTCGTATCTTGACATCAGAAGAAAATGAAGACAAATACCTTCGTGGATGTTCACACGAGTGCCGTGTTCACCCACGTAACCGCTATGTTTCAGAAAATGAATTGACACAAGCTGAAGTTGTCGAGCGCCTAGCCGCTATCGGTGAAAGCTTGGATCAAGCAGCTACAGTATAATATTAAACAGTCCTTAGGGGCTGTTTTTCTATGCTTTTTACTAAAAAATCTAAAGTTTGTTTCTGTATCTTTCAGGAAAATAGGGTATACTATATGTAAACGATTTCAAAGGAGTTCAGTTATGGTGAAAACATTTTTTATTCCAAATAAACAGAGCATTTTAGGAGAACAGGAAATTTTGACTGCCAAGTCTATCTTGGCCTTGGTAGATGGTTTGGAGTCGCATAGCTATGATGCCGTCTATCTCCGTCAGCCTCTTAATCGTCTCGAGTATATCGAGTGTGCGATAGTGGGGCAATCACAATTTCTCTTTAAGGTCAGTTATGCTGATGGTCAAAAGGCTTACCGTGTCGATCTTCCTGACCTACTCACGAAGACAGACTGGCAGATTATCAAATCATTTTTAGATGCTCTGCTTGCTTATACAGGAACTGAGATTGAAGGACTAGATGGTTTTGATTTTGAAGCTTATTTCCAAGCAAGTATTCAAACTCATATTGCAGACGCTGCAGCTCGTTTTACGATTTGCCAAGGAATTTTTAATCCTGTTTTCTTTAGTCATGAGGACTTGAAAAGCTTTGTAGAGGCAGATGGCTTGGCACAGTTTGAAGCACGTGTACGTGCGGTTCAAGAGACAGATGCCTACTTTGCAAGAGTTTCCTTCTATCAGGATGGAGAAGGACAAGTGCATGGCGTTTACCATCTGGCGCAAGGAGTCAAGACAGTTTTACCGAGAGAACCATTTGTTCCTGCTGCCTATATTGAGCAATTGGTGGATAAGGAAGTCCAGTGGGAGATTGACTTGGTTCAAATCACAGGAGACGGCTCTAAACCAGAAGACTATGAAGCCATTGCCCGCTTGGACTATGCAAAATTCCTAGAGTCATTACCATCAGAATCTTACCACCAACTAGATGCCAATCAATTAGAAATACAACCCATCTTAGAAAAAGATTTTAAAGCATTAGCACAAGAAAAGTAAAGTAGAAGCAGGTCAATCGACTTGCTTTTTTGACATAGAAAAAATCCTGCCATGGAAGACAGGATTGCTACTCAATGAAAATCAAAGAGCAAACTAGGAAGCTAGCCGCAGGCTGTACTTGAGTACGGTAAGGCGAAGCTGACGTGGTTTGAAGAGATTTTCGAAGAGTATGAAGTTTAAAGAAAGGCCAAGATACGAAGATAATCCCCAATCAGTGCTACTTCAGCTACAAAGAAGAGGAGGATAATCACTCCGTTCACAAGGACAGACAAGAATAATTGATAGAAGGAGTCGGTTTCACTTGCTTGACTTGGTCTTGTAATGATATGGAGATTGGCAAGCAGAATGATTCCAATGCTAATCACACACAAGAGGGCTGTAAATCGCAGGCTATCAAAGAAGGCAAAGAAACTAGCAATAGCAGTGAGGAAGATTGGAATTGCCAAGAGTTGACTATATTGTTGGATAACTTTTTCTAGCGTCCAGTCCTTTTCTTGGTAGATAAATCGTTTCACGACGAAACTACCCAAGAGGAATGAAAAGAAGAAGAGTGTTGTTGCTACTAGGATAGAGATAATCGAAAAGAGATTTAATGAAGCAAATTGTTCAGGGAAGTGATTATGCATAGTTGCTATATGTCCATAGTAAGCATGTTTGATGTGGTAGATACTAAAGAAAAAGGAAGATGCAGAAAACAGAATGAGCAAGAGAAAGGCTGTGTAGCTGTGTGTGCTACTTGTTTCAAGACTGCTTGTAGGAGATTTGATTGCTTCCACTAGCCAAGACCAAAAATCAAGCGCTTGCTCTTTCCATCTATCCGTAGATTTTGGAGCTTGGTCGGGGATATAGGGACTTTCTAAGGATTGACTGATAAGAAGGGGCTCTTTCGTGGTTGGTTTTTGCTGAGGAAGTGCTTCTTGACTCTCTTCAGCTATAGTGACTTTTTCTGTTTCTTTAGAAAGGTCTGACTCTTCTTCAGTAGAATCTAATGCTTTCTTTTCTTCTATTTCTGTTCTTGCTTCACTGTCTTCAGGCGTTTCAATTTTCTCTTCTTGCTGATTTTCAAGTTCGACTTTAACTTGAGAGACTTCCTCCTCTACTTGAGTATTTTTTTCAATTGGTGTATCGAGATTGGCTATCGTTTCTTCAGCCTTGTCTGCAACCTCTTGAGTTTGCTCTTCAGGTTTGTTCTTGCTTGTTGTTTTTACAAAATCATTACTTTCAAACCATTCTTGTTTCATGGTAGAACCTCCTTTTTAGTTAGATAAATATGCTTCCATAGTAGCAAATGTAAGCGCTTTTGTCAACGTCTGTTTGGTATGGATATTAGCTCAATATCATTATCAGCTCTAGCAATGAGTTGATCCTTGGCTTCGGTTTTTTCAGTTTTGTAAGGGTTGCTTAATTCCGTACCTCTTGATTTAGGCTCTTCTCTTGTGAATTGGAAGATAGAACCATAGTTACTTGAGATGTCCCAGTTAATTCGTTGGCTTTCTTTCTGGTCTAGGATGATTCTGAGATACTTTTTGGCAGTCAGTTCAACCTTACCATGGACTTGGATATTTTCAGCGTGGAAGTGCTTCTCTGTTGACTCTAGTTGACTATCTGTAAGGTCTGTATCAAAGATATTAACGATATTAGGGGTTGTGAGTTTACTGTTTTTGATACGACTTCCTTCAATTCGGAGGATATAGCTGTTTGTATTGAGGGTCGCATTTTCAAGGCTAGCATTTATGATGGTGGTTTGTCTGCGATTGGCTGAGATGTTGATTCCTTTTAGGCTTCTTCCTTTTGGCAATTGGAGAATAACTTCATCAAAACGACTAGAGTAGCTGCTTGCGATATGGAGAATCCCGCCGATTCCAGAAGAGAGAAATGGAGTTTCAGACAGTTTCTTATCAGTGAGGCTCAGCGTTTTATCGTTCTGATTCGTGATAAGATCATGGTGAGCAGAAAGAGATGGATGGTAAGAAATGTGGATTTGATCATCCAAAGAGTCTGTGATGGTGAGCGCGTGTTGGTGGAGAGTGATCTCTAGGTTTTCGACTTCCTTACCAAAGGTCAGCTCTTCCATCCGACTATCATAGACAGGTTCCTTGGACATGGCAAGTAGGCTCTTGATCCCGTCAGATTGGATGCCTACAAAGAGCAGGATAAAGCCGATAACAGTAGTCACCACACCAAAAATGAGAAATCCTCTTGTCCATTTACGCATGCTGGTCACCTCTCTTTCCTTTTTTAAGAACAAATTGCACCAGGCGAACAATGAGTAGGCCGAAGAAACGAGCTACATAGGAAATACCTAGTAAGACTAGTGAAGAAGCACCGATGGCTAGTAAACCAGAACCGAAAATCAAGATAAAGGCTGATTTAGCTTGGGCGAGGACAGTGAAACTTTCAACTAAGAATAGGAATCCGCCGATGATACCAAGTATAGAAACCGCAAAGAAAGCTATAATGACAGTCAAGGCTGCCACAAGGATTGCGAACAGGGACACGAGGATGGCGATTCCCAGAGGAATACCGATGGGGGCTGCAAGCAAAGCTAACAAGGCGATATGCAAAATTTGTCGGTTATTCTTTTGAGCGGGTGCCTCATTAATTTTTTTATCGAGAAGATTGGAGAGGACTTCGTGAGCTGCTTCCTTAGGAGTTCCTAAACTAGCGATGAGTTCTTCTTCTCCCTCGACTCCAGCATCGTCAAAGAGTTCCCTGAAATAGTCCATGGCTTCAATTTGGTCAGCCTGAGGCAGTTTTTTGAGATAAAGTTCTAGCTGAGTCAGGTATTCAGTTCTTGTCATGGCGGATACTCCCTTCTATGATGCCATTGATGGTGTCTGTATAGAGTGCCCATTCATCTTTTAGGGTCACGAGCTGTTCTATACCACCATTTGTCAAGGAGTAGTATTTGCGCATGCGACCTTGGAACTCTCTAGAATAGGTTGTCAGAAAGCTATTGCCTTCCAATTTTTTTAGGATAGGATAGAGTGTAGATTCTTTGATATTAGCGATCAGCTTAATGGTTTGGCTAATCTCATAACCATAAGAATCATCCTGCTCCAGTACAGCCAAGATGAGAAATTCAATCAAGGCAGAGGATGTTGGAAAGTACATGGGGAACCTCCTTTTCTAATGTGTAAGATTTTTATATATAATTTTTCTACACATACATTGTACATCTAAATGAAAGCCCTGTCAAGAGAAATGTGTAAAATTTTTATATATAAAAAACTTCTAGCTAAAACTAGAAGTTTAGAGGATTTTATCAGCTTTGTCCACTGTAAAGAGGGCCACAGTCATCAGGATATCGACGAGTAAGAGGGCAGCTACAGCTGGCACCCAAGAGTGGAAAAGGTCAAAACTGTAACCAAAGAGGGTTGGCCCAAAGGCTGCTAGGATATAGCCTCCTGTTTGAGATAAACCAGACAATTGTGCAGTCTTTTCAGGGGCGCTTGTCTTGAGTGAAAAGTTGACCATGAGATAGGGGAAGAGGGCGCTGGTCGCGGTTCCGATGAGGATATGGATGGCAAGCCAGTAAAAGAAATTACCGATTGGGAAAAAGAGCATGGAAATACCGACCACGCCAGCCAGTGAAACCAGAGTGAGCATGAGCTGACGGTTGCGAGTAGACAAGCTGGTTGTCAGGCTTGGGATAGTCATTGAAAAAGGAATGCTAATCAGGGAGAAGATAGAGGTTAGCAAGCCAGCTTCGTGACTGGATAGGCCTGCATGGATGGCCATGGTAGGTAGCCAGGTCATAGCGGTGTAAAAGAGCAAGGATTGAAAACCTGCAAAGACAATCACTGCCCAGACCTGTTTATTATGCATGACCTTTGTTTTGCTTTTTTGTTTGGTTTGTGGAGCCAGTCTGTGATTATAGCGGTGATTAGGCAGCCAGACCAAAAAAGTTGCTAGGCAGAGCAGGGTGAGGAGGATGATAAGTCCTTTCCAAGAACTGGCTTGTGTAATAGGCACAGCCAGATAGGAGGCCAGAGCCGTTGCAATCCCCATAGAGGTTACATATAAGGTAGTCAGAAAACCAATTTTCTTTGGTTGATTGGCTTGGATAAGACTAGGAAGCAGAACATTAATGACTGCGATACTTGCCCCAACCATCAAGGTTCCTAGATAGAGCAGAGGCAGATTGATTAGTCTAATGAGAGAACCGATGGTCAAGAAGAAAAGGCTATAGGTAAAGAGATGCTCCAAGCCGATTTTTTGAGCCAGTCGGGTAGAAAATAGCGAGAAGAGGGTAAACATGAGGAGAGGAAGGCTGGTCAAGACACCAAGCGAACTAACTTCTACTCCCAGTCCTTGCGAAATATCTCCCAAAATAATGGGTAAAACAGTAAAAGGAGTCCGCAAGGAAACACCAATTAGTATAATACCTGGAACAAAAAAGAGTGATTGCTTTTTCATATAATACCTCTTCTAGCTGATTTTAATAACAGCTTATTTTAAGGTTTTTTCCTTATAATGTCAAGTAAGGTTTTGGGCTTTCAAGATAAAAATGGGAAAGTCTTGAAAATTATGATAAAATAGTGGAAGGAAATCTATACATTGGAGAAAAACTGTGTCTGAAAAGCAAAAAATCAGCGTATTGATATCGGTCTATATCAAGGAAAATCCGACATTTTTAAAGGATGCTATTGAGAGTGTTCAAAATCAGACCCTGAAACCGAGCGAATTGGTTCTGGTTGAGGATGGGCCTTTGACACCTGAGCTCTATCAGGTATTAGACCAGCTTGAAGCTGAGTCTGATATTCCAGTGAAACGCTATCCTCTTGAGCATAATCAAGGTTTGGGTCTGGCTCTTCGACAGGGTGTTTTGCAGTGTCAGTACGATATCATCGCTCGTATGGATACGGATGATATAGCTGTTCCAGACCGTTTTGAGAAACAGGTTCAGCTAATGGAGAAGGAAAACCTCGACCTATTAGGTGGACATATTGCAGAGTTTATTGACAATCCTGATGAGATTGTTTCTTACCGTCGTGTTCCAACCCAGCATGCAGATATTGTAGCTTATCAAAGGATGAGAAGTGCCTTTAACCACATGACTGTCATGTTCAAGAAGGACATGGTTCTCAAGGCAGGCAACTATGAGGATGGGCTTTATATGGAGGATGACCTCCTCTGGCTCAATATGATTGCTGCAGGAGCTAAGACTGGAAATCTGGATCAAATCTTGTGTAAGGTTCGTGTTGGAGCAGGAATGTTTGAGCGTCGTGGGGGACTGCGTTACCTCAAACTCTATCGTCAAGCTCGTCAACGCATGCTGAAGCGAGGACAAATTTCTTACATGGAGTATGCCAAGAGTGTTGCCATTCAGATGGTGGTTGCCCTTTGTCCTGGATTTGTCCGACAGTTTATTTTTATGAAACTGTTACGAAAAAGCAAGTAAAAGATTGTAGCAAATCATAAACTTTAGAAAAAGTGTTATAATAACAATATAATGCTCTTCGAAAATCAAATTCAAACCGCGTCAACGTCGCCTTGCCGTACTCAAGTACAGCCTGCGGCTAGTTTCCTAGTTTGCTCTTTGATTTTCATTGAGTATAACCATCGAGCTCTTTTAAGGAGGAGTAAATTTCTATGAATAAAAAACTCACAGATTATGTGATTGATCTGGTGGAAATTTTAAATAAACAACAAAAGCAGGTTTTCTGGGGAATATTTGATATTTTGAGTATGGTGGTTTCCATCATTGTATCTTATATCTTATTCTACGGATTGATTAATCCAGCACCTGTTGACTACATTATCTATACGAGTTTGGCCTTCCTGTTCTATCAATTGATGATTGGATTTTGGGGATTGAACGCTAGTATCAGTCGTTACAGTAAGATTACGGATTTCATGAAAATCTTTTTTGGTGTGACTGCTAGCAGTATCTTGTCATATAGTATCTGCTATGCCTTCTTGCCCCTCTTCTCCATCCGTTTTATCGTGCTCTTTATCTTGTTGAGTACTTTCTTAATTTTATTGCCACGGATTACTTGGCAGTTAATCTACTCTAAACGCAAAAAGGGAAGTGGTGATGGAGAACACCGTCGGACTTTCTTGATTGGTGCCGGTGATGGTGGAGCTCTCTTTATGGATAGTTACCAACATCCAACTAGTGAATTAGAACTTGTCGGTATTTTGGACAAGGATTCTAAGAAAAAGGGCCAAAAACTTGGTGGAATTCCTGTTTTGGGTTCATATGATGATCTGCCTGAATTAGCCAAACGCCATCAAATCGAGCGTGTTATCGTTGCGATTCCGTCGCTTGACCCGTCAGAATATGAACGTATCTTGCAGATGTGTAATAAGCTGGGTGTCAAGTGTTACAAGATGCCTAAGGTTGAAACGGTTGTTCAAGGGCTTCACCAAGCAGGTGGAGGCTTCCAGAAGATTGATATCACAGACCTTTTGGGTCGTCAGGAAATTCGTCTTGATGAATCGCGTCTGGGCGCAGAACTGACAGGTAAGACAATCTTAGTCACAGGGGCTGGTGGTTCAATCGGTTCTGAAATCTGTCGCCAAGTTAGTCGCTTTAATCCTGAACGCATCGTCTTGCTCGGTCATGGGGAAAACTCAATCTACCTTGTTTATCATGAATTGATTCGCAAGTTCCAAGGGATTGATTATGTACCAGTTATTGCCGATATTCAAGACTATGACCGCTTGTTGCAAGTCTTTGAGCAGTACAAGCCAGCTATTGTTTATCATGCGGCTGCTCACAAGCACGTTCCTATGATGGAGCGCAATCCAAAAGAAGCCTTCAAAAACAATATTCGTGGAACTTACAATGTTGCTAAGGCTGTTGATGAAGCTAAAGTACCTAAGATGGTTATGATTTCGACAGATAAGGCGGTTAATCCACCAAATGTTATGGGAGCAACCAAGCGCGTGGCTGAGTTGATTGTCACTGGCTTTAACCAACGTAGCCAATCAACCTACTGTGCAGTTCGTTTTGGGAATGTACTTGGTAGCCGTGGTAGTGTGATTCCAGTCTTTGAACGTCAGATTGCTGAAGGTGGTCCTGTAACGGTGACAGACTTCCGCATGACCCGTTACTTTATGACTATTCCAGAAGCTAGCCGTTTGGTTATCCATGCTGGTGCCTATGCCAAGGATGGAGAAGTCTTTATCCTTGATATGGGCAAACCAGTCAAGATTTATGACTTGGCCAAGAAAATGGTCCTTCTAAGTGGACACACCGAAAGCGAAATTCCAATTGTTGAAGTTGGAATCCGCCCAGGCGAAAAACTTTACGAAGAACTCTTGGTTTCGACCGAATTGGTTGATAACCAGGTTATGGATAAGATTTTCGTTGGTAAGGTTAATGTCATGCCTCTAGAAGCCATCGATCAAAAAATTGAAGAGTTCCGCACTCTTAGTGGAGATGAGTTGAAGCAAGCTATTATCGCCTTTGCCAATCAAACTACCCACGTTGAATAAAAAAGAAAAACGCATATTATCAGGTCTTGAAAAACCTTGGTAATATGCGTTTTGTTATGTGTAAACTTGCTTCATTTTATTCTGATACTCAATAAAAATCAAAGAGCAAACTAGGAGGCTAGCCGAAGGTTACTCAAAGCACAGCGTTGAGGTTACAGAGAAAACTAACGTGGTTCGAAGAGTATGAAATTGAGTATTTGCCCAGTCTCCGTTATATTATTGAAAATACTCCAAAACTTCTATGGGTTTGTGAGCGATAAAATCAGGATGATAGTTTAGCAAGTCTGCTTGCTCTCCAAATCCCCAAGTGACGGCCAATTTCTGAATGCCTGTTTCTTGAGCTCCCATCATATCAAACTTGGTATCTCCGATGATGATGGCTTGTTCCGGTGCTAGTTGATGTGCCTGCAAGGCTTGGCGAATGACATCTGCCTTATGGGGTGCTTTAGGGCTGGAACCATAAATGCTATCAAAGAAATGATAGATTTCCAAGTTTTTAGTCATGTCTTGAGCGGTTGGAGTATTCTTTGTAGTGGTGATATAAAGAGGGTAATTGCTCGATAACTTCTCAAGCAAGTCTACAATCTGAGGAAAGAGTTGAGCTTCATGGATGCCTTTCTCCTTATAGTAAGAACGGTATATCTGGACAGCCTCAGAAATTTGGTCTTTGGGAAGGCAGGTCGCAAAACTACTTTCGAGGGGCGGTCCCATAAAACCACGAATAGTTTTGGCATCAGGGCTAGGTACCCCCAACTCCTTAAAGGTATGGGTAAAGGCATTGTGAATCCCGATAGAACTGTCAACGAGGGTTCCATCCAGATCGAAAAAGATAGCTGTGATAGAGGTCATGGTTTCTCCTATTTTGATAAGTTATTCTCCGAAAATTTCTTTTTGGAGGCGACGACCAGTAGGGGTGGCAGCGAGTCCACCTTCAGCTGTTTCACGAAAGGCAGTTGGCATGCTTGCTCCTACTTGGTACATGGCATCGATAACTTCATCCACAGGAATTTTAGATTCGATACCTGCCAGGGCCATGTCTGCTGCGATGAAGGCAAAGCTAGCTCCCATGGCATTACGTTTAACACAGGGAACTTCAACCAAGCCGGCAACAGGGTCACAGATGAGGCCTAGCATATTTTTAATGACAAAGGCAATGGCCTGACTGGCCTGATAAGGTGTTCCACCGGCAGCTAGAGTCAAGGCTGCAGCACTCATAGCAGAGGCCGAACCAACCTCGGCCTGACAGCCACCTTCAGCACCTGAGATAGAGGCATTGTTTGCGATGACTAGTCCAAAGGCACCGGCAGCAAAGAGAAAATCCAGCTGTTGCTCGTGGCTGAGGTCTAATTTTTCAATAGCAGCAGTGAGAACGGAAGGCAGACAGCCAGCACTTCCAGCGGTTGGAGTGGCACAAACCAAGCCCATTTTGGCATTGTGTTCATTGACTGCAATGGCATTTCGGGCAGCAGAGAGAATCGTGTAATCTGACAGAGTTTTTCCGTTTTTAATGTAGTGATCCAATTTGGCAGCATCTCCACCTGTCAGGCCACTACGAGATTTATTTTCATTGAGACCAAGTTGGACAGAGGCTTTCATGACTTCCAGATTGCGTTCCATGAGAAGGAAGACTTCTTCACGTTCGCGACCGGTCAATTCAAACTCTGTTGTAATCATGAGTTCTGCGACATTTCCTTGAAAGTCCAGATCTGCTTGCTCGACCAATTCTTTGATAGAATAAAACATGCTTCCTCCTATTTAAAGAAATTGACATTGTGGAGATGAGGGATTTTTCGAATTTTTTCGATAGCCTCATCACAGTTGCGACTGTCAACTTCGATAATCATAATGGCTTTTTCACCAGCTTTTTCACGAGTAACATTCATCTGGGCGATATTGATACCATAGCGGGAAAGTGCCTCCGTGACAAGGGCAATCATACCTGGAATATCTTGATGAACGATGATGATAGTCGGTGTATTCATATTGAGAGAGACGGCAAAGCCATTGAGTTCGGTTACCTGAATATTTCCTCCACCGATAGAAATACCAGTCACACTGATGGTCTTGTGGGTATTTTTAACGGTAATTTTAGTGGTGTTTGGATGAGGAGCATTGCTGTCTTTCTGAATGGTCCAGACAATCTTAATGCCACGCTTGTGGGCAATTTCCAGGCTGTTTGGGATTTCGGGATCATCTGTATCCATGCCCAAAATACCTGCAACAAGGGCTAGGTCTGTTCCGTGACCACGATAGGTCTTGGCAAATGAGTTAAATAGTTGGAATTCGACTTCTGTCGGAGTATCATCAAAAATGGAAGAGACAATCTTCCCAATACGAACAGCACCAGCTGTATGGCTACTAGATGGGCCAATCATAACTGGTCCGATGATATCAAAGACAGATTGAAAACGAAGTGATTTCATCAGTTTCCCCTTATAAAAATTCTTATCTCTATTATATCAAAGAATGAAGGTCTTGGCTTTAATTGTGGATGAAAACCTTTTTACACTACAAATAGCATAAAAAAGCATCTTTTGTAACAAAAAATGGCTTATTTAGAGAAATAAAAAATAATTTTGTAATATTTCTACATAAAAGTGTCAAGAAACGGTAATATTTAAAGGGTATGATAGAACTATAGAAAGAAGGAGAATTTTCAAATATGAAATCAACAACTAAAAAGATTAAAACAACTCTTGCAGGAGTAGCTGCCTTGTTTGCAGTATTTGCTCCATCATTTGTATCTGCTCAAGAATCATCAACTTACACTGTTAAAGAAGGTGATACACTTTCAGAAATCGCTGAAACTCACAACACAACTGTTGAGAAATTGGCAGAAAACAACCACATCGACAACGTTCATTTGATTTATGTTGGTCAAGAGTTGGTTATCGATGGTCCTGTAGCACCTGTTGCAACACCATCGCCAGCTACTTATGCGGCACCAGCTGCTCAAGATGAAACTGTTTCAGCTCCAGTAGCAGAAACTACAGAAGTAGTAGAAGAAGCAGCACCAGCTGCAAGCGCTCCTGTAGCAGAAGAAACTGTTGCTGCAGCAGAAACTTCAGCACCAGTTGCAACTGTAAGTGGATCTGAAGCAGAAGCTAAAGAATGGATTGCACAAAAAGAATCAGGTGGTAGCTATACAGCTACAAACGGCCAATACATTGGACGTTACCAATTGACAGATTCATACTTGAACGGTGACTACTCAGCTGAAAACCAAGAACGTGTAGCAGATGCTTACGTTGCAGGACGTTACGGTTCATGGTCAGCTGCTAAAAACTTCTGGCTTAACAACGGCTGGTATTAAGAAATAACGAACAGAATAATTTGAAAAGGTCGAGGAAATCCCTCGACTTTTTTATATTTCTTTCGGTTGATAATAGGTCTCCACTTCTTTTTTGAGAAAGGCTAGAATGGAAGTTTCATCGGTCAGCTCCAGAAGTGAGAACCCTTTTTGGATAAGTTTAGCATTATCTCTACAAATCCCAATACGGATATAGCAGAGAGCAAGCATATCGTAGCTTTTCTTGTTCTTGGCATCCTCCAGTAAAGTGTAGCAGATTTGTTGACACATGTTTTTGTCTTGATGGTATAAGTAAATGGTGGAAAGGTTGAGTAGGATTGCCATTCGCAAGTCATATAAATGTTGATAGTTTTTATAGACTTCCAAGCGTTGTAAGATTTTTTCAGTGATGAGATGGAGGTGTTCAATTGGAAAGCTGAAAAGGATGGTATTGAGGATTTTTATATCACTTTCATACCATGTATCTTGTTTTTCAATTTTTTCCCAAAGTTTTTTGACAGTTTGTTTCACTTGATCTGACAGTTTCTCTGTACCATGTTGACGGATATGAATGACAACTTCAAGCATATCCCTGATTTCTTCTATAGGCAGGTCGTGGTGGGTCTTGAGGTAGTCTTGGCATGTTTCAAAAAAATCAACTAGACCACTGCCACCAATGATGGAATTCATATTGAGATAAGTTTGCATGATTTCTGTCCGTTGGCTCGGCTGATAGAGATGGCAGATGTAGTCAAACTCTTCAAAACTCATATTAACCTGTCGGAGAAGAAATTCCATGTTTTCATATTTGGGAGTTACCTTGCCACTTTCAATCTTTGATAGGCTAGTTCTTGAAAGGACATCTCCGCAGACCTCTTCTTGGGTCAATCCTTTTGACTCACGTATTTCTTTATAGACCTTTCCGAAATCATAACGCATGATTTTCTCCTTTTCGTGAAAAAAGTTAACAAACAATAAAATCCTATTAAAAATATTGTATCATAGTAATATGAAAAGTAGAAAATAAAACTAAAATAAGCTTGTGGAAAAGCTTGGTGTAATTTTAAAATGGGCTTAACAGTACTATTATGTAGCTAGAAAAGGGGTGGAAAAATGTTTAAAAATAAGGAACTTTTTCGAGTAGTCATGATATTTGTGATAGGAATTATCCTAATTTTAATGACACCTGTCTTATTTAAAGTTGTTATGGAACTATTTTTAAAATAAATACGACTCTGCTTTAGGTAGAGTAGTGAATCAGGAGGTTAAGTGATGAACTACAATTTAAAATATCTTTTATCAGGAATATTTGTCCTAGTCTTTATAGGCTTCCTAGTCTGGATGCGTTATGTTAATCAGAGGAAGGAAGAAGAGCATTCGGATGTGTCTTTTGAAGCGAGGTTAGATAGTGAGGTCAAGGCCTTATATAAACAACTAGGATTGGGTGAGGAGCCTCATTATTTCTTAGCGTATCGCTACCTACATCCTTGGTTTGATTTGGCGATTTTACCACCAACAGTTGAAATTTTCTTAACTAAAATAGCGCTGGTGATGGTGATTCCAGATGAACTACTGATAAGAAATCTTGGGAATGGGATGACTTTCACAAGTGAGCATCATCGCGATTTGCGGCAAGGACTTATCCGCATTCCAAAATCAGAGATGAAAGAATTTGAGATTCGCAACTGGAAAAGAGTTTTTGTATTGGGCGATTTTTTGACAATTAAAACAAACCAACATAGCTATTATTTACAGGTTAGAGATGATGGACTTCAAAAAGGAAGTCTTTCAACCAAACATTTCTCAGACTTAAAGAGACAAGATTTTCTCGGATTATTGACAAATAAACGGACATTTTGATCGACAATTGCTTAAAAAACGAATCTCTGAACATTCAAAAACCACACAGTATCCCTTTCAATTTGATTGTGTTCAAGATTGGAATGACAGTGTGGTTTTATTTAGAAGTTAGTTTTTGCTAGCCTTTTATGTACTTTGTTCGATAAAAGACAATTAAATTAGTGATAGCCGATTGCTTACTGCTGACCGAATGATGTAACTCCGCCACCTAAACTAGCGAGATCATCACTGTTTGTTGTGGGAACTTCAGCATTGTTACTATTGGTATTAGTCTCTGCTTGAGCTTCTGAAGTATTAGCTGCTTGATTTTGTGTACTTGCCACATCATTTCCGCTGCTGCCAGCACTATCAGATGAAGGTTGTTCGCTTGCAGGCGCTTGTGAACTGTATCTGCTCCCATTTGACTCAGTATAGGTTGGAGTGTAGCTCCCTCCTCCTGAAGAATAGCTTTCTCTTTCCCCCTCGCTACTAGTCGTTCCTGTTTCTTTTTTGTCAGTCTTTTGTCCTTCTTTTTTAGTCAAGACTTCAACTTGCTTTTGGAATTTAGAAATCAGTTCTTGGATGGGTTTTATTTTTTCATCAATAGTGGCTTGTTCGCTTGTGGAGTTGACACTTTTAATGATTTCTAGTATTTTTTGTAAGGAAGTGATGGCTGTTTCAAGTTTTTGTTTATCTTCAAACTGACTATCGGATTCCTTTATATCCATTTTTAAAGCTTTTTCAGTATAATGATTTGTGATTTTATCGGCAGTAGTAGCAAGAAAGTCTGCTAATGTTTGCTTGCCTTCGTCAGTGTTTGGCTTCAATTCTTGAATTTTTTTCCAATCTTCTATAATTGTTTCAGAATCGATATTAAAATCTTTGATGGCTTTTTTTACTTGTTCGACATCTTGTTCATTTTTTTGCCGTTTGAAGAAAGCAATATTGCCTCGTTCTGTTAAGATGTTTTCTTGATGAATGACTAAACCTATTAAAAGTCCAAGACTTGCGACAATGATAATAGTAAAAATGGTGTTTTTTGATTTTAGAATATCTTTGTAGTTTTTCACAATCGTTCTACGTACATGGATGGTAGTATCTTTAAGGGATCATGTACGTATTCCTCCTCATTACAGTATATCATTTTTAGTTTATTTTATAAATAAGATAATAAGCAGTAGAGGGATTAAGCTATAAATTACCCTCATTTTAAACAATTATATATGTATTTACAGAGAGGTTGATCGATTGACAGCCTCTTTCTTGTCTTCTCTAACCAAGCATGTTATAATGAATACTGCTCAAGCGACCTTCAATCGTTAAGCACACACGACCTTCAATCGTGAATAAACGAATAGATGGGAGACCTACCATGAGTGATAACTCTAAAACACGTGTTGTCGTGGGGATGAGTGGTGGTGTTGATTCGTCGGTGACGGCTCTTCTTCTCAAGGAGCAGGGCTACGATGTTATCGGTATCTTCATGAAGAACTGGGACGACACAGATGAAAACGGCGTCTGTACGGCGACCGAAGATTACAAGGATGTGGCTGCGGTGGCAGACCAGATCGGCATTCCCTATTACTCTGTCAATTTTGAAAAAGAGTACTGGGACCGCGTTTTTGAGTATTTTCTAGCGGAATATCGTGCAGGGCGCACGCCAAATCCAGATGTTATGTGTAACAAGGAAATCAAATTCAAGGCCTTTTTGGACTATGCTATGACCTTGGGGGCAGACTATGTAGCGACGGGGCATTATGCTCGAGTGGCGCGTGATGAGGACGGGACAGTTCACATGCTTCGCGGCGTGGACAATGGCAAGGACCAGACCTATTTCCTCAGCCAACTTTCGCAAGAACAACTTCAAAAAACCATGTTCCCACTAGGACATTTGGAAAAGCCAGAAGTTCGCAGACTAGCAGAAGAAGCAGGCCTTGCAACTGCTAAGAAGAAAGACTCGACAGGGATTTGCTTTATCGGAGAAAAGAACTTTAAAAATTTCCTCAGTAACTACCTGCCAGCTCAGCCTGGTCGCATGATGACTGTGGATGGTCGCGATATGGGCGAGCATGCTGGGCTTATGTACTATACGATTGGTCAGCGTGGTGGACTTGGTATCGGTGGGCAACACGGTGGTGACAATGCCCCTTGGTTCGTTGTCGGAAAAGACCTAAGCAAGAATATTCTCTATGTAGGACAAGGATTCTATCATGATTCGCTCATGTCAACCAGTCTAGAAGCCAGTCAAGTTCACTTTACTCGTGAGATGCCAGAGGAATTTACGCTAGAATGCACAGCAAAATTCCGCTACCGTCAGCCTGATTCGAAGGTGACCATCCATGTCAAAGGAGATAAGGCAGAGGTTATCTTTGCAGAACCGCAACGTGCGATTACACCAGGACAGGCAGTTGTCTTTTACGATGGCGAAGAGTGTCTAGGTGGTGGTTTGATTGACAATGCTTACCGCGATGGACAAGTTTGTCAGTACATTTAGATTGACAAATTTTCTCAATTTGCTACAATAATAAAAGCAATAGAAATGATGGTCAAAGCTCATGGATGTTGCAGGCTTTTTTGTCCTGCACTTCTTTGGAGTTTTGACTGTTTTTGTGTCGTTTAAGGGAAAGGACAAGAATGACTCAACAAGACTTTCGGACCAAAGTAGGAAATACGGTTTTTGGTGTTCGGGCGACAGCTTTGATTCTTCAAAATCGCAAGCTTCTAGTCACCAAAGATAAGGGCAAGTATTACACAATTGGCGGTGCGATTCAAGTCAATGAAAGTACGGAAGACGCGGTAGTTCGTGAAGTGAGGGAAGAATTAGGTGTCCGAGCTCAAGCTGGGCAGCTAGCTTTTGTGGTGGAAAATCGTTTTGAACAGGACGGTGTTTCCTATCACAATATCGAGTTTCATTATCTGGTGGACTTGCTTGAAGATGCTCCATTGACCATGCAGGAAGATGAGAAAAGGCAGCCCTGTGAATGGATTGATTTGGATAAACTTGAGGATTTCCAGTTAGTTCCAGCCTTTCTAAAAACAGCCCTGCCAGATTGGGACCGCCAACTAAGACACATTCATCTTGAGGAATAGGAGAGAAACATGACATATAATTTTACTGAAGAATACGATATTATTGTAATTGGTGCGGGACACGCTGGGGTAGAAGCATCCCTAGCAGCTAGCCGTATGGGCTGTAAGGTCCTGCTTGCGACCATTAATATTGAAATGCTGGCTTTCATGCCTTGTAATCCCTCTATCGGTGGTTCTGCCAAGGGGATTGTTGTGCGTGAAGTCGATGCCCTCGGTGGCGAGATGGCCAAAACCATTGACAAGACTTACATCCAGATGAAGATGCTCAACACAGGGAAGGGGCCAGCTGTCCGTGCCCTTCGTGCGCAGGCTGACAAGGAGCTTTACTCTAAGGAGATGCGCAAGACAGTTGAAAATCAAGAAAATCTGACCCTTCGTCAAACTATGATTGATGAGATTTTGGTGGAAGATGGCAAGGTTGTCGGTGTTCGTACAGCGACTCATCAAGAGTATGCTGCTAAGGCTGTTATTGTGACGACAGGGACTGCCCTTCGTGGGGAAATTATCATCGGAGACCTCAAGTACTCGTCAGGCCCTAACCACAGCCTAGCTTCTATTAACCTTGCTGACAATCTCAAGGAATTGGGCCTCGAAATTGGTCGTTTCAAGACAGGAACTCCTCCACGTGTCAAGGCTTCTTCTATCAATTACGATGTGACAGAAATTCAGCCAGGAGACGAAGCGCCTAATCACTTCTCTTATACTTCACGTGATGAGGATTATGTCAAGGATCAGGTGCCATGCTGGTTGACCTATACCAATGGTACCAGTCATGAAATTATCCAAAATAACCTCCACCGTGCGCCTATGTTTACAGGTGTGGTCAAGGGAGTGGGACCTCGTTACTGCCCGTCGATTGAGGATAAGATTGTGCGCTTTGCGGACAAGGAACGTCACCAACTCTTCCTTGAACCAGAAGGGCGCAATACTGAGGAAGTCTATGTTCAAGGACTTTCAACCAGTCTGCCTGAGGATGTCCAGCGTGACTTGGTTCATTCCATCAAAGGTTTGGAGAATGCTGAGATGATGCGAACAGGTTATGCCATCGAGTACGATATGGTCTTGCCTCACCAGTTGCGTGCGACTCTGGAAACCAAGAAAATCTCAGGTCTTTTCACTGCTGGTCAGACAAATGGAACGTCAGGCTACGAAGAGGCAGCAGGTCAAGGGATTATCGCGGGTATCAATGCGGCTCTGAAAATCCAAGGCAAGCCTGAATTGATTTTGAAGCGCAGTGACGGTTATATCGGGGTCATGATTGACGATTTGGTGACCAAGGGAACTATTGAACCCTATCGTCTCTTGACCAGTCGTGCTGAATACCGTCTCATCCTCCGTCATGACAATGCTGATATGCGTTTGACTGAGATGGGACGTGAGATTGGGCTTGTGGATGATGAACGTTGGGCTCGTTTTGAAATCAAGAAAAATCAATTTGACAATGAGATGAAGCGCCTAGACAGCATCAAACTCAAGCCAGTCAAGGAAACCAATGCCAAGGTTGAGGAGATGGGCTTCAAGCCGCTGACAGATGCAGTGACAGCCAAGGAATTCCTTCGCCGTCCAGAAGTGTCTTACCAAGATGTGGTGGCCTTCATCGGACCAGCTGCTGAAGACTTGGATGACAAGATTATCGAATTGATTGAAACAGAAATCAAGTACGAAGGCTATATTTCCAAAGCCATGGATCAGGTTGCCAAGATGAAACGCATGGAAGAAAAACGCATTCCAGCCAATATTGACTGGGATGACATTGATTCTATCGCAACCGAAGCCCGTCAGAAGTTCAAACTCATCAATCCAGAAACCATCGGCCAAGCCAGCCGTATTTCGGGAGTAAACCCAGCAGATATTTCTATTTTGATGGTGTATTTGGAAGGTAAAAATCGTAGTATTTCTAAAACTCTTCAAAAATCAAAATAATACGTCGTCGGCTTCGGCTCACCTAACTCAAGTTATGCTTTCGCCTAGCCTTCTAGTCTGATTTCGATTTTTATTGAGTTTCAATCTCAAAAGAAAGCATAGAGAAAAACAGCTCCGAAGACGGGGCTGTTTTATGATTTATTCTTCATCTGGTGTGAGGATCATAGGGATGATGATCGGTTCACGTTCTGTATTTTCATAGAGGAAGGGGCGAATAGCGTTGACAATGGCACCATTGACTGATTGCACGCTAGCGTCCTTGTTTTTCAGTGCTATACGAATGGCATTGAAGAGGATACGCTGGCTTTGGCGAATCAAGTCGCCAGACTCTCTCATGTAGACAAAGCCTCGGCTGAGGATGTCTGGGCCAGACAGAATCATCTGAGATTTGAAGTCAACAGTTGCGACTGCTAGAACGACACCGTCTTCAGATAGATCGCGACGATCTTTTAGGACCGCAGCGCCGATTTCACCGATACGATTTCCATCGACATAGATGTCTTGGGCATTGAAATGACCTGCGATACGAGCTGAGTCAGCAGTAAGGGCAAGCACATCACCATTGCTCATGATAAAGATATTGTTCTTTTCAACACCAGTATCCACCGCTAGTCCAGCGTGGACTTTTTGCATGCGGTATTCACCGTGGACAGGCATGAAGTATTTTGGCTTAATCAAGCGGAGCATGAGTTTTTGCTCTTGCTGGCCACCGTGTCCAGATGTATGGATATTGTTAACCTTACCGTGGATAACTTCGACACCAGCTTCAGAAATGATGTTAATCAGCTTGTTGACGCTAGTCGTATTTCCAGGGATTGGACTAGAAGAGAAGATAACTGTATCGCCGGGTTGGAGTTGCACCTGACGGTGGGTTCCGTTGGCGATACGAGAAAGGGCTGCCATAGGTTCACCCTGACTACCTGTACAGAGGATGAGAACCTCGCCTGCAGGGTAGTCTTTGATTTCATTTGGCTCGATAAAGGTTCCCTTAGGAGCTTTGATGTAGCCAAGCTCGATTCCGTTGACAATGGCCTTTTCCATAGAGCGACCAAAGACTGCAATCTTACGTCCAGTCTTAACAGCGGCTTCTGTTGCTTGCTGGAGACGGAAGATATTTGAGGCAAAGGATGCAAAGATGATACGTCCTTCGATGCCTTGGATAATCTTCATGATGGACTGACCAACGACTTTTTCAGAGTTGGTAAAGGTTGGCACTTCCGCATTTGTCGAGTCAGACAGGAGGCAGAGTACGCCTTCTTCGCCAAGGGCTGCCATACGGTGCAAGTCCGCAGGTTCTCCAACTGGAGTGAAGTCGAACTTAAAGTCACCCGTACAGACGATTTTTCCTTGAGGAGTATGAATGACAATTCCCAAAGGCTCTGGAATAGAGTGAGTCGTTCTAAAGAAAGTTGCCTTGAGATTTTTAAAGGTCAACTCAGTATTATGGTTGATTTCGTAAAGTTTGGCGTTGCGCAGGAGGCCGTGTTCTTCGAGTTTCCCACGGATTAAAGCCAGGGCAAGCGGTCCAGCGTAGATAGGGACATTTGCTTGTTTGAGCAGGAATGGAATCCCACCGATGTGGTCTTCGTGTCCGTGTGTGATTAAGACAGCCTTGACGCGGTCGATATTGTCCACGATGTATGAGTAGTCAGGAATGACATAGTCGATACCCAGCAAGTCATCTTCTGGGAATTTAATCCCAGCATCGACGATAATAATCTCGTCTTGGTATTCAATCCCGTAAGTGTTTTTCCCGATTTCTCCCAGACCACCGATGGCAAAAACGCCGACTTCTTCAGGTTTAAGAGTATAGGCCATATTAGAACTCCGTAATTTCGAAGGCGCCAGTTTCTTTTTCGTAATCTAGCAATTTGTCAGACAAGAGTTCGATATACTCGATATTGTACTCTGGGCGATTTTCTTCGACAAGTTGGCGAGCAGCGATACGACCCTCAAGTTCTGAGCTGGCATCGATGTCTAGGTAAAGTGCGCGTGTTGTTTCACGACGTGGGCTACGTTCTTTTGTTTCTTGATAAAAAACTTTGTAAATCATATAGTTCCTTTCTATTTACAGGTCAGCTTATTCCAAACTTTTAGCAGATATTTGCTTGATTTCATTCCATTTTGTGTCTAGATTGACCTTGATTCGTTACAATTATTTCAATTATACCACAAAATGAAAAATTAGTAAAAGACGGAAACGAGAAAGTCACAGGCCGATTTCTTTGGTAATCGTTTGCAAAAAAACAAAAATGTGTTATATTGATAACGGAAGTGAAATTTATTGCTTGTCACAATTCCCTATAGTTTTTAAGTCAAGGAGGTTGCCCTATGTATAACTTATTTGCTTTTGCTATCGGAGCTCGCTTGGTAGCTTTTATTGTTTTTGTTGCTTGCGTTTATGCGGGGAATCTTCTATTTGCCAAACTGGAACAACGACAAACCAAGTTCTTGTGGAAAATTACCTTTGTGACTCTCTACTCGATTTTTCTCCTCCTCGTAACCTATGTTGTTTGGTTTGTATTTTACTTTGGATTAAATGCTTAGATGCCCTGCTCATGCTGGGGCTTTTTGTTTGGGGATAAAGAAAATTCCCATGTGCTAGCTTTTGTAGTATAATAGTAAGCAGACAAAAAGATAGGAATGTGTTATGAAAGTATTAGCTTTTGATACGTCCAGCAAGGCTCTTTCTCTCGCTATTTTAGAGGACAAGCAGGTTCTTGCAGAGACGACTATTAATATTAAGAAAAATCACAGTATTACCCTCATGCCTGCCATTGATTTTTTGATGGCAAGTTTGGACTGGACACCCAAGGACTTGGACCGAATCGTGGTAGCAGAAGGGCCAGGTAGCTACACAGGCTTGCGAATTGCGGTAGCAACTGCCAAGACTTTGGCTCATACTCTGAACATTGAGTTAGTTGGTATGTCTAGCCTCTTGGCTCTGGTGCCCTACCAACAAGAAGGTTTGTTCGTTCCTTTGATGGATGCGCGTCGCAACAATGTTTACGCAGGATTTTATGAAAATGCTAAACCTGTCATGCCAGAAGCGCACTTATCTTTTGAAGAGGTGTTAGAAAAAGTTAAGGGTGCTAGTCAGGTAACCTTTGTCGGAGAAGTCGGCCCCTTTGTGGAGCAGATTCAAGAACACTTGCCAAGGACGAATTACAAAGAAACCTTGCCAAATGCAGCCAATCTTGCTCTTTGGGCGTGGGACAAGGAAGCAGACTCCTTGCATGATTTTGTGCCGAACTATCTCAAACGAGTCGAGGCTGAGGAAAACTGGCTCAAGAACCATACCGAGTCTGGTAAGTCCTACATTAAACGCCTATGATAGAAATCAAACGAATCCAACAGCAACCTGATCTGGCTCAAACCATCTACGTTGTTATGGCAGCTGTTTACCTAGTCAGTCCTTGGACGTTGGAACAAATTCAAGCAGACCTGTCCCAAGACCAGACTTGGTATGTTCTGGCTTATGATGGGGCTGAAGTGATTGGCTTTCTAGCTGTGCAGGAGAATCTTTTTGAAGCAGAAGTTTTGCAAATCTCTGTCAAACAAACCTATCAGGGTAAGGGGATTGCATCAGCCTTGTTTGCTCAATTGCCGACAGACAAGGAGATTTTCCTCGAAGTCAGAAAGTCAAATCAAAGAGCGCAAGCATTTTACAAGAAAGAAAAGATGGCAGTCATCGCTGAGCGAAAGGCCTACTACCATGACCCAGTCGAGGACGCCATCATCATGAAGAGAGAAATAGATGAAGGATAGATATATTTTAGCATTTGAGACATCCTGTGATGAGACCAGTGTCGCTGTCTTAAAAAACGACGACCAGCTCTTGTCCAATGTCATTGCTAGTCAAATCGAGAGCCACAAACGTTTTGGGGGCGTAGTACCAGAAGTAGCTAGTCGTCACCATGTCGAGGTCATTACAGCCTGTATCGAGGAGGCTCTAGCAGAAGCAGGAATTACCGAAGAGGACGTAACAGCTGTGGCGGTTACCTATGGACCGGGCTTGGTCGGAGCCTTACTAGTTGGTTTGTCAGCTGCCAAGGCCTTTGCTTGGGCACATGGGCTTCCGCTGATTCCCGTTAACCACATGGCTGGCCACCTCATGGCCGCTCAGAGTGTGGAGCCTTTGGAGTTTCCCTTGCTAGCCCTCTTGGTTAGCGGTGGGCACACAGAGTTGGTTTATGTTTCGGAGGCTGGTGACTACAAGATTGTTGGGGAAACGCGAGATGACGCGGTTGGTGAGGCCTATGATAAGGTTGGCCGTGTCATGGGTTTGACCTATCCTGCTGGTCGTGAGATTGACGAGCTAGCTCATCAGGGACAGGATATTTATGATTTCCCTCGTGCCATGATTAAGGAAGATAATCTGGAGTTTTCATTCTCAGGTTTGAAATCGGCCTTTATCAATCTTCACCACAATGCCGAGCAAAAGGGAGAAAGCTTGTCCACAGAGGATTTGTGTGCTTCCTTCCAAGCAGCTGTCCTGGATATTCTCATGGCAAAAACTAAGAAGGCTTTGGAGAAATACCCTGTTAAAACTCTAGTCGTGGCAGGTGGTGTGGCAGCCAATAAAGGTCTCAGAGAACGCCTAGCAACCGAAATCGCAGATGTCAAGGTTGTCATCCCACCCCTACGCCTCTGCGGAGACAATGCAGGTATGATTGCCTATGCCAGCGTCAGCGAATGGAACAAAGAAAACTTTGCAAGCTTGGACCTCAATGCCAAACCAAGTCTCGCTTTTGATACCATGGAATAAAGAGTCAGCTTAGGGCTGGCTTTTTTGCTCTCTTAAATGTCAGAATATTTTGACAAATAATTGTGAATAATGATATACTATATAAAAAATAGGAGGTGGTGAGATGATTGAGAGAATGGAGTTGGGAGAATTTTACAAGGAATTACGTTTGGCGAGAAAGCTCAAGCAGTCAGATGTGGCTTGTGCTGGTCTAACAGCCTCTCAGTTGTCCAAGTTTGAACTAGGGCAGTCTATGCTATCTGCGGATAAGTTGATCCTAGCCATCCAAGGGATCAATATGAATTTTGATGAGTTTGGTCATAAGCTAAACAATTATCAAGAATCCCTACATATGCAGATTGGTAGAAAGGTTGTGGATCGCTTTGCCCACCAAGATATAGCTGGTTTAGAGCAACTGTTGGAGGAAGTCGAGCAAGAACAGATGGCAGAGACCTATCGTCGTTTGAATGCCATTGTAATTAAAAACGCACTCCATTCCTTAAATAAGAACTATCCATTAGTAAAAGAAGATAGCGAGTTTTTGACTATCTATCTCTATGCTATTGAGTCTTGGACCTGGTTTGAACTCTATCTCTTTTGCAATACCATGCCCTTCTTGAGCAATCAAGATTTGATATTTTTATCGACCGCTTTAATTGAGAAGTCTAAAGAATTTAAGGAGTTGGTACATAATCGGTTGTATATGAAGCAAGGACTCTTAAATATCTTATCAGAACTCATGGAGCGAAAACTTTTCTCATACATCCCAATCTTTGAAACTGAGTTGGAGAGCATGTTGCGTCCGTACGATGTTTTTGAGAAAGTATCGTGGCAATTTTTAAAGAAAATGAGTGTCTTTCTTCAAACCAAAGGAAGCAATCAAAAAGAGATTGAAAGATTTATCCAATCTCTGCAAGTATTAGAAAATCCACAATTGCTAGCCCTCTTCGAATTGCGTTTGAAGCAATACAAAGAACTTATTGAGTAGTCAACAATTGCAAATCTGAAATTTCTATAAGAAAAAATATCAAATATGCGATTTTCTAAAATAAGCTAATTTTCGTGTTATACTATCCTTGTAAAGCACTTCAAGCAGATCCTAAGTCGCAGAAGTGGTTTATAGATGGGAATTCGTACAGTATATGTTTAATTATGAGCATACTGTAAATGGCTGGACTAAAAGTGAAACTTGGCGTCCTAGATAAAATGAGGTAAACGATGGAAAAACAAAGTCAGTTACAAATGTTAATTCATTCCCTATACAATAATAAAGAAATTAGCTTGACGGAAGAATTTAGGAAGCAATTGCTGGAAACAGCAAAACAGTTCTCTAGTACTAATGAAGATTTGTTAGCTGTACGTCTTTCTTTTGCCGTCTCTAAAGAATTGTTGAGCTTTAAAGGTGAACCGCCGACAGAGTTGTTGGATTTAGCAAAATTTGTCCAAAAGAAAGAAGCTAAATACAAGCAGGGAATAGTGTGGTCTGGTATTTTTAAGATATGATTTATTATAAAATACGGCATGAACATCATATAATGGATGAATCTGAATATGAGCAAGGCTTGGAGTTCAATATTAAACCAAGTCTTGTTTTCTATACACTGGAACTTTAAAAGGAGTTGTGATGAAAGTATTTCTTCAAAATAGAAATTTTAGGCAATTAACCATCAACCAGTGGATTTCAACGGTTGGGGATACGATTTTTTATCTGGCTTTTTTGAATTATGTGGCAGATGCGTCTTTTGCCCCTTTGGCGATTTTACTTATCACGATTTCAGAAACCCTTCCCCAAGTTCTACAAATCTTTCTGGGAGTTTTGGCGGATTTTCAACATCATCGTGTCCTAAAATATACAATTATTAGTTTTGTAAAATTTTTGCTTTACTCTATAGTGTCCCTATCGCTTTCAGGGCAGTCTTTCTCCTTGTTGCTAGTAGCATTTATTTGTCTGATTAACCTCTTGTCTGACACATTGAGCTATTTTTCAGGCGCCATGCTCACTCCGATTTTCATTAGAATTATTGGGCAAGATCATCTGGCAGAAGCTATTGGATTTAAACAGTCAACTGTTAGTTTAGTAAAAACAATCAGTAATATTTTAGGAGGAGTCTTATTAGGTATTCTATCCATCCAGTTTATTTCCTTACTGAACGCTTTTACCTTTTTAATCGCATTTTTAGGTATTCTTTTCATAAAAACAGACCTCTTGAAAGTAGAAAAAACGATTAGCTATCAAGAAGGACTCTCTGTAAAATCCTTTTGCCAGCATCTGCTCCAATCATCAAAATTGATATGGAATATGAATAAGGTGCTCTTGGTTTTGTTTATTATCTCTATTAGTCAAGCAGTGATAAATGTTACAGTTCCTGTTTCTACTCTGTTTTTGAGGAATCAGCCCTTTTTGAATTTACAAACAGGTCAATCTCTTGCCTTGTTATCCACCCTTGAATTGTCAGCCCTTATTGTCGGAAGCCTTGTGAGTGGCTATCTGAAGAATACAATCTCCATAAAACTAGCCCTATATGCCTCGCTTATTATCCAATTACTCCTTTTAGTTGGCTTTGTGGCAGTTCGTTTTGACTGGATTCTTATCTTTAGTGCCTTGGATGCCTTTTTCGTAGGTATCCTCTCTCCTCGATTACAGGAACTCATTTTTAAACAAATACCTGAGGAGTCAATGGGAGCAGTTCAATCCTCTATCGGTGCCATTACAGTTGTTTTACCTAGCTTATTTACAATAGCTTTGGTAACCATTGCTACTAGCTTTGGAACTCTGGCAGTTAGCTTTGTTTTATTGCTATTTCTTCTAGCTGCCTTTATCATACTCTTGAATATCCGTGAAAACATTTAGCGAAGAATGTGTATATTATATGTTTGAGACTGGATTCCAGTCTGTTTATGATGGCTACAATCAGCAGACTGTTAAATTTTTGAGAAAGTTGTTTGACATTTCAGACCAATCGGTTTATAATTAAAAAATGTAGAGATAAATACATGAGAAAAGAAGAAAAAACAAGACTACGAAGAGAGAAAATCATTACCGCTGCTTTGTTTGAATTTGCTACAAAAGGCTATCAAGGTTTTGTCATCAATGAACTTTGTAAAGTGGATGGTATTTCCAAAGGAGTTTTGTATCATAATTTTTCAGGGAAATCAGACCTCTATCTAACTTGTTTTCAGGAGAGTTTTGAGAAAGCTTTGGCAGTGTTTCTGGGGGTGGAAGGTCAAGTGCCCTCCTTAGCTGATTATATGGAAAGACGTCACCAATTTTATCAGCAATACCCAGAACATAGCCACATTTTCTTTGAGGCAATGATTGCGACACCAGAAGAATTGGAAGCAGACATTGCACCACAGAAAGCTATCTTTTTGGACTTGAATGAACAAGTTTGTCAAAAACTTATATCAGAATCCAAAAGCTATCTTTTTGGACTTGAATGAACAAGTTTGTCAAAAACTTATATCAGAATCCAAACTGAAAGAGCATATTGATGAGAAACGAGCTATGGACTATCTGCGATTGATTCAGGATATGTTTCGTTCCTATTATTTAACTGTTTCGTCAGATAGCAGTTTGCCTGACTTGGTTTCAGGATATGAACATCAATTATCACAGGTTTTGGATATGATGATTTATGGAATACTAGAGGAAGATTCCTCTAAAAAAGGAGAAAAATAATGTCGAAAATTTGGAAATGGTTGTTACTAATTGCGGGTATTTTTGCAGTTTTTGTAGGTTTTAATATGTTTGCACATCCTCTTATTAGCTTGGCTTCCATGACTTTCTGGTTTGCACTTGTATTTGCAGTTCAAGGGATTTCTGAGATTGTACAATACTTCAAATCAGAAGAAAAGCATGGCTGGAATTTATTTGGAGGAATTGTTACCCTCATCCTCGCTCTTACCTTGTTCTCAGGTAGCTTTATTGAAATGGTAACATTTGTACCATTTATCATTTCTTTATGGGCCTTGACAAATGGTATTACAAAAACTATCGTTGGTTTCAAGGTTCGTAAGACGGATAAATCGGTAGGTACCCCTCTAGTTTGGATGGGGATTTTAGGAATCGTAGCAGGTTTAATCATGATGGGACACCCATTGATGACCGGTCTCTATATTAGTTACACCATTGCCTTTGTCTTTATTTATCAAGGTATTGTGGCAATTGTTCAATTCTTCAAGATTAAATAAGAATAAAATGGAGTCTGTCTGATTACAATCAGCAGACTTTTTTCTCTTTCCTGAATGTGTTATAATAGTCCATGCTGTTGCTGGAATTGATTCAGCTTATTTATTAAGACAATATGAGGAGAAAGATGAAAGAAAAAGGATTTTGGGAGGGGGCGCAGGCAGCTATGCCAACAGCCCTTGGTTATGTCAGTATTGGCCTTGCCTGTGGGATTATCGGTGCGCCCTATGTGACACCTGTTGAGATGGGCTTGATGAGCCTATTTGTTTATGCTGGGAGTGCCCAGTTTGCCATATTAGCCTTGATTGCGGTTCAAGCACCTGTGGCAGCCATTGCCATGACGGTTTTTCTAATCAATTTGCGTCTTTTTTTGTTGAGTTTGCATGCGTCGATCTATTTCCGTCATACCAGTCTCTGGCAAAATATCGGTATGTCTAGTCTCTTGACGGATGAGACTTATGGCGTTTTGATGGGCGAATTGGCCCATACAGACAAGGTCAATCCTATGTGGATGCACGGAAACAATCTCAACAGCTATGTAGCTTGGTTTGTGGGAACAGTTGTCGGAACGGCTCTGGGTGGCCTACTGCCAAATCCAGAAATCTTTGGCTTGGATTTTGCCCTGGTTGGGATGTTCATCGGAATTTTTGCTTCGCAATTCCAGATTATGCAAAGACGGATTCCTGTCCGCAATCTGCTCATTATCCTAGCAGTTGTTGCGGTGTCCTTCTTTTTACTCTTGACAGTGGTGTCTCAGTCACTAGCTGTTCTATTTGCGACGCTACTTGGTTGTACAATGGGGGTGGTATTAGATGGTCAGTAAGTATCTTTTATTAGCAGTTATTTTCTCTGGTCTTGTGACTTGGATTCCCCGTATGATTCCCTTCATCTTGGTCAAGTATAAGGGTTTGCCTGCTATCGTTGAGCGTTTTTTGAAGTTCTTGCCTGTTTCTATTATCTTTGCCTTGATTCTTTCAAGCGTAGTGACAGGTAAGGTTGGGAGCCTTCCTCAAATTAAATTGCTAGACTTCTTAGCCGTCTTTCCAACAGCTTGGGTAGCCTTTCGCTACCGCAATCTTGTCGGAACAGTTCTCTTTGGAGTGGTCTTGATTGCCGTCTTGCGTTTGGTCTTTTAAATGAGCTATAAAGAAAATTTATCACAGAGATAGATATCATATAATGGCGTAAATGCTCTTTTTCTGTTAAGATTATAAGGTATTCTATTTTGGAGGAAATGACATGAAAAAAATCGTTAAATACTCATCTCTTGCGGCCCTTGCTCTTGTTGCTGCAGGTGTGTTAGCAGCTTGCTCAGGTGGTGCTAAGAAAGAAGGAGAAGCAACTAGCAAGAAAGAAATTATCGTTGCAACCAATGCTTCACCAAAACCATTCAACTATGAAGAAAATGGTGAATTGACTGGTTACGAAATTGAAGTGGTTCGCGCTATCTTTAAAGACTCTGACAAGTATGATGTCAAGTTTGAGAAGACAGAGTGGTCAGGAGTCTTTGCAGGACTTGATGCTGACCGTTACCAAATGGCAGTTAACAACATCAGCTACACCAAAGAACGTGCTGAAAAATACCTTTATGCAGCTCCAACAGCTAAAAACCCTAACGTTCTTGTAGTGAAGAAGGACGACTCTAGCATCAAATCACTTGATGATATCGGTGGAAAATCAACAGAAGTTGTTCAAGGGACAACATCTGCTAAACAGTTAGAAGACTACAACAAACAACACTCAGATAATCCAACTGTCCTTAACTACACTAGAGCAGACTTCCAACAAATCATGGGACGCTTGAGCGATGGCCAGTTTGACTACAAGATTTTTGATAAAATCGGTGTTGAAACAGTCATCAAGAACCAGGGCTTGGACAACTTGAAAGTTATTGAACTTCCAAGCGACCAACAACCTTACGTTTACCCACTTCTTGCTAAAGGTCAAGATGAGTTGAAAACATTTGTAGACAAACGTATCCAAGAACTCTACAAAGACGGAACTCTTGAAAAGTTGTCTAAACAATTCTTTGGAGACACTTATCTACCAGCAGAAGCTGATATTAAATAATTTCTTGAAATCATCCATTCTGAACAAGATGGGTGATTTCTCAGTTTTTAGGGATATAGTTTTAAACTATATATCTGACTACATAATAACAATTTGTGAAATCAAACAAATTGTGAGATACTAGTACGGTATTATTTTTAAGGAGAAAGAATCATGAAAATCAAAAAATGGCTTGGTGTAGCAGCCCTTGCTACAGTCGCAGGTTTGACTCTTGCAGCTTGCGGAAACTCAGAAAAGAAAGCAGACAATGCAACAACTATCAAAATCGCAACTGTTAACCGTAGCGGTTCTGAAGAAGCTCGTTGGGATAAAGTTCAAGAATTAGTTAAAAAAGACGGTATTACTTTGGAATTTACAGAGTTCACAGACTACTCACAACCAAACAAGGCAACTGCTGATGGCGAAGTAGACTTGAACGCTTTCCAACACTATAACTTCTTGAACAACTGGAACAAAGAAAACGGAAAAGACCTTGTAGCGATTGCTGATACTTACATCTCTCCAATCCGCCTTTACTCAGGTTTGAATGGAAGTGACAACAAGTACACTAAAGTAGAAGATATCCCAGCAAACGGAGAAATCGCTGTACCGAACGATGCTACAAACGAAAGCCGTGCGCTTTACTTGCTTCAATCAGCTGGCTTGATTAAATTGGACGTTTCAGGAACTGCTCTTGCAACAGTTGCTAACATCAAAGAAAATCCAAAAAACTTGAAAATCACTGAATTGGACGCTAGCCAAACAGCTCGTTCATTGTCATCAGTTGACGCTGCCGTTGTAAACAATACCTTCGTTACAGAAGCAAAATTGGACTACAAGAAAGCACTTTTCAAAGAACAAGCTGATGAAAACTCAAAACAATGGTACAACATCATCGTTGCGAAAAAAGATTGGGAATCATCACCAAAAGCTGATGCTATCAAGAAAGTTGTTGCAGCTTACCACACAGATGACGTGAAAAAAGTTATCGAAGAAACATCAGACGGTTTGGATCAACCAGTTTGGTAATAAGAAACAGGGAGGTGGGAGAGAAAATTCCACCTCTTGCTTTTGTATAGAGCATGGATTGTAAAGAAGACTATAGGTTCATAGAAAGGTAGAGAGAATATGGTTTTTCCTAGCGAACAAGAACAGATTGAAAAATTTGAAAAGGATCATGTAGCCCAGCATTATTTTGAGGTTTTGCGTACCTTGATTTCTAAGAAATCGGTCTTTGCCCAGCAGGTTGGACTTAAGGAAGTCGCAAACTATCTGGGTGAGATTTTTAAGCGTGTTGGGGCTGAAGTGGAGATTGATGAGACTTACACGGCGCCTTTTGTCATGGCGCATTTCAAGAGTTCGCGTCCAGATGCCAAAACCTTGATTTTCTATAACCACTATGACACTGTGCCAGCGGATGGGGATCAGATCTGGACAGAGGATCCCTTTACTCTTTCAGTGCGCAATGGTTTCATGTATGGGCGTGGGGTTGACGATGATAAGGGTCATATCACGGCTCGTTTGAGTGCTTTGAGAAAATACATGCAGCACCATGATGACCTGCCTGTCAATATCAGTTTTATCATGGAGGGAGCGGAGGAATCGGCTTCGACAGACCTGGATAAGTATCTAGAAAAGCATGCGGATAAACTCCGTGGTGCGGATTTATTGGTCTGGGAACAAGGAACCAAAAATGCCTTGGAACAGCTGGAAATTTCTGGTGGAAATAAGGGGATTGTGACCTTTGATGCCAAGGTTAAAAGTGCTGATGTGGATATCCACTCTAGTTATGGTGGGGTTGTGGAGTCAGCTCCCTGGTACCTCCTTCAAGCCCTACAGTCTCTTCGTGCCGCAGATGGTCGTATCTTGGTTGAAGGTTTGTACGAAGAAGTACAAGAGCCAAATGAACGTGAATTGGCTTTGGTGGATATCTATGCTCAACGAAATCCAGGAGAAATCAGCCAGATTTATGGTTTGGAATTGCCTCTCTTACAAGAGGACCGCGCAGACTTTCTAAAACGTTTCTTTTTCGAGCCAGCTCTTAATATCGAAGGGATTCAGTCAGGTTATCAAGGACAAGGAGTCAAAACGATATTACCTGCAGAAGCTAGTGCTAAGCTAGAGGTTCGTTTGGTTCCTGGCCTAGAACCGCATGATGTTCTGGAAAAAATTCGGAAACAGCTAGACAAAAATGGCTTTGATAAGGTAGAATTGTACTATACCTTGGGAGAGATGAGCTATCGAAGCGATATGAGCGCGCCAGCCATTCTTAATGTAATCGAGTTGGCCAAGAAATTCTATCCACAGGGCGTTTCAGTCTTGCCGACGACAGCGGGGACAGGGCCTATGCATACGGTCTTTGATGCCCTAGAGGTGCCAATGGTGGCCTTCGGTCTAGGAAATGCCAATAGTCGAGACCACGGTGGAGATGAAAATGTGCGAATCGCCGATTATTACACCCATATTGAATTAGTAGAGGAGCTGATTAGAAGCTATGAGTAGAGATATTATCAAGTTAGATCAGATCGATGTGACTTTTCATCAAAAGAAGAGAACCATCACAGCGGTCAAGGATGTGACCATTCACATCCAAGAAGGGGATATCTACGGAATCGTTGGATATTCTGGAGCAGGGAAATCAACCCTTGTACGGGTGATTAACCTCTTGCAAAAACCATCTGCAGGGAAAATCACCATTGACGACGATGTGATTTTTGATGGTAAGGTGACTTTGACGGCAGAGCAGTTGCGTCGTAAACGTCAAGATATCGGGATGATTTTCCAGCATTTTAACCTGATGAGTCAGAAGACGGCAGAGGAGAATGTAGCCTTCGCTCTTAAACATTCTGGACTCAGCAAGGAAGAGAAGAAGGCTAAAGTAGCCAAGTTGTTGGACTTGGTTGGCTTGGCAGACCGTGCTGAAAACTACCCTTCACAATTATCTGGAGGGCAAAAACAGCGTGTGGCCATTGCGCGTGCCTTGGCCAATGATCCAAAAATCTTGATTTCAGATGAGTCAACTTCTGCCCTTGACCCTAAGACAACCAAGCAGATTTTGGCCTTGTTGCAAGATTTGAACCAAAAATTAGGCTTGACTGTTGTCTTGATTACGCATGAAATGCAGATTGTCAAAGATATTGCCAATCGTGTGGCAGTTATGCAGGATGGGCATTTGATTGAAGAGGGCAGTGTTCTTGAAATCTTCTCAGACCCTAAACAACCCTTGACCCAAGATTTTATCTCAACAGCTACAGGTATTGACGAAGCTATGGTCAAGATTGAGAAGCAAGAAATCGTGGAACATCTGTCTGAAAACAGTCTCTTGGTGCAACTCAAGTATGCAGGTGCTTCAACAGACGAGCCACTTTTGAATGAATTGTACAAGCATTACCAAGTAACAGCTAATATCCTCTATGGGAATATCGAAATCCTTGAAGGCACTCCTGTTGGAGAATTGGTTGTGGTCTTGTCAGGTGAAAAAGCAGCGCTAGCAGGTGCTCAAGAAGCCATTCGTCAAGCAGGCGTACAACTAAAAGTATTGAAGGGAGGACAGTAAGATGGAATCATTGATTCAAACCTATTTACCAAATGTTTATAAAATGGGTTGGGCTGGTCAGGCAGGCTGGGGAACAGCCATCTACCTAACCCTCTATATGACAGTTCTGTCCTTTATCATCGGAGGTTTCTTGGGGCTAGTGGCAGGTCTTTTCCTTGTCTTGACAGCGCCAGGCGGTGTCTTGGAAAATAAGGTCGTTTTCTGGATTTTGGATAAGATTACCTCTATTTTCCGTGCGGTGCCATTTATCATTCTCTTGGCAGTCTTGTCACCCTTCTCACATCTAATCGTAGGAACAAGCATTGGTCCAAATGCGGCTATCGTACCCCTATCTTTTGCAGTCTTTGCCTTCTTTGCCCGTCAAGTACAGGTGGTATTGGCTGAGCTAGATGGTGGTGTCATTGAGGCAGCTCAAGCTAGCGGAGCGACCTTCTGGGATATCGTAGGTGTTTACCTATCAGAAGGCCTCCCAGATTTGATTCGTGTGACGACTGTGACCTTGATTTCACTTGTTGGTGAAACAGCTATGGCCGGTGCGGTTGGAGCTGGCGGTATCGGTAACGTAGCCATTGCTTATGGATTTAACCGCTACAATCACGATGTGACCATTTTGGCAACCATCATTATCATTTTGATCATCTTTGCAATCCAATTCTTGGGAGATTTCTTGACCAAGAAATTGAGCCATAAATAAAAAAGAGCTAGGCCATCTGTACATCAATTCATAGGAGTTGTCGTTATAGTCAAGACTTAAAATTCTCTGTACTAGTTGCTATCAACCGTTACTTTTAAGAGTAAGAGAGTTAAGAATTGTGGGGAGTCAATATGCAAAATCTGGGAGAAGTTTTTAAAGAATTGAGAAAGAGTCGGAATATATCTCTACAGGAGGCGACGGGAGGAGAGTTTACTTATTCCATGCTGAGCAAATTTGAGCGTGGAGAAGCAGACTTATCATCTATGAAATTGATTACTGCCTTAGATAACATCCACTCTGATTTGAACGAATTTATGTACTTGGTACGTGGTTTTTCTCAGAAACAGATTTTGGCTTTTCAAGAAAATCTCTGGGAACTATATGACAGAGAAGGGATTGATTCTCTCCAATCCTTGTATGAAGAGACGACTAAAAAGTACAGATCAAGTGCTAAAACAAGCTATCTTTTACAAATGATTCGTATCAAAAGCCTTCTTGTGTTTTTTGATTCAGAAATACGAGCAACGGATGAAGAACTGACTTTTCTCTATGACTATTTTTTTACTATTGATATCTGGGGAAATTATGAATTAGAACTATTTTCAACGATTTCTACTTTGTTCCCTCTGCCCCTCTATTTTAAATATTCTAGGGAGATGTTACAAAAGACGGATTTATTAGGCTCTTTACCTAGTAACAAAGTCGGTATTGACACCATTTTAATTAATGGACTCTTTAAAGCGATAGAGGAAAAGGATAAATTAAAAGCAGACTATTTTGTTTTTCAGATTGAAAAACGAGAATTGCCAGAATCTCAAGCTTATCTTAAAATCATTTATATGATTGCTAAAGGGTATTATGATACTATTTTTAATGTAAAAAATAAGGGTCTTGAAAAAATCCAGAGAGGCATTGCAATCTTACAAGATTTAGAATATGTAGATGGTGCAAGATATTATGAAAACTATTTTGCAAATCAGCTCTCAAATGAAGATTTGTAATATATTCTCATTACATCGATTGACGAAAAATAAATAGGCTTGTAGGTGGATTGATAATTAGTAGTTTCTAGGCTCTAGAGTTTCTATTTGCAGAAAAAATATATTACAAAAAAGTGGGGAGTCCCGCTTTTTTTGTTAGACTGGTTTCAATGAAATACTCTTTGAAATGTGAGAAAGGCCTGTTATGAAACTATTCTTAAACCACCATTTATTTAGGATACTTACCTTATCAAGGTTTTTGAGCTCAAGTGGAGCTTATATTTATAATCTGGTATTTATCGTTTATGCTGCGAGTCTACCCTTTAAAAATATAGCTGTATTTATGGCGAATATGATTACGATTTTACCTTTCCTATTTACTTTTTATGTTGGGATTAAGGCTGATCATACTCGGAATAAAGCAGGGACAATTATCTGGGTTGGTTGTGTGCAAAGTCTACTATTTCTTTTGATTGCTAGTGTGATTCATGACCAGAACTTCGTAACGTTTGCTTTTATCTGTATGGTTAACATCTGTTCGGATATTTTATCGGATTATACAGCAGGCCTTCGTATGCCGATTATCCAGCATAATATTTCGGAAGATAAGCTCTATGAAGCTTATTCCTTTACTCAGTTTGTTTCCTATTTATCAAATCTAGGAGGTCAAGCCTTAGGAGTATGGTTACTCACAACCAGTCATCAAAATTTTTCTTTTGTTGCAATTGTGAACGCTGGCTTCTTTTTACTATCTTCTCTTATTTTGTTCAAAAATAGAAGAGAATTGACGTATTTGTCTGTAAGTGTAGAGGATAAGTCGATTAGTTTACTCCAACAAGTTAAGGCAATCTATGCGGACATGGATGATATCTTTAGGCAGAGAGAAAGTAAATCATTGTTTAAAATGATTCTTGTCATTTTGGTGATGAATACTTTGGGAGGAGCTGTTGGAGGTATTTACCACTTTTACTTATTAGACCATACTATCTATCATCTCAGCTATGCTCAAGCCCTATTTTTAATTGAATGTGTTAGCTTAGGAGGAGCTATTCTTGGTAGCCTAACTCCCCATGATTATTTTGGGAAATTGTCGTTTTCAAGTTTGCTATCGCTCAATGCAATTCTGTTTGTATTACTTGCTACTGCTAATATTTTAGATTTTTCTCCTCTAGTAGGTGTTGTTTGCTTAGCCTTTGTGATGTATTTGATGTCGAAATCAATGCCTAAATTAGATACTCTGTTATTGTCTAATTTGAGTGCGGATGTATTAGCTCGAAGTAATAATCTCTTGAGTATGATTTTTTCCCTAACATTACCCTTGGGGATGTCTGTATTTTCCTTCTTAGCTTTGCAAGATATCAGCCTTTGTTGGTGGGTGTTTTTGGTAGTGAGTGTGATAGGGTTGATTTTATCACTAGAAAAAAGAAGTTTTTCGGGTAAAAAATTTTAACCTAGGAAGCTCAAGCTTACTAGAAGGTCTTCCGGATTTGATCCGTGTGACGACTGTGACCTTGATTTCCCTTGTTGGGGAAACAGCCATGGCCGGTGCGGTTGGAGCTGGTGGTATCGGTAACGTGGCCATCGCTTATGGATTTAACCGCTACAATCATGATGTGACCATCTTGGCAACCATCATTATCATTTTGATTATCTTTGCAATCCAATTTTTGGGAGATTTCTTGACCAAAAAATTGAGCCATAAATAAAAAGAGCCGTGTGGCTCTTTTTTATTTATCAGATTTTCTGCGCCAATTTTTTACTCAAGGCTTGTCCAATCAAAGCACCTAATAGGGCTCCGATGACAATACTTGCGATAAATAGAAGGATGGTTCCAGGGTTTGGCGCAACCATGATACGGTCGATATATTCTTGGGATTTTCCTCTTGCTAGAAGGGTTGCCATATAGGCTTTGGGCGCAATCCACATAAGCAAGATTGGTCCTGATGTGCTAAAGGCAAAAATAAGGAAAGAAAGGAGGTTCTTTGTTTGGTCCTTGTATTTTCCGAGGCTAGCTACTGCATCTGCTAGGAGACCACAGATAATTCCAGGAAGGAAGGCACCAGCACCGTGTTTAGTTCCCAAGAAAAAGAGAGCAATAACAAGGCCGACAGTGGTAATGGCTCCAAAGCGCGGAACTTTTGCGACTAGGATCATATAGATGCTACCGCCGACAAGGGCAGTAAAGGCAGGCGCATAAAACATGTTTCCAGTTTGGTCAAAGAGATTGCCCAAAAGGACACCAATCCCCATGCAGAGGAAGTAAAGAACTGCAAAAAGCAGTGTAGTTAAGATAGATTTTTTCATGAATTGTCTCCTGATAATTTTTTCACAATTCTCATTTTACCATGGTTTGATGGGATTGTAAATGGATACTAGAAGTTTTTGAAAACGCTTGAAATATGATATAATAGTTTCATAGTTATTTTTAGGAGGATATCATGGGGAGATTTTTAGACTTTGTCTTTAATCGTTTCTTTTTAGGGATGATTGCGACAGCCTTCTTTTGGCTATTAACATTGGCAGGAGGGATTATCCTTGGTCTAGCGCCGGCTAGTGCCACCTTGATGAGTCTATATGCAGAACATGGTTATAGCTTTCGGGAATACAGTTTGAAGGAGGCGTGGTCTCTTTATAAGCAAAATTTCGTCTCAAGCAACCTGATTTTCTATAGCTTTTTAGGGGTGGATCTAGTTTTGGTCTATGGCCTGTATCTCTTGGTTCAATTGCCTCATCAGACTATTATTCATTTGATTGCGACCTTTTTGAATGTCCTAGTAGTTGCCCTGATCTTTTTGGCTTATACAGTATCTTTGAAATTACAAGTTTATTTTGATTTGTCCTATCGAAATAGTCTCAAACTATCCTTGATTGGCATCTTTATGAGCCTAGCGGCTGTGGCCAAGGTTCTCCTTGGGACAGTGCTACTTGTGGCAATTGGTTACTATATGCCTGCCCTACTTTTCTTTGTAGGAATTGGGATGTGGCATTTCTTTATCAGTGATATGTTGGAACCGGTCTATGAAAGTATCCATGAAAAATTGGCGACAAAATAGAATGAAGCAGTTTTGGCTACATACGCTTCTAAGAACCTACAGTTCAGTTATGATGATTATTATTGCGAGTTTTGCAATCTTACTCTCTTACGCTGACTGGGATTCACGGGAAAAGGAAGCTCAAAGAGTAGCCCAACGTGTAACCACTCGAACAGTCGATGAGGTGGAGTATTATTATCGGGAGTCAGCCCAACTGGCGCAAGATTTAGTAGCCAATCAAGAACGGATACAAGGGATTTATAAGTACTTTAGCTTGTCAACTTCTGAGTATTTTTATTGGCTGTTGGAGCATCAAGCAGCTTCGTCAACTTCTATTTCTCTGTATGAAAACATTGATGATCTTTATGTCCAAAATGACTCTATAACGGGTGTTGCAATCGTCTTGCAGGATTTTAAAGAAGTTTATGTGTCAACAAGGGATAAAAGAAGTGGTCATATCTTGCCTGCTGAGGCCTTTAAACCAGAGGTCAATAGTTTTGGAATTCCAGTTCTGGACCCAGCAACGGATCAATCTATAGGAGTGATTTACATCTCCTTGGATCCAGAAGTTTTATATCATGCTATTGACAATACCCGAGGTCATATCCCGATGGCTGTGACTGTAACATCACCATTTGATACGGAGATTTTTCATATTGGTGAGAGGGTCAATAGGGAACATGAGAACTGGTTTGTCGGTTTTACCTCTCATGGATATCAGGTTCAGGTGGCAGTTCCTAAAAACTTTGTTTTACAAGGAACAGTGGCTAGCTCTGCTTTGATTGTGGGCTTGAGCCTTCTCTTTATTGTCATTCTCTATCTGACTTTGAGGAAGACTTTTGCTAATTATCAAAAGCAGGTAGTGGACCTGGTGGATTCCATCCAAGCTATTGCCCAAGGACAAGAAGGTCTTCGCATTGATACGCTTGAAAAGGATCAGGAATTGCTCCTAATCGCGGAGACGACCAATGATATGTTGGATCGCTTGGAAAAGAATATCCATGATATTTATCAGTTAGAGCTTAGTCAAAAAGATGCCAATATGCGGGCCTTGCAGGCGCAAATCAATCCTCATTTTATGTATAATACGCTGGAGTTCTTGCGCATGTATGCAGTTATGCAAAGTCAAGATGAGTTGGCAGATATCATTTATGAATTCAGTAGTCTTTTGCGTAACAATATTTCCGACGAAAGAGAAACTCTTCTCAAACAGGAATTAGAATTTTGTCGTAAATATAGCTATCTCTGCATGGTTCGCTATCCCAAGTCCATTGCCTATGGTTTCAAGATAGACCCAGGGTTAGAAAATATGAAGATTCCTAAGTTTACCTTGCAACCGCTGGTAGAAAATTATTTCGCGCATGGTGTTGACCACAGACGGACAGATAATGTGATTAGCATCAAGGCTCTTAAACAGGATGGTTTTGTGGAAATTTTAGTGGTAGATAATGGCCGTGGTATGTCAGCTGAAAAACTGGCAAGTATTCGAGAAAAATTAAGTCAGAGACATTTTGAACACCAAGCCAGTTACAGTGATCAAAAGCAATCTATCGGGATTGTCAATGTCCATGAGCGTTTTGTGCTCTATTTTGGGGATCGATATGCTATTACTATAGATTCTGCAGAGCAAGCAGGTGTTCAGTATCGTATTACAATTCAAGATGAGTAGAAAGGGAGAAAATGTATAAAGTATTATTAGTAGATGATGAGTACATGGTGACAGAAGGTCTGAAACGTTTGATTCCCTTTGATAAGTGGGATATGGAGGTCGTCGCAACAGCCAGTCATGCCGATGAAGCCCTAGAATATGTTCAGGAAAATCCTGTCGATGTGGTCATTTCCGATGTCAATATGCCCGACAAAACAGGGCTTGATATGATTCGGGAGATGAAAGAAATCTTACCAGATGCAGCCTATATCCTACTTTCGGGTTATCAGGAGTTTGATTACGTAAAAAGAGCAATGAACCTTAGTGTGGTGGACTATCTGGTCAAACCTGTTGATAAGGTAGAGTTGGGAAATCTGCTGGAGAAGATTGCAGGTCAGCTCGGCGAGAGAGGAAAGAAAAGTCAGACCCTTAGTCAAGATTTAGATGAGGATGGATTTGTTAGTTATTTAGGGGATAAGGAGAATTGGTGGATAGGTCTATCCAAGGAAAAGCAAGGCTCCTTCACCATTCCCTACTATGTCTTGGGTCAAGATTGGCAGATTTTTATTTCTGATCAACCCCTAGATGGTTTAGTCGTTACTCCCTTTGAAGCTCCTTATCAAGAACACTTTGAACGCTGGAAGCTGAATGCTGAGAAAGCCCTCTTTTACGGCTCTGTAAATCTACAACAGTCTGAGAGTCTCTTTACCTATTACGAACCGATTTATAGGGTTATCATTCAGGGAAATCTCAATCAAATCGTAGAAGAGTTAAATCTCTTGGAGAAGGTGGTTCTTGAAAATACGCCGCGTGTTCCGATTACCAAACAGCTTTTTATCCAGTTTGTCATGGATGTCTTCCACTTGTTTGAACACCTCAAAGCTGATGATATGACGGACATTGTCAAAACCATTCATGCTATTCAATCCTTCGATGAATTGGTTCCTTATATCAAGGAAACTCTGACTCGATTCTTTGGGCAATATCGAATGAATGAAAATGTGGTTAGTGTGCTAGAAGTTATTGGTCGTGATTATCAGAAGGAACTTTCCCTCAAGGATATCAGTAAGGATCTTTTTATCAATCCTGTCTATCTGGGGCAGTTGATTAAGCGTGAAACCAATTCGACCTTCGCAGAGCTTTTAAATAAACAACGCATTAAGGCCGCCCAACAGCTCTTGCTTTCGACTAGTGACAGTATTGAAGATATTTGTTATGCTGTTGGTTACAGTAATGTTGGATATTTCTATAAAGTATTCCGAAAATTGTGCGGAAAATCGCCGAAAGCCTACCGAAAACAGGTAGAAACGACACTATAATATTTGTATCCCTTTACAAAAAGTGCTATAATATCGATAATAATATCAGGAGGTTCTATTATGAAAAAGAAACCAATTTATCTATGGGTCTTGCTAATCTTGTCTGCTCTTATTTCAGCTATGTCTCTGTTTGGAATGTTGAGTCCTTTACCTAGTAAAGAAGCCCTTCGTGCCGCTCAGAAACAGGTTGCAGGGGTCAGTGCTCAGCAATTAGAAGACCAGCTTAATTACACCTATAGAGTAGCAGAATCAACTCATTCTATTTTTAATATGGTCTTGATTGTGCTATCTGCTATTTTAGTGGTAGTAGCTATTGTCTTCCTTGTTCGTAAGAATTTGCAATATGCAAACTATACTTATGTCGGCTATGTTTTGCTAGCCATTATTGGTTCGATTTATAGCTATGTGACTTTACAAGATGCTGTGCAGTTAGTTCACGATGAGACCATGCGTTTAGGGATAAGTGTTATTTCACAAGCCGTTAGCATTCTCTATATCGTCATCAATGTTCTCTTCCTAGCCCTTGTCTTCTATAAGATGTGGCGTCAGCAAAAAGCCTTGGCTGAAGAAGAGGAAACAGAAGATCTTGCCTAAGTATTGACAAAAAATAACTATCAAGTTACAATCTTGGTAGTTATTTTTCGATTATACATAAAATCATGGAGGTATATATGAAGACAATTTCTTTAGTTTATATTAGTCTGAGTGGCAATACTGAAAGTTTTGTGACACGCTTGAAAGACTATCTCTTATCCCAGTACGAGGGAATTGAGGTCCAAAAGATTCATATCAAGGATTTGGTCAAGGAAGGCCAAGATTTCTATGAAATGGACCATCCCTATGTCGCTTTTTTGCCAACCTACCTCGAAGGTGGGAATGGCGTGGATAATGGAGATGTTGAGATTTTGACGACACCAGTGGGGGATTTTATCGCCTATGGTGATAATGCTAGTAAGTGTTTTGGTGTGGTTGGTTCAGGAAATCGTAACTTTAATAACCAATACTGCCTGACAGCTAAGCAATACAGTCAACGTTTTGGTTTCCCTGTATTAGCCGATTTTGAAATGCGAGGCATGCTGGGAGATATCAAACGTGTTGCAGCAATTATTGCAGATTTGTATGAGTTGGAAAGTTAAGCTTAGGCTTAGCTTTTTTATTATCTTAGGCAGTTGTATCAGCACTCTCACTTTCTATGCTCCAAGAGTTGATTGATATGGTCTACTTTTTTTGATGCTCTTTTATAGGAAATAGTCCAAATGATGAGGTAGACAATTGAAAACTCGATAATGAGCTGGAGATAGAAGATCCAGTGGAAGGGGAACCAACCTGCTAGAGTTGCTAGTGGGATAAAGCCTACTAGCATGAGGAAGAAATGGGAAAGCGTCGCACGAAGCATGCTCCAGTCACGGCTGAATAAGCGGTTGCCAAAGTTGAAGAGCATACCGATGGCTGCCCAGATAAGAGTACAGTAGAGCAAGACCAGGGCACCGTGAACCTGATGTTGAGCCATCACTTGGCCGATGAGAGAGTCGGGACTTAACGGGGCGTAGGTACTTGGTGCATAAATGAGTGAAAAGATGATAGAGAGGATGAGGCCGATAAGAACACCAGTAGCTGCGTCGTGGAAGATTTGTTTTTTCATAGTTCTAATTTCTCCTTGATGGTTTTTAGATAACGGCGTGAAGAGTAGGTGAAGCTTTCGTTTTTCAAGAAAATTTCTACTAGGCCGTTGGGGGTGAGCTTGAGATGAGAGATGGAATCGATATTGATGATTTCTGATTGGGAAATTTGGATAAAATTGGTTGGCAGAATTTCAAGGACCTGATAGAGTCGCAAATCAATGCTGTAGGTCTGACTCGCGGTTTCTGCTAGAACTTTCCGATTCTCGATATAGAAGCGTTGAATCTTGCTAATCTTAACTAGATAGACCTGATCATCAATCTTTCCTTTGATTGTTTCTTTTTGGTCAAGATTTTCTGCGAACTCGATGACTTTCTGGACTTTATCTGTCGGCTGAGGTGCTTGGACAATCAGTTTTTCCTCCTTGTAAGTCTCACTAATCTGTAGTTCTACTTTCATAAATTTCTCTCCTTTTTAGTTATACAAGGTTGTGATCACTTCCTGTATATCTTTATTAAACACTATTTTTCAGCCCCTTGCAAGGGACTTTGTCTATGTGGAGGGATTTGGCTCCTATGTGGTGATTGCTTTTCTGTCCTATCTGAAATATGGTATAATAGCACTAATCAATTTCTAGGAAAATAGATACAGAAAGGGGCTGAAAGATGTCTCATATTATTGAATTGCCAGAGGTGCTGGCAAACCAGATTGCGGCAGGAGAGGTTATCGAACGTCCTGCCAGTGTGGTCAAAGAGTTGGTAGAAAATGCCATTGACGCGGGTTCTAGTCAGATCATCATTGAGATTGAGGAAGCTGGTCTCAAGAAGATTCAAATCACGGATAATGGTCATGGAATTGCCCACGATGAGGTGGAATTGGCCCTGCGCCGCCATGCGACTAGTAAGATAAAAAATCAGGCAGACCTTTTTCGAATTCGGACGCTTGGTTTTCGTGGTGAAGCCCTGCCCTCTATCGCGTCTGTCAGTGTACTGACTCTGTTGACGGCGGTGGATGGTGCGAGTCATGGTACTAAGCTCGTCGCGCGTGGGGGAGAAGTTGAAGAAGTTATCCCAGCGACTAGTCCTGTGGGAACCAAGGTTTGTGTGGAGGACCTCTTTTTCAACACGCCTGCCCGCCTCAAGTATATGAAGAGCCAGCAAGCGGAGTTGTCTCATATCATTGATATTGTCAATCGTCTGGGCTTGGCCCATCCTGAAATTTCGTTTAGTTTAATCAGTGATGGCAAGGAGATGACGCGGACAGCTGGGACTGGTCAATTGCGCCAAGCTATCGCAGGGATTTACGGTTTGGCGAGTGCTAAGAAGATGATTGAAATTGAGAACTCTGACTTAGATTTCGAAATTTCAGGTTTTGTGTCTCTGCCTGAGTTAACTCGGGCTAATCGCAACTATATCAGCCTCTTCATCAATGGCCGTTATATCAAGAACTTCTTGCTCAACCGTGCTATTTTAGATGGTTATGGCAGCAAGCTTATGGTAGGCCGTTTTCCACTGGCTGTCATTCACATCCATATCGACCCTTATCTAGCGGATGTCAATGTGCATCCGACCAAGCAAGAGGTGCGGATTTCCAAGGAAAAAGAACTGATGACGCTGGTTTCAGAAGCTATTGCAAATAGTCTCAAGGAGCAAACCCTGATACCAGATGCCTTGGAAAATCTTGCCAAATCGACCGTGCGCAATCGTCAAAAGGCGGAGCAGACCATTCTCCCACTCAAAGAAAATACACTCTACTATGAGAAAACAGAGCCGACAAGACCAAGTCAAGCTGAAGTAGCTGATTATCAGGTGGAATTGGCTGATGAAGGACAGGATTTGACCCTGTTTGCCAAGGAAACCTTGGACCAATTGACCAAGCCTAGCAAACTCCATTTTGCAGAGAGAAAGCCTGCTAACTATGACCAACTAGACCATCCAGAGCTAGATCTAGCTAGTCTTGATAAGGCCTATGACAAGCTGGAGCGAGAAGAATCTTCAAGCTTCCCAGAGTTGGAATTTTTCGGGCAAATGCACGGGACTTATCTCTTTGCCCAAGGGCGAGATGGGCTCTATATCATAGACCAGCACGCGGCTCAGGAACGGGTCAAGTACGAGGAATACCGTGAAAGTATTGGCAATGTTGACCAGAGCCAGCAGCAACTCCTAGTGCCCTATATCTTTGAATTTCCAGCGGATGATGCTCTTCGTCTCAAGGAAAGAATGACACATTTGGAGGAAGTGGGCGTCTTTCTAGCAGAGTACGGAGAAAATCAATTTATCCTGCGTGAACATCCTATTTGGATGGCAGAGGAGGAAATCGAGTCAGGCATCTATGAGATGTGCGACATGCTCCTTTTGACCAAGGAAGTTTCTATCAAGAAATATCGAGCAGAGTTGGCTATTATGATGTCCTGCAAGCGGTCTATCAAGGCCAACCATCGTATTGACGACCATTCGGCTAGACAGCTCCTCTATCAGCTCTCTCAATGTGACAATCCCTATAACTGTCCCCACGGACGCCCTGTTTTGGTGCATTTTACCAAGTCGGATATGGAAAAGATGTTCCGACGTATTCAGGAAAATCACACCAGTCTCCGTGAGTTGGGGAAATATTAAACTAAAAGGAAAACTATGTACGAATATTTAAAAGGAATCATTACTAAAATCACTGCTAAATACATTGTTCTTGAAGTCAACGGTATCGGTTATATCCTGCATGTGGCCAATCCTTATGCCTACTCAGGACAAGTCAATCAAGAAGCTCAAATTTATGTGCATCAGGTCGTGCGTGAGGACGCTCATCTACTTTATGGATTTCGCTCAGAAGACGAGAAAAAGCTCTTTCTCAGTCTGATTTCGGTTTCTGGGATTGGTCCGGTGTCAGCTCTTGCTATTATTGCTGCCGATGACAATGCTGGCCTGGTTCAAGCCATCGAAACCAAGAATATTACCTACTTGACCAAGTTCCCTAAAATTGGCAAGAAAACAGCCCAGCAGATGGTGCTGGACTTGGAAGGCAAGGTAGTAGTTGCAGGAGATGAACTTCCTGCTAAGGTGGCAGTGCAAGCCAGCGCTGAAAACCAAGAACTGGAAGAAGCTATGGAAGCCATGTTGGCACTGGGCTATAAGGCAACTGAGCTCAAGAAAATCAAGAAATTCTTTGAAGGAACGACAGATACAGCTGAGAACTATATCAAGTCGGCCCTTAAAATGTTGGTCAAATAGGAGCAGAGCATGACAAAACGTTGTTCGTGGGTCAAGATGACCAATCCTCTCTATATCGCCTACCATGATGAAGAGTGGGGCCAGCCCCTCCATGACGATCAAGCATTGTTTGAGTTATTGTGCATGGAAACCTATCAGGCAGGTTTGTCTTGGGAAACGGTGCTCAACAAACGACAAGCCTTTCGAGAATCCTTTCATGGCTATCAAATTCAAGCGGTGGCAGACATGACCGACACCGAGTTGGAAGCCTTGCTGGGGAATCCAGCTATCATTCGAAATAAAGCCAAGATTTTTGCTACTCGGACTAACGCCCAAGCATTTTTACGACTACAGGAAGAATATGGCTCTTTTGACGCCTATCTTTGGTCTTTTGTTGAGGGGAAAACTGTCGTTAACGATGTTTCCGATTACCGCCAAGCCCCAGCTAAAACCGCTTTGTCTGAGAAATTAGCCAAAGATCTCAAAAAACAAGGTTTCAAGTTCACAGGCCCAGTCGCTGTTTTGTCTTTTCTACAAGCAGCAGGCCTAGTTGATGACCATGAGAATGATTGTGAGTGGAAAAGCGGTCACTAGTGTGTACAGGTAACTAGCATATCTGAGAATATAGAAAAAAGCTGAGAAGTTTTTCCCAGCTTTTTATATATACTATTAGATTTGTTAGAGTGAAGTCAAAAAAGTGATTCCACCTAAAATAACACCAGCTGAATTTGGAATGATTAGTATCCAATCCTTCTTAGGTTCCTTTGTCCATCCATAAATAACCCAGATTAAGCAAGATATTGCAGCTGATAAAGGTTGAAATGGTTGAGCTTTATTTCCCTGTAAATTAGCGATAATTTGAGGTATGTAGGCAATAAATACTATAATTCCAATAAAGGCACCAATAGAACCTACGATTCGATTAATTTTTTGTTTTGTCATATACACCTCCTACAAAAGGATATCATAGAAATTAGCGAAATGCAATAAATTCAGATACAAATTGTAATGAAAACCAATACAAAAGCACAAAAATAGAGAAACTATTTATTTTTTGTTATAGTCAAAGCGAATGATTTGCTCCTTTGCATCTACATGGGCGTGGACTCCAAAGGGAACAATGGCTCTTGGAGTTGCGTGGCCGACATTCAGATTATAGACAATTGGGATATTGCTGTCAATGATATCCAGTAGTGCCTCTTTGTAGTCGTCATAGAAAGTTTCATCCATAGGTTTCCCGACCAAGAGTCCGCTGATGACCTCGAATATGCCAGTGTCCTTTAAAGCTCGCAACATCTTTTTGAAGTCTTCGGGCTCAGGCTTTTCTTCGCTTGTTTCTAGCAAGAGGATCTTTCCTTCCCAGTCTGACAAGTCAGGGAAAAGTTTGTACTCATGGCAGAGGTTCGTGCTATCTGCGTATCGAGAATTGTCAAAGATATCGTAGAGAGATTCGAGGCACCCACCGAGGATTTCTCCCTCGAACTGGGTATTTCCTTGCAACAAGTCAAAACCAGTATTTTCATGACTGATACGAGGTGTTCCTAGTGCCTTGGGACTGAAGTCAGTCCTTTCATCATACCAAACGTCACTAGGGCGGATTTCTGAGATTCTTCCCGTCTCAATCAATTCTTTAAAGTAGTGGAGGCTATAGGTCAGCACTTCCTTGTCCAATTCACAAATGTCTGCTAGGAAGGATTGACCATAAAAAGTTTTGATTCCTAGTTTATGCAACATGAGATGGTTCATGGTTGTATCCGAGAAGCCAAGAAAAATTTTTTGTTTGATAACCTTTTGTAGTTGGTCATTTTCAAAAAGATAAGGTAGTAAGCGATAGGTATCGTCTCCACCGATGGCGCATAGGATCATGTCGATGCTATCATCAGAAAAGGCATGAATCAAATCCTCTGCACGAGCTTCAGGATGGTCCTTGATAAAGTCTAATCCTTTTAGCGAATGAGGCAAAAAGGTAGGATTGAGTCCCAGGTTCTTGAGACGTTGGACACCCAAGTCCACTTCGTGTTTGACAAAGTCCTCTCCGATAATGCCACTAGATAAACTAACAACACCAATAGTAGAAACCATATTTCTTCCTCCTAGAAATTGATTGAGCCTATTTTATCATAAAAGATGGGAGAAAACTATAGGGAAAAGGGTAGAGGGAAGCTTGTAGGCAAGCAAGTGAAAAAGCAACCGCTGGTGCAGTTGCTTTTCGTTTTCTAATCAGTAATCTCGCTAGATATGAGTTACTTGGTCAACTCTTGATTATAGGAGAGAGCCAAATCAATCCAGTAAGGCAATTCTTTTTGGCCTTCTATATCTAAGTCTATATACCCATGATAAAGGCGCCCCCTCATCAATGTAGTATGAGCTCCTGTTCGGGGTAGAACTTGCTTCTCCATTTCCTTACCAATTCTGACCATAACCAGTTCATCCTTTCTGGAACTGACAGTAAGGACCATTTTACCACGAATCATAAAGGCCAGGCCACCAAACAGCTTCTTTTCTTCTAGCTCTTCTTCGAAAATTTGGGGAGGAAGTTTGAGCGCTAGAATTTTTCGAATCTGCTGAGCTAAAGATTGACTATATGCCATAGCTCTTTCCTTTTCTTAGTAACGTGTTGGTCCTGCACTTGCGCTACGGATATTCAAGCGTTTCTTGAGATAGAAGCGAAGGGCTAGGAGGGCTGCTCCGATAATAGCTAGTGGTAATGGAGCAAGTACTGGGTTAAGGCTAGCTGGTAGGAAGCTTGTTGCAAAGAAGACAAGCAGCCAAAGGAACATAGAAGCTAGGATAACCAGTACAGATTTCCAGAAAGGTGGACGTTGGCTGCGGTCCATATCTGGTCCATAGTATTGGTAAACAAAGTAGTACATCAAGTAGAAGGCAAATCCACCAACAAGTCCAACTAATAGGAGAGTGACAAATCCATAGCCGAAAGCTTGATCTGCCGCAAAGAAGGTTGTGAGGGCGCTGACAAGGGCAAAGAGGCTAGTGATGAAAAGAGCTGAGTCCATAATCATGAGTTTCGGATCATCATTTTCTTTTGGATGCTCTTTTTCATATTGCTCCTTAACAGTGAAGCTGTGCGCCCAGTGGGTCGGTGCGCCGTAGAGGGAACGAGCAGTCGTACCCTTGGCTTGCTCTTCAAGGATTTGGGGAATAACTTCCTCAAAAATAGCCTTGATTTCAGCGTCTGTTTTCCCATCTTTGATGAATTGTTGGGTAGCGATGTGGACAAACTCTTGGTTTTTCTTGGTTAATTTTTGTAGATCAATCTGAGACATAGGAACTCCTCTTAGAACCATTTTTTATGGATGAGATAGAGAGTGAGCGAGACACTCATAGCAAAAGCGATAAAGACGATTAACCAGAAGGCATTCGGCTCGCCGTTTAGGGGGATTTCATTATCCTTAAAGTTCATCCCGTAGGCAGAAAAGACCATGGTTGGGATGGACATGACGATGGTCACAAGGGCCAAGGTTTTCATAATGTTGTTCTGGTTGTTAGAAATGATAGAGGCGAAGGTCTCTGTCATAGAATGCAAGACGTTTCCATAAATGTCTGCCATCTCGATGGCCTGTTGGGTTTCAATCAGGGTGTCTTCAAGCAGGTCTTCGTCCTCAAGGTATTTCTTGATATTGCTGGTTGAGCTGGTCAATTTCTTAATCACACGTTCATTTGTTTTGAGGGAAGCCTTGAAATAGACGATGGTTTTTTCCAATTCCATGAGCTCAATCAATTCTTCATTACGAGTTGATTGATGCAGTTGACTTTCGATTTGTTCACTCTTGCGGTCAATCGAACGAAGGGCTGTTAGGTAAAGCTCTGCATTGCGATAGAGAATTTGGAAGATAAAACGCGAACGCATGAAGGTGTAGAAATTACGCAATCGACGGTTGATAAAGACATCGAGGACCGGTAATGGTTCCAAACACGTAGTGATAATGGTTTCCTCGGTGATGATAATACCAAGCGGGATGGTGACGTAGTAGGTACGATTATTTCTTTCTTCTGTGACCGGCACGTCAACGATAATCAGGGTGTACTCGTCTTCAATCGTAATACGCGACATTTCTTCCGCATCGAGCGGTGCTCGAAGGTCGGCAATATCAATATCGAAGGCGTTAGCGATTTCGAGTGATTCATTTTGAGTCGGATTGACGAGATTGATCCAAGTACCCGGTTCAAGCGTATCGATCTCTTTAAATTCAGTTGTTGTAGAGAGAAAAACTTGTTTCATATCCCTTATCCTTTCTCATTTTTCAGATTTTTTCACACCGTACTATTATACTATAAATTCAGCCTTTTGGGTAATAGAATCTCACTTTTTTTGGTATAATGGTAAGCAATAATGGACTAGAAAGAACAAAGATGCAAGATAAAATTGTCATTCATGGGGCGCGTGCCCATAATTTAAAAAATATTGATGTGGAGATTCCACGAGACAAGTTGGTTGTCGTGACCGGCTTGTCAGGTTCAGGGAAATCCAGTCTGGCTTTCGATACCCTCTATGCTGAGGGACAACGTCGCTATGTGGAGAGTTTGTCAGCCTATGCTCGTCAGTTTTTGGGAAATATGGAGAAGCCTGATGTAGATGCCATTGATGGCCTCAGCCCAGCTATTTCCATCGACCAGAAAACGACTAGCAAAAACCCTCGCTCGACGGTGGGAACAACGACTGAAATCAATGACTATTTGCGTCTCCTTTATGCGCGTGTGGGGACGCCTTACTGTATCAACGGGCATGGAGCTATCAAGGCCTCTTCGGTGGAGCAAATCGTGGATAAGGTTTTGGAGTTACCTGAACGCCAGCGCTTGCAGATTTTGGCCCCTGTCATCCGCAAGAAAAAAGGCCAACATAAGAGTGTTATTGAGAAGGTTCAGAAAGACGGTTATGTTCGTGTCCGTGTGGATGGGGAAGTCTATGATGTGACCGAAGTGCCAGAGTTATCTAAGAGCAAGCAACACAATATTGATGTCGTGGTTGATCGTATTGTTATCAAGGAGGGCATTCGTAGTCGTCTCTTTGATTCCATTGAGGCTACCCTTCGTATTGCAGAAGGTTATGTCATTATCGACACTATGGACGACTCTGAGTTGTTGTTCTCTGAGCATTATGCCTGTCCAGTTTGTGGCTTTACTGTTCCAGAGTTAGAGCCACGTCTCTTCTCTTTCAATGCTCCTTTTGGCTCTTGTAGTGAGTGTGACGGCTTGGGTATCAAGTTGGAGGTGGATACTGATTTGGTAGTGCCAGATGCCAGCAAAACCTTACGTGAGGGAGCGCTAGCACCTTGGAATCCTATCTCATCAAACTATTATCCAAACATGCTAGAGCAGGCTATGACAGCCTTTGGAGTGGATATGGATAAGCCTTTTGAGGACTTGTCAGAAGAAGATAAGAACTTGATTCTCTACGGCTCAGATGGCAAGGAATTCCATTTCCACTATGAAAATGAATTTGGTGGTGTACGCGATATCGATATTCCTTTTGAGGGAGTTGTCAATAATATCAAACGTCGCTACCATGAAACTAATAGTGACTACACCCGCACCCAGATGCGCCTTTACATGAATGAGCTGACTTGCGGAACCTGTCATGGTTATCGTCTCAATGACCAGGCCTTGTCTGTCCGTGTGGGTGGCGAGCAAGGACCACATATCGGAGAAATCTCAGACCTGTCTATCGCAGACCACTTGGACTTGGTGAGCCAGCTGACCTTGTCTGAAAATGAAGCCATCATCGCTCGTCCCATTCTCAAGGAAATCAAGGACCGTTTGACCTTCCTTAATAACGTGGGTCTTAACTATCTGACTCTGTCTCGTTCAGCAGGAACCCTTTCAGGTGGGGAAAGTCAGCGTATTCGCTTGGCAACCCAGATTGGTTCTAACCTATCAGGTGTCCTCTATATCCTAGATGAGCCGTCAATCGGTCTTCATCAGAGGGACAATGATCGTCTGATTGCCAGTCTCAAAAAGATGCGTGATTTGGGTAATACTCTCATCGTGGTAGAACATGACGAAGATACCATGCGTGAGGCGGATTATCTGATTGACGTTGGTCCTGGTGCAGGTGTTTTTGGTGGGGAGATTGTTGCCGCAGGTACGCCTAAGCAGGTTGCTCGCAACAGCAAATCTATCACAGGCCAGTACTTGTCAGGCAAACGTGCCATTCCAGTGCCAGAAGAGCGCCGTACCGGAAATGGTCGTTTTATCGAAGTGACAGGAGCGCGTGAGAACAACCTGCAAAATGTCACAGCTCGCTTCCCATTAGGAAAATTCATCGCAGTGACAGGGGTATCAGGTTCAGGTAAATCTACCCTAATCAATAGCATTCTCAAAAAAGCTATTGCCCAGAAGCTTAACCGTAATTCAGACAAGCCTGGTAAATTTAAGACTATTACAGGGATTGAGCATGTAGACCGTTTGATTGACATTGACCAGAGTCCAATTGGACGGACGCCGAGGTCCAACCCAGCTACCTATACAGGAGTTTTTGACGATATACGTGACCTCTTTGCTCAGACAAATGAAGCTAAGATTCGAGGTTACAAGAAGGGGCGTTTCAGTTTCAACGTCAAGGGTGGTCGTTGTGAAGCCTGCTCAGGTGATGGGATTATCAAGATTGAGATGCACTTCTTGCCAGATGTTTATGTAGCTTGTGAGGTCTGCCACGGAACCCGCTATAACAGTGAAACTCTAGAAGTTCACTATAAGGAAAAGAATATCTCGCAGGTCTTGGATATGACGGTCAACGATGCGGTAGAGTTCTTCCAACACATTCCGAAAATTCAACGCAAACTTCAGACCATCAAGGATGTGGGGCTAGGCTATGTAACGCTAGGGCAACCTGCTACCACCCTTTCTGGAGGAGAAGCCCAGCGTATGAAGCTGGCTAGCGAACTCCACAAACGCTCGACAGGCAAGTCATTCTATATTCTGGATGAACCGACGACAGGACTCCATACAGAGGATATCGCTCGCTTGCTCAAGGTTTTAGCTCGCTTTGTTGACGATGGCAATACAGTCCTTGTTATCGAGCACAATTTAGACGTTATCAAGACAGCAGACCATATTATTGACTTGGGACCTGAGGGCGGTGTCGGTGGTGGAACCATCATCGCAACAGGAACTCCAGAAGAAGTAGCGGCCAATGAAGCCAGCTACACAGGACAGTATTTGAAAGGAAAGTTACATCATGAATAAACGTGTACAAGCATTTCTAGCTAAAATGCAAGAAAAAGAACTAGATGGCATCATCATCAATAACCTTAAAAACGTCTATTACCTTACTGGTTTTTGGGGCTCAAACGGAACAGTCTTTATCAGCCGTGACCGTCAGGTCTTGGTGACAGACTCTCGCTATATCATTGCAGCTAAGCAAGAAACCAGTGGCTTTGAGATTGTGGCAGACCGTGATGAATTGGCTGTCATTGCAGGAATTGTCAAGGACATGGGCTTGTCTCGTATCGGTTTTGAAGATGAGATTTCAGTGTCTTATTATCACCGTATGCAGGCAGCTTTTGCAGGTTTGGACTTGCTTCCACAGACTCAGTTTGTTGAAGGCCTTCGAATGATTAAGGATGAAGCGGAGATTGCAGCTATTCGCAAGGCTTGTTCTATCTCAGACCAAGCTTTCCGTGATGCGCTTGACTTCATCAAACCAGGAAAAACTGAAATTGAGATTGCCAACTTCCTTGACTTCCGTATGCGTGAGTTGGGAGCATCTGGCTTGTCTTTTGACACCATTCTAGCTAGCGGTATCAACTCTTCCAAACCTCATGCTCATCCTATGCACAAACCAGTGGAGCTGGGAGAAGCCATTACTATGGACTTCGGTTGCCTTTATGACCACTATGTTAGCGATATGACCCGGACTATCTATCTGGGACATGTTAGCGACGAGCAGGCAGAGATTTACAATACGGTTCTCAAAGCCAATCAAGCCTTGATTGACCAGGCTAAAGCAGGATTAGGTTTCCGTGACTTTGACAAAATTCCTCGTGATATTATCATCGAGGCAGGTTATGGCGACTACTTTACCCACGGTATCGGACACGGTATTGGACTGGATATCCATGAGGAACCATACTTTAGTCAGACTTCTACAGAAACTATTAAGGCAGGGATGACCTTGACAGACGAGCCAGGTATTTATATTGAAGGTAAATATGGTGTTCGTATCGAGGATGATATCTTGATTACAGAGACGGGTTGTGAATTGTTGACCCTAGCTCCAAAAGAGTTGATAGTTATTTAAGACTCAAACAACTCAAATGATTGACTTTTAAATTTTAAAGGTTTATACTGAAAAAAGAAAACGGTAGGTGAGGCTACCATAGGGATACGGATGACTACCGCAAAGCAGTGGAGACACTACTCGTTGGTCAACAGTCCTGGTCGCGAAGGCCAAGACTAAGCTCATTTCATTGCCCTATGGAGTTAAAGCTTGAACGAAAAACAGATAATTAGTTTTTTAATCCTGCCATTTTATGGTGGGATTTTCTACTGTTTAAAACAAAGAAAGGAGACAGACGATGCAAATTGACGATCATCCGGAACCGCACATACACAGCCAATCGCTGATTTGTGTCGTTCTGCCCTTATAAAGTGATTGGTCTCTGTGTATGAAACACATCATTCATACAGATAGGAGAAACCAATGAAAACTACAAAAGAAAGATTAGCAACAGCTATTCATACAGCTTTAAACGAAACTCTATCTTTTTATAAGACAAGTCTAACAGGCTTGACTGAGGAGCAGGTGGAGAAAAATCGTGACCTATATGGCGAAAATACCATCACAAAGGGTCAAGAAGACAGTATCCTCAAAAAGATTTACGAATCCATTATCAATCCTTTTACGATTATCTTACTGGTCATCGCCGTGATTTCCTTGGTGACCAATGTCTGGTTGGCAAAACCAGGTCAAGAAGATCCGACAACTTCCATTATCATCGTTGTCCTAGTCCTCATTTCTGGTGGCATACGCTTTGTCCAAGAACTCCGTAGTGATAAGGCTGCGACTAATCTATCAAAAATTATTGTCAACACAGCGACTGTCATTCGTCAAGGAGAAATCCAAGAAGTACCTATCGATGATTTGGTAGTGGGTGACGTGGTTAAATTAAGCGCTGGAGACATGATTCCAGCAGATCTTCTTTTATTTGAGTCGCGCGATTTCTTTGTACAACAGTCAGGCTTGACAGGTGAAAGTGAATCGGTTGAAAAATTGGCCTTGACCAAGGCAACAGTTCAACAATCTGATAGTCTGCTAGAAGCAGAAGCGCTCGCCTTTATGGGAACCAATGTCTTATCTGGTAGTGCCAAGGCCGTGGTTTTAGCAGTTGGTGATGATACCATGATGGGGGCCATTGAACAGACTTTGAACACCTATGATGAGCCTACTTCGTTTGAACGGGAAATGAATAGTATTTCGTGGCTCTTGATTCGTTTGATGCTGGTCATGGTGCCCATCGTTTTCTTGTCCAATGGTTTAACAGATGGAGATTGGTTAGAAGCTGGCGTATTTGCTTTGAGTGTTGGTGTTGGATTGACACCTGAGATGCTTCCTATGATTATCACGGCCAGTCTAGCAAAAGGCTCCATCATTATGGCCAAGGAAAAAGTGGTTATCAAGAAACTCAATGCCATACAGGACTTAGGGGCGATTGATATTTTGTGTACAGATAAGACAGGAACTCTAACCCAAGACGAAATTGTCCTTGAATATCCTTTGGATATACATGGAGATTTGGATTTGACCGTCTTGAGACGAGCTTATCTCAATTCTTATTTTCAAACGGGCTTGAAAAATTTGATGGACAGAGCCATCATCAAACGGACTGAAAAGGAAGCAAAAGAACACGATATCCTCCAAAATCTGGCTCAAACTTTTCAAAAAATAGATGAGCTTCCCTTTGATTTTGAACGTAGACGGATGAGTGTTATCGTTAAGGATGAACACGAAGTTGTTAGTTTGGTAACCAAGGGTGCCCTAGAGGAAATGTTGACGATTTCCAGTTATGCGGAATACCAAGGAGTGATTACTCCCTTGACAGATGTTATTAGAGAAGAAATTTTAGCAGAAGTCAGACAACTAAATCAACAAGGTTTGCGTGTCTTGGGAGTGGCCTATAAGTCAGGTTTGAGGGAAGGCCATGCCTATACAGTTGATGATGAAGGGGATATGATTCTAACTGGTTATTTAGCCTTCCTAGATCCTCCTAAACCATCTGCAGCACCAGCAATTAAGGCTCTGTTAGAACATGGGGTTCAAACAAAGATTTTGACGGGAGACAACGAAAAAGTTACCCAATCAGTCTGTGAAAAGGTTGGTTTAGATATCAATCAGATGCTGTTGGGGTCTGAAATTGATCAGATGAGTAATCAAGAATTGGCCCAAGCTGTGGAGGAGGTAACAGTCTTTGCCAAACTTTCTCCTGACCAAAAAGCGAGGATTATTTTGCAATTTAAGGCTAATGGTCATGCTGTTGGCTATATGGGAGATGGGATCAATGATGCTCCTTCTATGAAAGTTGCAGATGTGGGGATTTCTGTTGATACAGCAGTAGATATTGCCAAAGAAACAGCGGATGTTATCCTACTTGATAAGGATCTCATGGTGCTTGAAAAAGGACTTGTTGAAGGGCGTAAGGTCTATGCCAATATGACCAAATATATCAAAATGACAGTGAGTTCTAATTTTGGAAATATCTTATCCCTATTGGTCTCTGGGATCTTTTTACCATTTTTACCAATGGCGCCAGTCCATTTGATTATCCTAAATCTAGTCTATGATTTGTCTTGTATCGCCTTGCCTTTTGACAAGGTGGACAAAGATTTTTTGAGAAATCCGCATATATGGGAAGCTAAGTCCATCACACGTTTCATGGTTTGGATGGGGCCTATCTCTTCTGCCTTTGATATTTTGACCTTTATTTTGCTCTATTTTATCATTGTACCCATGACGACAGGTCAAGCCTATGTCCATGGAGCGGAGTCTGCCGTAGGATTTATTGTCTTGTTTCAGACAGGTTGGTTTATCGAGTCCATGTGGTCACAGACCATGGTTATCCATATGCTGCGTTCAGCCAAAATTCCCTTTTTACAAAGTCGTCCAGCCTGGCTAGTCCTTGTGACAACCTTATTGGCTGCAGTCTTTGTGACCTTCCTTCCCTATAGTCCACTCGCAATCCTACTTCATCTAACTCCTTTAAAACCGATTTATTTCATCTTTTTACTTTTCATCATTATTTTGTATATGATTAGTGTGACAATTGTGAAAAAAATCTATATCAAGAAATATAAAGAATGGCTGTAAATTTCATTTTGTCAAGAAAAAAGTACGAAAATGACGAAAAAAGTCAAAAAAATTTAAAAATAGGTCGCAAGTCGGATGTTTTTTATGGTATAATAGACTAAACTGATAGTAACATGTAGCGAAAGGGGTAGGTACATGATTAAAATTTATACAGTCTCAAGTTGTACTAGCTGTAAAAAAGCAAAAACCTGGCTCAATGCCCACCAGTTAAGTTATAAAGAACAAAACCTTGGTAAAGAAGGAATTACGAGAGAAGAATTACTGGATATTCTGACTAAAACAGACAATGGAATAGCCAGCATCGTTTCATCTAAAAATCGCTATGCCAAAGCCCTTGGAGTGGATATTGAAGATTTGAGTGTCAATGAAGTCCTCAATCTGATTATGGAAACACCGAGAATTTTAAAGAGCCCAATCCTTGTAGATGAGAAACGCCTGCAAGTTGGCTATAAGGAAGATGATATTCGTGCCTTCCTACCACGCTCTGTCCGTAATGTAGAAAATGCAGAAGCACGTTTGCGTGCAGCTCTATAAACATCAAGGCTGGGAGCAACTCCCAGTCTTATTCTATTTTAATTTCAAAAAGAAAGAAGAAAGAAATGAAAAAAATAGTTCTTGTTAGTCTAGCTTTCCTTTTTGTCCTGGTTGGTTGCGGACAGAAAAAAGAAACTGGACCAGCTACAAAAACAGAAAAGGATACGCTTCAGTCGGCATTGCCAGTTATTGAAAATGCTGAGAAGAATACAGTTGTAACCAAGACTTTGGTTTTGCCCAAGTCAGATGATGGTAGCCAACAAACCCAAATCATTACTTATAAAGATAAGACTTTTTTAAGCTTAACGATTCAACAAAAACGTCCAGTTTCTGATGAGTTGAAGACTTATATCGACCAACATGGAGTGGAAGAAACTCAAAAAGCTCTTCTCGAGGCGGAAGAGAAGGATGAGGCCATCATAGAAGCTCGTAAATTAGCAGGATTTAAGCTTGAAACTAAACTATTGAGTGCAACAGAACTTCAAACAACAACTAGTTTTGATTTTCAAGTTTTGGATGTCAAGAAGGCTTCTCAGTTAGAATATTTGAAGAACATTGGTTTAGAAAATCTCTTGAAGAATGAACCAAGCAAATATATTTCAGACAGATTGGCAAATGGCGCGACAGAACAATAGAAAATCCAAATAAATAGACTACCTGAATTGTAGAACGTAAGGAATTATGCTATAATGGTACTATTCTAAGGAAAGAGGGTGTTAGAATGGGATTTACTGAAGAAACAGTACGTTTTAAATTGGACGATTCCAATAAAAAAGAAATTAGCGAAACTCTGACTGATGTTTATGCTTCGTTGAACGATAAGGGCTACAACCCGATTAACCAAATCGTAGGTTACGTATTGAGTGGAGACCCTGCCTACGTTCCTCGTTATAATAATGCACGAAATCAAATCCGTAAGTATGAGCGCGATGAAATCGTTGAAGAATTGGTCCGCTACTACCTTAAAGGACAAGGAGTCGATCTATAACCTATGAGAATTATGGGATTGGACGTCGGTTCAAAAACGGTAGGGGTGGCTATTAGCGATCCGCTTGGTTTTACAGCTCAAGGACTTGAAATCATCCAAATCAATGAGGAGCAAGGTCAATTTGGTTTTGACCGCGTTAAGGAGTTGGTTGATACCTACAAGGTGGAACGATTTGTAGTGGGCTTGCCTAAAAACATGAACAATACAAGCGGACCGCGCGTGGAAGCTAGTCAAGCCTACGGAGCAAAGTTAGAAGAGCTTTTTGGTTTACCAGTAGACTATCAGGATGAACGCTTGACAACAGTTGCCGCAGAGCGCATGTTGATTGAACAAGCAGATATTAGTCGCAATAAGCGCAAGAAAGTCATTGATAAGTTAGCAGCTCAGCTGATTTTACAAAATTATTTAGATAGAAAATTTTAATACAAAGGAGAGGCTATGTCACACGATCATAACCACGACCACGAAGAACGTGAATTAATTACACTAGTAGATGAGCAAGGAAATGAAACCTTGTTTGAAATCCTTTTGACCATTGACGGAAAAGAAGAATTTGGTAAAAACTATGTTCTTCTAGTACCAGTTAACGCAGAAGAAGACGAAGACGGACAAGTTGAAATCCAAGCTTACTCATTCATCGAAAACGAAGATGGAACAGAAGGCGAATTGCAACCAATTCCAGAAGACTCAGAAGACGAATGGAACATGATTGAAGAAGTCTTCAACAGCTTTATGGAGGAGTAAACACGTCCAGTGGACGTGTTTAGCCCAGCTCCTTGAAATAAGAGAGAGAGCTGGCAAGTCTGGGAGACTGTATCAGCTCAACTCCCAGAAATTGGGAAGAGTTGGAACATCCTGTGGACGTTTTTAGCCCTGCGCTAGAAATTAGAAACGCAGGCACATTCAGTGGATGTTTTACCCCACGTTAACTTCATAGTAGCTAGTTATTAGCTAACCAGGTGAGAGGTCGGGACGAAAATCCTGGCCTCGTTTTTGTTAGTTATGAGACTTTATTGAGGCAGTTGATTGAACCTGTAATTAAGGAGATGTATATGTTTGAAGTAGAAGAATGGCTCCACAGTCGGATTGGTTTGAATTTTCGATCAGGTTTGGGCCGAATGCAGCAAGCGGTGGATTTGTTGGGGAATCCCGAGAAGTCTTATCCTATTATCCACGTAACAGGAACTAATGGAAAAGGTTCTACCATTGCTTTCATGAGGGAGTTATTTATGGGGCATGGCAAAAGAGTTGCGACTTTTACCTCCCCTCATATCGTCTCTATTAATGATCGAATCTGCATTAATGGACAACCAATAGCTGATGCAGACTTCATCCGTTTAGCTAATCAGGTCAAGGAGATGGAGAAAACGCTTCTGCAAACCCATGATCAGTTGTCCTTTTTTGAATTGCTGACCTTGATTGCTTTTCTTTATTTTAGAGAGCAAGAGGTGGATTTGGTTTTACTAGAAGTGGGAATTGGTGGCTTACTTGACACGACTAATGTGGTAACTGGAGAGATTGCTGTCATCACTTCCATCGGACTTGACCATCAGGATACTCTGGGTGACAGTATAGAAGCAATTGCAGAGCAGAAAGCTGGTATTTTTAAGGCTGGTAAAAAGGCAGTGATTGCTAAGTTGCCTTCAGAAGCTAGGCTTGTTTGTCAGAAAAAAGCAGACTCTTTAGTTGTTGGCCTTTATCAGGCAGGTCAGGATTTTTCAATGCTGAATGGGGATTTTTCAAGCTCTTTGGCTAACCTTTCACAGTTGAAAATAGGCTTGGAAGGAGCTTATCAGCAGGAAAATGCGGCCTTGGCGCTACAAACGTTTCTTCTCTTTATGAGAGAAGGAAAGGAAGCTGTTGATGAACAGGTTGTAAGACAGGCTTTGGAGAAGACCCATTGGGCTGGGCGTTTGGAGCGTATTCGTCCTCAGATTTACTTGGACGGTGCTCATAACCTCCCTGCTTTGATTCGCTTGGTTGAATTTATTAAAGAAAAAGAGCAGGAAGGATATCGGACTCAAATCCTATTTGGAGCCTTGAAACGAAAGGATTATCAAGGGATGTTGGGTTACTTGACTGAGAATTTGCCTCAGGTGGAACTCAAGGTGACAGGCTTTGACTATCAAGGTTCTTTGGATGAAACAGATGTAACAGGTTACGATATAGTTCCTTCTTACCGAGAATTTATTAGCAATTTTGAAGCAAGAGCAGATGCCCAGGATTTGTTGTTCGTTACAGGGTCTCTCTATTTTATCTCAGAAGTACGGGGCTACTTGCTGGCCCATGAGCAGATGAATTGACCTCCTTTTTTGGACTTGTTATACTAGGGAAACTACTAGTTAGAAGGAAAAAATTCTGTAAATTGGTAGCAGAAAGGAAATTTATCATGAAATTAAAAAGATTCACACTTTCTCTTGCTTCTCTAGCAAGTCTTAGTCTTTTAGTAGCTTGTTCACAAAGAGCACAACAAGTTCAACAACCAGCAACTCACTCGCAAACACAACAAACTCAGCAATCACAATCTGCTGCTTCATCTTCTACAGAAAATAGCAGCCAGGCAGCAACAAGTTCTTCACAAAATGCTCCTGAGGCTCAACCAACTGATATTGATGGAACCTATACCGGTCAGGACGAGGGAGACCGTATCACTTTAGTGGTAACTGGTACAACGGGCACCTGGACACAGGTAGAAACTGACGGAGATCAAGAAATCAAGCAGGTTAGCTTCGATGCCGCTAATCAACGTATGATTATTGGGGATGATGTCAAGATTTATGCAATCAATGGAAATCAGATGATTATCGACGATATGGATAGAGAAGCGTCTGATCGCATTGTTTTATCAAAATAGACTAGAAGGAGACTGGTTTTGTCAGTCTCTTTTGTTTTTACGCAGAAAAATGATTATAAATACTTGCCTTCTACCGAATACCTGAGTTATACTAGTATCAATTACCTGTTTTTAGCATTCATACTCTTCGAAAATCTCTTCAAACCACGTCAGCTTCCATCTGCAACCTCAAAACAGTGTTTTGAGCAACCTGCGGCTAGCTTCCTAGTTTGCTCTTTGCTTTTCATTGAGTATCAAAATATCAAGGAGGGGATATGAAATATAGAAAATTTCAATTATTAATGTCCAAGTATGGCTTTAGTCTTTCGATTATGCTGCTTGAACTTTCTCTTGTTTTTGGTCTCTTTCTTTACTTAGGGCGTATGGCTCCTATTCTATGGGTTATTGTCTTAATTTTTATGAGTATGGCGACTATTGTCGCAATTGTCAATCGCTCAATGACACCTGATAGTAAAGTGATGTGGTTAGTGGTGACTTTTGTTCCTGTCATTGGCCCCTTGCTCTATCTGATGTTTGGTGAAAGGCGATTGTCCAAAAAAGAAATCAAGCAGTTGGAAAAACTTGGTTCTATGCATTTTCGGGAAGATAACAGTAAAGCTCTCCGGCAGAAATTGAAGGAAGAGGATAAGGCGGCTTACGGAGTTATCAAATCTTTACTAAGTATGGATAGCAATGCCGATGTCTATGATCGAACAGATTCACAATTCTTTTCTTCGGGTGAAAGCATGTGGCAACATATGTTGGAAGACCTCAAGAAAGCTGAGAAATTTATCTTTCTAGAGTACTATATTGTCGAAGAAGGTCTGATGTGGAATAGCATACTAGATATACTAGAGCAAAAGGCAGCTCAGGGTGTAGAGATCAAGATGCTCTATGATGATATCGGCTGTATGGCGACTTTACCTGGAGACTATACTGTTCAGCTTCGTAGTCGAGGAATTGAAGCCCATAAGTTTAACAAGGTGATTCCTCGTTTGACGGTGGCTTACAACAATCGGGACCATCGTAAAATCCTTGTCATAGATGGTCAGGTAGCTTATACAGGAGGGATTAACTTAGCCGATGAGTACATCAATCATGTAGAACGTTTTGGCTATTGGAAGGATAGTGGGGTTCGCTTAGATGGCCCTGGTGTCAAGGCTCTAACCCGTCTCTTTTTGATGACTTGGTACATCAATCGTGGGGAAATCAGCGATTTTGACCAGTATCACTTGGAAAACCAGCCTTGTTCTAGTCAAGGGCTCTGCATTCCTTACGGTAGTGGGCCCAAGCCCATCTTCCGTACTCAGGTAGGGAAAAAAGTTTATCAAAGTTTGATTAATCAGGCTACTGATTCAGTCTATATCACAACACCCTATTTGATTATTGACTATGATTTAACAGAGAGTATTAAAAACGCGGCCATGAGAGGTGTTGATGTCCGCATCGTGACTCCTTTCATTCCGGATAAAAAATTAATCCAGCTCATAACAAGAGGAGCCTATCCGGATCTTTTGTCAGCAGGAGTCAGGATTTTTGAGTATAGTCCAGGCTTTATCCACAGTAAACAAATCCTAGTGGACAAGGACTTTGCTGCAGTTGGAACCATTAATTTAGATTATAGAAGTTTGCTTCATCACTATGAAGATGCAGTTTTGCTATATAAAACGGCATCAATCACAGAGATTCAAAAAGATTTTCAGGAGATTTTTTCAGTATCTCAAGAAATTTTCCCTCATACGATAAAAAATAGCTGGTATCAAAAATTGATTAAGGAAATTGCCCAGTTATTTGCCCCTATCTTATAAGAAATCTAGGACTTAGGATACAACCCAGTCCTCTTTTTCTTGCTTTTTACGAATAGAAAGATATAGGGAGGGACGATGCTGACTCAGAAAGAATTGGATTATATCATAACATTTAAACAGACGAATTTACATCGATTTCGGGAAATTGAAACCTTTGTGAAACTATGCAAAAAATCACTCAAACAGCCATCGCAAGCTGACAATTTTAGGTCTTTTTGATATACTAAGACAGATAAATTGAATAGGAGAAACGACATGGCTGTATATGGCAGAATCGAAGAAGTATCCGAAACGATACAGAGTAATGAAATTGAAAATAGATTGGATAGGAACCTTGAATCTGATGTAGAAAAAGAAGAACAGGTAGCTTTCCCGTTTTTCAGACTCATCATTGGAAGTACGATTGCAACGGTTTTTTCTGTGGTGATACCTTTACTTTTAGATATGGTAAGTCCCTCTCAGGCGCAGGATTTGTATATAGGGTGGGCTTTACATCAGGGAGGACAGCTTTACAGTAGCTATTATGCTAGTCACGGTCTTATTTATTACTTGCTACTTTACATCACCCAAGGAGGTGTTCTTTTTGCCTTGGTAGAATGGCTAGCCCTCTTAGGAGGAGGTTACTTCCTCTTTTCTTCAACTGACTATCTGACAGGACAAAGGGAACAAGCCAAGCAACTCCTAACCATATTTTATATTTTGGTATCTGGTCTCGGTTTTGGGGGAGGATATGCTACGATTTTAGCTTTGCCATTTCTGTTTGCAGGATTTTCGTTCATAGCAGCTTATCTATCAAATCCTAACCATGACAAGGGATTTCTACGTCTGGGGATTTTCTTGGCCCTATCATTTTTCATAGAGCCTCTTACAAGTCTTCTCTTTATTGCAGTAGTAACGATCGGTTTATTTGTTTTTAATGTTGGGCATGGTCGCCTTGCTCATGGAGTTTATCAGTTTTTTGCAGCAGCACTTGGCTTTTCTCTCATCTTTTACCCAGTAGGATATTATGTTCTTGCTTCAGGTGGCTTTGGAGAAGCTCTAGGAAGTCTTTTATATCCGATTGATTCTCTCCAGACCTTTACCAATCCCCAACTAATGGATAATGTTCTATTCTATGGTTTGTTGACCTTTGGTTTAGGAGCTCTCTTCCTTGTTTTTCTCGGCTTGTTCCAATCAAAGGCATCAAGATTATATGTTATTTCAGTACCAGCTAGTTTTGCTTTCATATTTGTATTAGCCTTGTTGCTTTTTTCTCAAGAACCTCTTCACGGTTCGCGTTTGATTCTAATCCTTCCATTTTTACTCCTTCTTTTGATGACCAGTATTCGTGGGAAGCATTCAGCTAGGGGAGCTCGTCGTCGGAGAAGAGAGGAAGTTCCTACTCTATGGAAAAAATTCATGAAGGGAAATCTCTACCTACCGATCCTAGTGGTAGTTTATCTGATTGCAATTCCTTTTGTGGCTCGTTTTGTCTTGCATCCAGCTTCTTATAGAGAACAACATCAAGTAGTAGACAGAGTCAAACAAGAGACGAGTGATGGTGACCAAATCTATATTTGGGATTCACATGTTCAGATGTATACAGAAAGCCAGCGTTTGGCTGGATCCATGTTCCCATCACCTCTTCTTTACACGAGTACAGAAGAGAATAAAACTAGTTTAATCAATGACTTGAAAGAAAACCAACCCAAGGTGATTGTGGTAAACGACAAGGTGGCTCTCTGGTCTGAGGCGGAGACACTCTTAAAAGAAAATTACCAACAAGTAAAGACTGATTACTCAGAGTTTAAAGTCTATAAAATCAAATAGCCAAATCAATATCTTGTGTATTTTTAAAAATTTTAGGATTTTTAACACAAGATATTGATTTTTCTTTTTAGAGTGGTATAATACTTTTTAGAAAGAACATTTTAGAAACGAGCATGTATATGATTGCACTAGAAGAAAAAATTACAACCCTACCAACTCTCTTCGTTGAGAAACGAGATGGGAGACGTGTTGTATTTGATGTGGACAAGATTGACAAGGCTCTCCACAAGGCGGCTGACAAGGTTATGGATGTGACACCCTTGGTCGAAAAACGCCTCAATGCTTTGACCGAGCGAATTGTCACAGAAATTCATAGTCGCTTTCCAAAGGGAGTTAAGATTTACGAAATCCAAAATATCGTAGAACATGAACTCCTTGAAGCTAAAGAATATGCGCTGGCTGAAGAGTATATCACTTATCGAACACAGAGGGATTTCGAGCGCTCAAAAGCGACAGATATTAACTTTAGTATCCATAAACTTCTCAACAAAGATCAGGCAGTTGTCAATGAAAATGCTAATAAAGACAGCGATGTCTTTAACACCCAGCGTGATTTGACAGCAGGAATTGTTGGAAAGTCAATCGGACTGCAAATGCTTCCTAAGCACGTAGCCAATGCCCACCAAAAAGGGGATATCCACTATCACGATTTGGACTACAGTCCTTATACACCTATGACCAACTGCTGTTTGATTGATTTCAAGGGGATGTTGGAAAATGGTTTTAAGATTGGAAATGCAGAGGTAGAAAGTCCCAAGTCTATCCAGACTGCGACAGCTCAGATTTCCCAAATCATCGCCAACGTTGCTTCTAGCCAGTACGGGGGCTGTTCAGCTGACCGTATCGATGAAGTCTTGGCGCCTTATGCAGAGAAGAATTATCAAAAACACCTTAAGGATGCGGAAGAGTGGGTCTTACCTGAAAAACGGGAAGATTACGCTTGGAAGAAAACGCAAAAGGACATCTATGATGCCATGCAATCTCTTGAGTATGAAATCAACACCCTCTTCACTTCAAATGGGCAAACACCTTTCACTTCGCTAGGTTTTGGTCTAGGAACCAATCGTTTTGAGCGGGAAATTCAAAAAGCTATCTTAAACATTCGCATTAAGGGCCTCGGTTCAGAACACCGCACAGCTATCTTCCCTAAACTTATCTTCACGCTTAAAAGAGGACTCAACTTAGAGGAAGGGACACCCAACTACGACATCAAGCAGTTGGCTCTAGAGTGCGCAACCAAACGGATGTACCCAGATGTTTTGTCCTATGATAAGATTGTTGAGTTGACAGGTTCTTTCAAAGTTCCTATGGGCTGTCGTTCTTTCCTTCAAGGATGGAAAGACGAGAATGGCATAGAAGTCAATTCAGGTCGCATGAATCTGGGTGTTGTGACGGTTAACCTGCCTCGCATCGCCCTCGAGTCTGAGGGAGACATGAATAAGTTCTGGGAAATCTTCAACGAGCGGATGAATATCGCTGAAGATGCTCTTGTTTATCGTGTCGAACGCACTAAAGAGGCGACACCAGCGAATGCTCCTATCCTCTATCAGTACGGTGCTTTTGGCCATCGTCTAGGTAAAGAAGAAAGTGTTGACCAGCTCTTTAAGAATCGTCGCGCAACCGTTTCGCTGGGCTATATCGGCTTGTATGAAGTAGCGACAGTTTTCTTTGGTAACAGCTGGGAAAGTAATCCAAATGCTAAGGAATTCACGCTGGATATCATTCGCGATATGAAACGCCGTGTAGAAGAGTGGTCTGACCAATATGGCTACCATTTCTCTATCTACTCAACACCATCTGAAAGTTTGACAGACCGTTTCTGCCGACTAGATACAGAGAAGTTTGGTTCTATTCCTGATATTACAGATAAGGAATACTACACCAATTCTTTCCACTACGATGTTCGTAAAAATCCAACACCGTTTGAAAAATTGGACTTTGAGAAAGTCTATCCAGAAGCAGGTGCGTCAGGTGGTTTCATCCATTATTGTGAGTATCCAGTCCTTCAGCAAAATCCAAAGGCCTTGGAAGCTGTCTGGGACTATGCCTATGACCGTGTCGGCTATTTAGGGACCAATACACCAATTGACCGTTGCTACAAGTGTGACTTTGAAGGGGATTTTGAACCAACTGAGAGAGGATTTGCTTGTCCAAACTGTGGAAATAGCGACCCTAAAACAGTAGACGTTGTTAAACGGACTTGTGGCTATTTAGGCAATCCTCAAGCGAGACCTATGGTCAATGGGCGTCACAAGGAAATCGCAGCGCGTGTCAAACATATGAATGGTTCAACGATTAAAATAGCTGGCCATCAAGTAACAAATTAGAAAGAACAGAAATGGGAAAATATCAATTAGATGATAAGGGGCGTGCACAAGTGACCCGTTATCACGAGAAACACTCTAAAGGTGGAGCTGGTAAGAAAGAACGTTTGCTTAGCCTCAGAGAACAATTTTTAAACAAGAATAAGAAGAAATAAAAGTGAGAGTCAGCTCTCGCTTTTCTCTTAGTGGGAGGTAAGGATGGAATTACGAAGACCAAGATTAGCAGATAAAGAAATAGTTTTAGAGATGATGGCAGAGTTTGAAAAGAGCCAATCAGGCCATGATGGAGGATTTTGGGATACAGAGAACTTTGTGTATGAAGAGTGGTTGGAAACAAATATGCAAAAAGAGATGGGAATAAACTTGCCTGAAAATCGTGTTCCTTCTATTCAATTTGTATCATTTGATGATGTAGGTCGTGCTCTAGGATTTTTGAATCTGCGATTGAGACTGAATGAGGGGTTATTGAATTATGCTGGCCACATTGGCTACTCCATTCGTCCATCAGAAAGAGGCAAGGGTTATGCTAAGGAAACTCTCCGTCAGAGCTTGCAAGTTGCTAAGGAAAAGAATATTAAACGAGCTTTAGTGACTTGTAGCACAGAAAATCCAGCAAGCCGAGCTGTTATCTTAGCTAATCGTGGGGAGTTGGAGGATGTTCGAAACGGAACGGAGCGCTATTGGATAGACTTGGAGTAGACAGCATGACATGGAATACACCAAAACCTGGTGAATGGAAAAGCGAGGAGCTTAGTAAAGGGCGGATTATTGATTACAAGGCCTTTAACTTTGTCGATGGAGAAGGCGTGCGCAACTCCCTCTATGTCGCAGGCTGTATGTTCCACTGCGAGGGGTGCTATAATGTTGCGACTTGGTCTTTCAATGCAGGCATTCCTTATACAGCAGAGTTAGAAGAACAGATTATGGCAGATCTTGCCCAGCACTATGTTCAAGGCTTGACCTTACTGGGAGGGGAGCCATTCCTCAATACGGGCATTCTCTTGCCTCTCGTTAAACGCATTCGTAAGGAATTGCCAGATAAAGACATCTGGTCCTGGACGGGATATACTTGGGAAGAAATGATGTTGGAAACTCCAGATAAACTGGAACTCTTATCATTGATTGACATTCTTGTCGACGGACGATACGATCGAACTAAGAGAAATCTCATGCTCCAGTTTCGAGGTTCGTCCAATCAACGTATCATCGATGTGCAAAAATCTCTCAAAAGTGGGCAAGTAGTGATTTGGGATAAACTCAATGACGGGAAAGAAAGCTATGAACAGGTGAAGAGAGAGTAACTTTCTTCTATAAAATACTTAAATAAATGACCTGTCAAAAAGGAAAACATTTTCATGTTAAAAATTTTAAAAAACAGCAACAAATCCCTTGCAATCGCAGGGGCTTTGTGTTATTCTATTATGGTGCTGTAAATTACAGCCTTAGCTTAGATGCAAGAGGTTGCGACACGCTCGGTTGCATTGCCACGCAACACCGCGTCGGTTTTCTTGTGGAGCTAGCCTATTATCTTAAATAGACGAAAAGGAGAAAAAGATGGCAAACAAAAAAATCCGTATCCGTTTGAAAGCTTACGAACACCGTACGCTTGACACAGCGGCTGCAAAAATCGTAGAATCAGCTACTCGTACAGGTGCACAAGTTGCGGGTCCAATCCCACTTCCAACTGAACGTAGCCTCTACACAATCATTCGTGCGACTCACAAATACAAAGACTCTCGCGAACAATTTGAAATGCGTACACACAAACGTCTGATCGATATCGTTAACCCAACTCAAAAAACAGTTGATGCGTTGATGAAATTGGATCTTCCAAGTGGTGTAAACGTAGAAATCAAACTTTAATCTAAAGCTTGATACCTTGAGCATGAAAAACGCTCGTTAAAAACTTTTTGAATAAAAAAATATAGAAAAGGAACTATTTTCTCATGACAAAAGGAATCTTAGGGAAAAAAGTGGGAATGACTCAAATCTTCACTGAAGCTGGCGAATTGATCCCTGTAACAGTTATTGAAGCAACTCCAAACGTTGTTCTTCAAGTTAAAACTGTTGAAACAGACGGATACAACGCTATCCAAGTCGGTTTCGATGACAAACGCGAAGTATTGAGCAACAAACCTGCTAAAGGACATGTAGCGAAAGCTAACACGGCTCCTAAGCGCTTCATTCGTGAATTCAAAAACGTTGAAGGCTTGGAAGTTGGTGCTGAAATTACAGTTGAAACATTTGCAGCTGGAGACGTTGTTGACGTAACTGGTACTTCTAAAGGTAAAGGTTTCCAAGGTGTTATCAAGCGCCACGGACAATCACGTGGACCAATGGCTCACGGTTCTCGTTACCACCGTCGTCCAGGTTCTATGGGACCTGTTGCACCTAACCGCGTATTCAAAGGTAAAAACCTTGCAGGACGTATGGGTGGTGACCGCGTAACAATTCAAAACCTTGAAGTTGTACAAGTTGTTCCAGAAAAGAACGTTATCCTTATCAAAGGTAACGTACCAGGTGCTAAGAAATCTCTTATCACTATCAAGTCAGCAGTTAAAGCTGGTAAATAATAAGGAAAGGGGAATACAGTCAAAATGGCAAATGTAACATTATTCGACCAAACTGGTAAACAAGCGGGCGAAGTTGTTCTTAACGATGCAATCTTTGGTATCGAACCAAACCAATCTGTTGTGTTTGATGTGATCATCAGCCAACGTGCTAGCCTTCGTCAAGGAACTCACGCAGTTAAAAACCGCTCAGCTGTTTCAGGTGGCGGACGCAAACCATGGCGTCAAAAAGGAACTGGACGTGCTCGTCAAGGTTCTATCCGCTCTCCACAATGGCGTGGTGGTGGAATCGTCTTCGGACCAACTCCACGTAGCTATGCGTACAAACTTCCTCAAAAAGTTCGTCGCCTTGCACTTAAATCTGTTTACTCAGAAAAAGTTGCTGAAAATAAATTTGTAGCCGTTGATTCTCTTGAATTTACAGCTCCAAAAACTGCTGAATTTGCAAAAGTTCTTGCAGCTTTGAGCATCGATTCTAAAGTCCTTGTTATTCTTGAAGAAGGAAACGAATTCGCAGCTCTCTCAGCTCGTAACCTTCCAAACGTGAAAGTTGCGACTGCTACAACTGCAAGTGTTCTTGACATCGCAAATAGTGACAAACTTCTTGTTACTCAAGCAGCTATCTCTAAAATCGAGGAGGTTCTTGCATAATGAATTTGTATGATGTTATCAAAAAACCTGTCATCACTGAAAGCTCAATGGCTCAACTTGAAGCAGGGAAATATGTATTTGAAGTTGACACTCGTGCACACAAACTTTTGATCAAGCAAGCTGTTGAAGCTGCTTTCGAAGGTGTTAAAGTTGCAAATGTTAACACAATCAACGTAAAACCAAAAGCTAAACGTGTTGGACGTTACACTGGTTTTACTAACAAAACTAAAAAAGCTATCATCACACTTACAGCTGATTCTAAAGCAATCGAGTTGTTTGCTGCTGAAGCTGAATAATCTAAGGAGGAAATATCGTGGGAATTCGTGTTTATAAACCAACAACAAACGGTCGCCGTAATATGACTTCTTTGGATTTCGCTGAAATCACAACAAGCACTCCTGAAAAATCATTGCTTGTTGCATTGAAGAGCAAGGCTGGTCGTAACAACAACGGTCGTATCACAGTTCGTCACCAAGGTGGTGGACACAAACGTTTCTACCGTTTGGTTGACTTCAAACGTAACAAAGACAATGTTGAAGCAGTTGTTAAAACAATCGAGTACGATCCAAACCGTTCTGCAAACATCGCTCTTGTACACTACACTGACGGTGTGAAAGCATATATCATCGCTCCAAAAGGTCTTGAAGTAGGTCAACGTATCGTTTCAGGTCCAGAAGCAGATATCAAAGTCGGAAACGCTCTTCCACTTGCTAACATCCCAGTTGGTACTTTGATCCACAACATCGAGTTGAAACCAGGTCGTGGTGGTGAATTGGTACGTGCTGCTGGTGCATCTGCTCAAGTATTGGGTTCTGAAGGTAAATACGTTCTTGTTCGTCTTCAATCAGGTGAAGTTCGTATGATTCTTGGAACTTGCCGTGCTACAGTTGGTGTTGTCGGAAACGAACAACATGGACTTGTAAACCTTGGTAAAGCAGGACGTAGCCGTTGGAAAGGTATCCGCCCAACAGTTCGTGGTTCTGTAATGAACCCTAACGATCACCCACACGGTGGTGGTGAAGGTAAAGCACCAGTTGGTCGTAAAGCACCATCTACTCCATGGGGCAAACCTGCTCTTGGTCTTAAAACTCGTAACAAGAAAGCGAAATCTGACAAACTTATCGTTCGTCGTCGCAACGAGAAATAATATTAAACTAGTCGCTTAAGCAACTAGTAAATCCGCCAACTCGGTAGCGCTCCATAGGAGCGCAAGCCGCTGTGGTACAACATTTAAAGGAGAAAATATAAAAATGGGACGCAGTCTTAAAAAAGGACCTTTCGTCGATGAGCATTTGATGAAAAAAGTTGAAGCTCAAGCTAACGACGAAAAGAAAAAAGTTATTAAAACTTGGTCACGTCGTTCAACGATCTTCCCAAGTTTCATTGGTTACACTATTGCAGTTTATGACGGACGTAAACACGTACCTGTTTACATCCAAGAAGACATGGTAGGTCACAAACTTGGTGAATTTGCACCAACTCGTACTTACAAAGGTCACGCTGCAGACGACAAGAAAACACGTAGAAAATAAGGAGAACATAAATGGCAGAAATTACTTCAGCTAAAGCAATGGCTCGTACAGTACGTGTTTCACCTCGTAAATCACGTCTTGTTCTTGATAACATCCGTGGTAAAAGCGTAGCCGATGCAATCGCAATCTTGACATTCACTCCAAACAAAGCTGCTGAAATCATCTTGAAAGTTTTGAACTCAGCTGTAGCTAACGCTGAAAACAACTTTGGTTTGGATAAAGCTAACTTGGTAGTATCTGAAGCATTCGCAAACGAAGGACCAACTATGAAACGTTTCCGTCCACGTGCGAAAGGTTCAGCTTCACCAATCAACAAACGTACAGCTCACATCACTGTAGCTGTTGCAGAAAAATAAGGAGGTAAAATCGTGGGTCAAAAAGTACATCCAATTGGTATGCGTGTCGGCATCATCCGTGATTGGGATGCCAAATGGTATGCTGAAAAAGAATACGCGGATTACCTTCATGAAGATCTTGCAATCCGTAAATTCGTTCAAAAAGAACTTGCTGACGCAGCAGTTTCAACTATCGAAATCGAACGCGCAGTAAACAAAGTTAACGTTTCACTTCACACTGCTAAACCAGGTATGGTTATCGGTAAAGGTGGTGCTAACGTTGATGCACTCCGTGCGAAACTTAACAAATTGACTGGAAAACAAGTACACATCAACATCATCGAAATCAAACAACCTGATTTGGATGCTCACCTTGTAGGTGAAGGAATTGCTCGTCAATTGGAGCAACGTGTTGCTTTCCGTCGTGCACAAAAACAAGCAATCCAACGTGCAATGCGTGCTGGAGCTAAAGGAATCAAAACTCAAGTATCAGGTCGTTTGAACGGTGCAGATATCGCCCGTGCTGAAGGATACTCTGAAGGAACTGTTCCACTTCACACACTTCGTGCAGATATCGATTACGCTTGGGAAGAAGCAGATACTACATACGGTAAACTTGGTGTTAAAGTATGGATCTACCGTGGTGAAGTTCTTCCAGCTCGCAAAAACACTAAAGGAGGTAAATAACCAATGTTAGTACCTAAACGTGTTAAACACCGTCGTGAATTCCGTGGAAAAATGCGCGGTGAAGCAAAAGGTGGAAAAGAAGTAGCATTCGGTGAATACGGTCTTCAAGCTACAACTAGCCACTGGATCACTAACCGCCAAATCGAAGCTGCTCGTATCGCCATGACTCGTTACATGAAACGTGGTGGTAAAGTTTGGATTAAAATCTTCCCACACAAATCATACACTGCTAAAGCTATCGGTGTGCGTATGGGATCTGGTAAAGGGGCACCTGAAGGTTGGGTAGCACCAGTTAAACGTGGTAAAGTGATGTTCGAAATCGCTGGTGTATCTGAAGAGATCGCTCGCGAAGCGCTTCGTCTTGCTAGCCACAAATTGCCAGTTAAATGTAAATTCGTAAAACGTGAAGCAGAATAAGGAGAAGGCATGAAACTTAATGAAGTAAAAGAATTTGTTAAAGAACTTCGTGGTCTTTCTCAAGAAGAACTCGCGAAGCGCGAAAACGAATTGAAAAAAGAATTGTTTGAACTTCGTTTCCAAGCTGCTACTGGTCAATTGGAACAAACAGCTCGCTTGAAAGAAGTTAAAAAACAAATCGCTCGTATCAAAACAGTTCAATCTGAAGCGAAATAATAGACTAGGGAAGGAGAAATTTCAATGGAACGCAATAATCGTAAAGTTCTTGTTGGACGTGTTGTATCTGACAAAATGGACAAGACAATCACAGTTGTAGTTGAAACAAAACGTAACCACCCAGTCTATGGTAAACGTATTAACTACTCTAAAAAATACAAAGCTCATGATGAAAACAATGTTGCCAAAGAAGGCGATATCGTACGTATCATGGAAACTCGCCCGCTTTCAGCTACAAAACGTTTCCGTCTTGTAGAAGTTGTTGAAGAAGCGGTCATCATCTAATCAAACCTGAAAGGAGAAAACTGAAATGATTCAAACAGAAACTCGTTTGAAAGTCGCAGACAACAGCGGTGCTCGCGAAATCTTGACTATCAAAGTTCTTGGTGGTTCAGGACGTAAATTTGCAAACATCGGTGATGTTATCGTGGCATCTGTAAAACAAGCTACTCCTGGTGGTGCGGTTAAAAAAGGTGACGTTGTTAAAGCAGTTATCGTTCGTACTAAATCAGGTGCTCGTCGTGCTGATGGTTCATACATCAAATTTGACGAAAATGCAGCAGTTATCATCCGTGAAGACAAAACTCCTCGCGGAACACGTATCTTTGGCCCAGTTGCACGTGAATTGCGTGAAGGTGGCTTCATGAAGATCGTGTCACTTGCTCCAGAAGTACTTTAATTTTTAGAAACAAACTAGTCCCCTAGCTTAAAGCTAGGGTGCCCTTATGGGCGTAAGAAAAATCAAGGAGAAACCTAATGTTTGTAAAAAAAGGCGACAAAGTTCGCGTAATCGCTGGTAAAGATAAGGGAACAGAAGCTGTTGTCCTTACTGCCCTTCCAAAAGTAAACAAAGTTATCGTTGAAGGTGTTAACATCGTTAAGAAACACCAACGTCCAACTAACGAGCTTCCTCAAGGTGGGATCATCGAAAAAGAAGCAGCTATCCACGTATCAAACGTCCAAGTTTTGGACAAAAATGGTGTAGCTGGTCGTGTTGGTTACAAATTTGTAGACGGTAAAAAAGTTCGCTACAACAAAAAATCAGGCGAAGTGCTTGATTAATCACGAAGGAAAGGAGAAGTATAATGGCAAATCGTTTAAAAGAAAAATATCTTAATGAAGTAGTTCCTGCTTTGACAGAACAATTCAACTACTCATCAGTGATGGCTGTGCCTAAAGTAGATAAGATCGTTTTGAACATGGGTGTTGGTGAAGCTGTATCAAACGCTAAAAGCCTTGAAAAAGCTGCTGAAGAATTGGCACTTATCTCAGGTCAAAAACCACTTATCACTAAAGCTAAAAAATCAATCGCCGGCTTCCGTCTTCGTGAAGGTGTTGCGATCGGTGCAAAAGTTACCCTTCGTGGTGAACGTATGTACGAATTCTTGGATAAATTGGTTTCAGTTTCACTTCCACGTGTACGTGACTTCCACGGTGTTCCAACAAAATCATTTGATGGACGCGGAAACTACACACTTGGTGTGAAAGAACAATTGATTTTCCCAGAAATCAACTTCGATGACGTTGACAAAACTCGTGGTCTTGACATCGTTATCGTAACAACTGCTAACACTGACGAAGAGTCACGTGCATTGCTTACAGGCCTTGGAATGCCTTTTGCAAAATAATATAGGAGGTAAATCTAATGGCTAAAAAATCAATGATTGCTAAGAACAAACGTCCAGCGAAGTTCTCTACTCAAGCTTATACTCGTTGTGAAAAATGTGGTCGTCCACATTCAGTTTACCGCAAATTTAAACTTTGCCGTGTTTGCTTCCGTGAATTAGCTTACAAAGGACAAATCCCTGGTGTAACAAAAGCATCTTGGTAATATCATGATACAAAGAGCGTAACAACCACAGCAAAAATAGGAAATTTGGTGTAGGAGCGATGCTCCAAAACAAATTTATCTTTTTGCCCAGGTTGTAGCTCGTGTTCAAATAAGAGTTTTCTCGTTTGAATGTATCAATACTATCTGAGCCTAGCTCAATCATTAACTAGCAAGTGCAACTTGCAAACTACTAGTAAGAGGAGAAAAACAAAATGGTTATGACTGACCCAATCGCAGACTTCCTAACTCGTATTCGTAACGCTAACCAAGCGAAACACGAAGTACTTGAAGTACCTGCATCAAACATCAAAAAAGGGATTGCTGAAATCCTTAAACGCGAAGGTTTTGTAAAAAACGTTGAAATCATCGAAGATGACAAACAAGGCATCATCCGTGTATTTCTTAAATACGGACCAAACGGTGAAAAAGTTATCACTAACTTGAAACGTGTTTCTAAACCAGGACTTCGTGTCTACAAAAAACGTGAAGACCTTCCAAAAGTTCTTAACGGACTTGGAATTGCTATCCTTTCAACTTCTGAAGGTTTGCTTACTGATAAAGAAGCACGCCAAAAGAATGTTGGTGGAGAAGTTATCGCTTACGTTTGGTAAAATCAAGATACAAAGAGCGTCATGGGCAATGTGAAAATAGGAAATCTGACAAAGAGTGTTAACACTCTAGGAAGATTTATCTTTTTCACACAGACCATAGCTCGTGTTCAATTTAGCTGATTTACTGGTCAGTTAAACAGAGAGTAAATTAGTTTAGGAGAAAAGATGACAGCTGCTGAATTGAATGAAAAACTTATTGTTGCAGAAGACGCTTTGGCTGAATTGTCAAAGGATGACCTTGTATCTCTTTTATGTGAAATTGGTTATAGTCCTGCTGCTATTGATGTATTGACAGAATATCAGGAATTTGTCAAAGCTTTTCGAAAGAAACTAGGTTTGCTCTAATCCAAATGCCCCCGTGAAAACTGGCCGTTCTGGCCTGACAATCTAACAGGAGAAAATAAACATGTCACGTATTGGTAATAAAGTTATCGTGTTGCCTGCTGGTGTAGAAATCACTAACAATGACAACGTTGTAACTGTAAAAGGACCTAAAGGAGAACTTACTCGTGAGTTCTCAAAAGATATTGAAATCCGTGTGGAAGGTACTGAAGTAACTCTTCACCGTCCAAACGATTCAAAAGAAATGAAAACTATCCACGGAACTACTCGTGCCCTTTTGAACAACATGGTTGTTGGTGTATCAGAAGGATTCAAGAAAGAACTTGAAATGCGCGGGGTTGGTTACCGTGCACAACTTCAAGGATCTAAACTTGTTTTGGCTGTTGGTAAATCTCATCCAGACGAAGTTGAAGCTCCAGAAGGAATTACTTTTGAACTTCCAAACCCAACAACAATCGTTGTTAGCGGAATTTCAAAAGAAGTAGTTGGTCAAACAGCTGCTTACGTACGTAGCCTTCGTTCACCAGAACCATATAAAGGTAAAGGTATTCGTTACGTTGGTGAATTCGTTCGCCGTAAAGAAGGTAAAACAGGTAAATAATGTTGAGTGGTTGAGTCTCAACCACCAACCTATTTTCCAACTTTGTGCATAGCACACGATTTAAAACTAAAGAGGTGAAAACTGTGATTTCAAAACCAGATAAAAACAAACTCCGCCAAAAACGCCACCGTCGCGTTCGCGGAAAACTCTCTGGAACTGCTGATCGCCCACGTTTGAACGTATTCCGTTCTAATACAGGCATCTACGCTCAAGTGATTGATGACGTAGCGGGTGTAACGCTCGCAAGTGCTTCAACTCTTGACAAAGAAGTTTCAAAAGGAACTAAAACTGAACAAGCCGTTGCTGTCGGTAAACTCGTTGCAGAACGTGCAAACGCTAAAGGTATTTCAGAAGTGGTGTTCGACCGCGGTGGATATCTATATCACGGACGTGTGAAAGCTTTGGCTGATGCAGCTCGTGAAAACGGATTGAAATTCTAATAGGAGGACACTAGAAAATGGCATTTAAAGACAATGCAGTTGAATTAGAAGAACGCGTAGTTGCTGTCAACCGTGTTACAAAAGTTGTTAAAGGTGGACGTCGTCTTCGTTTCGCAGCTCTTGTTGTTGTTGGTGACCACAACGGTCGCGTAGGATTTGGTACTGGTAAAGCTCAAGAAGTTCCAGAAGCAATCCGTAAAGCAGTAGATGATGCTAAGAAAAACTTGATCGAAGTTCCTATGGTTGGAACAACAATCCCACACGAAGTTCTTTCAGAATTCGGTGGAGCTAAAGTATTGTTGAAACCTGCTGTAGAAGGTTCTGGAGTTGCCGCTGGTGGTGCAGTTCGTGCCGTTGTGGAATTGGCAGGTGTGGCAGATATTACATCTAAATCACTTGGTTCTAACACTCCAATCAACATTGTTCGTGCAACTGTTGAAGGTTTGAAACAATTGAAACGCGCTGAAGAAGTTGCTGCCCTTCGTGGTATTTCAGTTTCTGATTTGGCATAAGAAAGGGGATAAAATGGCTCAAATTAAAATTACTTTGACTAAGTCTCCAATCGGACGCATTCCATCACAACGTAAAACTGTTGTAGCACTTGGACTTGGCAAATTGAACAGCTCTGTTATTAAAGAAGATAACGCTGCTATCCGTGGTATGATCACTGCAGTATCTCACTTGGTAACAGTTGAAGAAGTAAACTAATGAATTTTTAGGGGATGTGCACTATACCATCCCCTAAAACTAGATATAGTCATCTATGATGACGTCGTATAGGCGAGTTGATGGGGGAGACAACCTTTTCTCCCTTATCGGCGCTAGCATTTTACAAAAGAGGAGAAAATAAAAATGAAACTTCATGAATTGAAACCTGCAGAAGGTTCTCGTAAAGTACGTAACCGCGTTGGTCGTGGTACTTCATCAGGTAACGGTAAAACATCTGGTCGTGGTCAAAAAGGTCAAAAAGCTCGTAGCGGTGGCGGAGTTCGCCTTGGTTTTGAAGGTGGACAAACTCCATTGTTCCGTCGTCTTCCAAAACGTGGATTCACTAACATCAACGCTAAAGAATACGCAATTGTGAACCTTGACCAATTGAACGTCTTTGAAGATGGTGCTGAAGTTACTCCAGTTGTTCTTATCGAAGCAGGAATTGTTAAAGCTGAAAAATCAGGTATTAAAGTTCTTGGTAACGGTGAGTTGACTAAGAAATTGACTGTGAAAGCAGCTAAATTCTCTAAATCAGCTGAAGAAGCTATCACTGCTAAAGGTGGTTCAGTAGAAGTCATCTAAGAGAGGTGACCTATGTTTTTTAAATTATTAAGAGAAGCTCTTAAAGTCAAGCAAGTTCGATCAAAAATTTTATTTACAATTTTTATCGTTTTGGTCTTTCGTATCGGAACTAGCATTACAGTTCCTGGTGTGAATGCCAATAGCTTGAATGCTTTAAGTGGATTATCCTTCTTAAACATGTTGAGCTTGGTCTCAGGGAATGCCATGAAAAACTTCTCAGTTTTTGCTCTTGGTGTTAGTCCCTACATTACGGCCTCTATCGTTGTCCAACTCTTGCAAATGGATATTTTACCCAAATTTGTAGAGTGGGGTAAACAAGGGGAAGTAGGTCGAAGAAAATTGAATCAAGCTACTCGTTATATTGCTTTAGTTCTCGCTTTTGTGCAATCTATCGGGATTACAGCTGGTTTCAATACTTTGGCTGGAGCTCAATTGTTGAAAACAGCTCTTACACCACAAGTCTTTGTCATGATTGGTATCATCTTAACAGCTGGTAGCATGATTGTGACTTGGTTGGGAGAGCAAATTACAGATAAGGGATACGGAAATGGTGTTTCTATGATTATCTTTGCTGGGATTGTTGCCTCAATTCCAGAGATGATTCAGGGCATCTATGTGGACTACTTTGTGAACGTCCCAAGTAGCCGTATCAACTCATCTATCATTTTCGTAATCATTTTGATTATTACTGTATTGTTGATCATTTATTTTACAACTTATGTTCAACAAGCAGAATACAAAATTCCAATCCAATATACTAAGGTTGCACAAGGTGCTCCATCTAGCTCTTACCTTCCTTTGAAGGTAAACCCTGCTGGAGTTATCCCTGTTATCTTTGCAAGTTCGATTACTGCAGCGCCTGCGGCTATTCTTCAGTTTTTAAGCGCTACAGGTCATGATTGGGCTTGGGTAAGAACAGCACAAGAAATGCTGGCAACAACTTCACCAACTGGTATTGCCATGTATGCTTTATTGATTATTCTGTTTACATTCTTCTATACGTTTGTACAGATTAATCCTGAAAAAGCGGCAGAAAACCTACAAAAGAGCGGTGCCTATATCCACGGAGTTCGTCCTGGTAAAGGTACAGAAGAATATATGTCTAAACTTCTTCGTCGTCTTGCAACTGTTGGTTCTCTCTTCCTTGGTGTGATTTCTATTTTACCGATCGTAGCAAAAGATGTTTTCGGACTTTCAGAAGCAGTTGCTTTTGGAGGAACCAGTCTTTTGATCATTATCTCTACAGGTATTGAAGGAATCAAACAATTGGAAGGCTACCTATTGAAACGTAAGTATGTTGGTTTCATGGACAGAACAGAATAAAAGTAATTACTGAATCAGTAATTACTGAGGGAGTGGAGGTTTAACTCTAACATTTGTGAGAGTTTGGTCTCCCCTCTTCTATTTTGTTTTTAAATAGGGGTGAAAAGAATTTTTGCTTCTATTTAAAAATAAAATAAGGAGATCAAATCATGAATCTTTTGATTATGGGCTTACCTGGTGCAGGTAAGGGAACTCAAGCAGCAAAAATCGTAGAACAATTCCATGTTGCACATATCTCAACAGGTGATATGTTCCGTGCTGCTATGGCAAATCAAACTGAAATGGGTATTCTTGCTAAGTCATACATTGACAAGGGTGAATTAGTTCCTGACGAAGTTACAAATGGGATTGTAAAAGAACGTCTTTCACAAGATGATATTAAAGAAACAGGATTCTTGTTGGATGGTTACCCACGTACAATCGAACAAGCTCATGCCTTGGACAAAACATTGGCTGAACTTGGCATTGAACTAGAAGGTGTTATCAATATTGAAGTGAACCCTGACAGCCTCTTAGAACGTTTGAGTGGCCGTATCATCCACCGCGTAACTGGAGAAACTTTCCACAAGGTCTTTAACCCACCAGTTGACTATAAAGAAGAAGATTACTACCAACGTGAAGATGATAAGCCTGAGACAGTAAAACGTCGTTTGGATGTAAATATTGCTCAAGGGGAACCAATCATTGCTCACTACCGTGCCAAAGGTTTGGTTCATGACATCGAAGGTAATCAAGATATCAATGATGTCTTCTCAGATATCGAAAAAGTATTGACAAATTTGAAATAAAGCGTTTTTCACACTTGCAAAAATCCGCTACAAATGTTATACTAAGATAGTCTGACTTATAATTGTTGTCTCTGTGTCTAGAGGCATCGAATCGAAATTTATGGAGGTGCTTTTGCGTGGCAAAAGACGATGTGATTGAAGTTGAAGGCAAAGTAGTTGATACAATGCCGAATGCAATGTTTACGGTTGAACTTGAAAATGGACATCAGATTTTAGCAACAGTTTCTGGTAAAATTCGTAAAAACTATATTCGTATTTTAGCGGGAGATCGTGTTACTGTCGAAATGAGTCCATATGACTTGACACGTGGACGTATCACTTACCGCTTTAAATAATCGAAAAACTTGGAGGGATAAGAAATGAAAGTAAGACCATCGGTCAAACCAATTTGCGAATACTGTAAAGTTATTCGTCGTAATGGTCGTGTTATGGTAATTTGCCCAGCAAATCCAAAACACAAACAACGTCAAGGATAAGATAGAAAGGAGAAAACATGGCTCGTATTGCTGGAGTTGACATTCCAAATGACAAACGCGTAGTAATCTCATTGACTTATGTTTATGGTATCGGACTTGCAACATCTAAGAAAATTTTGGCTGCTGCTGGAATCTCAGAAGATGTTCGTGTACGTGATCTTACATCAGATCAAGAAGATGCTATCCGTCGTGAAGTGGATGCAATCAAAGTTGAAGGTGACCTTCGTCGTGAAGTAAACTTGAACATCAAACGTTTGATGGAAATCGGTTCATACCGTGGTATCCGTCACCGTCGTGGACTTCCTGTCCGTGGACAAAACACTAAAAACAACGCTCGCACTCGTAAAGGTAAAGCTGTTGCGATTGCTGGTAAGAAAAAATAATATAGGAGGTAAAAGTCTTGGCTAAACCAACACGTAAACGTCGTGTGAAAAAGAATATCGAATCTGGTATTGCTCATATTCACGCTACATTTAATAACACTATTGTTATGATTACTGATGTGCATGGTAATGCAATTGCTTGGTCATCAGCTGGTGCTCTTGGTTTCAAAGGTTCTCGTAAATCTACACCATTCGCTGCTCAAATGGCTTCTGAAGCTGCTGCTAAATCTGCACAAGAACACGGTCTTAAATCAGTTGAAGTTACTGTAAAAGGTCCAGGTTCTGGTCGTGAGTCAGCTATTCGTGCGCTTGCTGCCGCTGGTCTTGAAGTAACAGCAATTCGTGATGTGACTCCAGTGCCACACAATGGTGCTCGTCCTCCAAAACGTCGCCGTGTATAATCATCGCATTACACTGCTTTTCGTTTAAGAGGGAGTAACTAAATGATCGAGTTTGAAAAACCAAATATAACAAAAATTGATGAAAATAAAGATTATGGCAAGTTTGTAATCGAACCACTTGAACGTGGCTACGGTACAACTCTTGGTAACTCTCTTCGTCGTGTACTTCTAGCTTCTCTACCAGGAGCAGCTGTGACATCTATCAACATTGATGGTGTGTTACATGAGTTTGACACAGTTCCAGGTGTTCGTGAAGACGTGATGCAAATCATTCTGAACATTAAAGGAATTGCAGTGAAATCGTACGTTGAAGACGAAAAAATCATCGAACTAGATGTTGAAGGTCCTGCTGAAGTAACAGCTGGTGACATTTTGACAGATAGCGATATTGAAATTGTAAATCCAGATCATTATCTCTTTACAATCGGTGAAGGTTCTTCTCTAAAAGCGACTATGACTGTTAACAGTGGTCGTGGATATGTACCTGCTGATGAAAATAAAAAGGATAATGCACCAGTTGGAACACTTGCTGTAGATTCTATTTATACACCAGTTACAAAAGTCAACTATCAAGTGGAACCTGCTCGTGTAGGTAGCAATGATGGATTTGACAAATTAACCCTTGAAATCTTGACAAATGGAACAATTATTCCAGAAGATGCTTTAGGGCTTTCAGCACGTATTTTGACAGAACATCTTGATTTGTTTACAAATCTTACTGAGATTGCTAAGTCAACTGAAGTGATGAAAGAAGCTGATACTGAATCTGACGACCGTATTTTGGATCGTACGATTGAGGAACTGGACTTGTCTGTGCGTTCATACAACTGTTTGAAACGTGCCGGTATTAATACTGTGCATGATTTGACAGAAAAATCTGAAGCAGAGATGATGAAAGTACGAAATCTTGGACGCAAGAGTTTGGAAGAAGTGAAACTCAAACTCATTGATTTGGGTCTTGGATTAAAAGATAAATAAAGGAGGAATACATGGCTTACCGTAAACTAGGACGCACTAGCTCACAACGTAAAGCAATGCTTCGCGATTTGACAACTGACCTTTTGATCAACGAATCAATCGTGACAACTGAAGCTCGTGCTAAAGAAATCCGTAAAACTGTTGAAAAAATGATTACTCTAGGTAAACGTGGTGATTTGCATGCACGTCGTCAAGCAGCTGCTTTCGTACGTAATGAAATCGCATCTGAAAACTATGATGAAGCAACTGATAAGTACACTTCTACTACAGCACTTCAAAAATTGTTCTCAGAAATCGCACCTCGTTATGCTGAACGTAACGGTGGATACACTCGTATCCTTAAAACTGAACCACGTCGTGGTGATGCAGCGCCAATGGCGATCATCGAATTAGTATAAAATCATCAATTTTGTTGAGTGTTATGATGATGGAGTCTTGTGCTCTTAGTCTAGCTCTGGTCTACCGCTAGGATTTCGGTCCTAGCGGGAACACTCATCATAAGTTGGGATAGTAGACGCTTGTTTACGAAATTGTTTTTTTCTTAAGAACAACTTCGTAAGCAGGCGTTTTTGAGTATTTTAGTTAGAATTATGCTATACTATTTGAAAAGAATCCTGTTTAATGTTCAGGTTTCCTATTAAAAGAAGAATTGGAGTTTGCTTATGAAAGCGATTATAACTGTTGTTGGTAAAGATAAATCTGGAATTGTTGCAGGTGTTTCTGGCAAAATTGCAGAATTGGGTTTGAATATTGACGATATCTCTCAAACTGTTTTGGATGAATATTTCACGATGATGGCTATCGTCTCTAGTAATGAAAAGCAGGATTTTACTTATCTGCGAAATGAGTTTGAAACTTTTGGGCAAACTTTGAATGTGAAAATCAATATTCAGAGTGCAGCGATTTTCGAAGCTATGTATAATATCTAGGAGGTGCACATGGATATTAGACAAGTTACGGAAACTATCGCCATGATTGAGGAGCAAAACTTCGATATCAGAACTATTACCATGGGGATTTCCCTTTTGGACTGTATCGATCAAGATATCAATCGTGCTGGGGAAAAAATTTATCAAAAGATTACGACCAAGGCGGCTAATTTAGTGGCTGTTGGCGATGAAATTGCAGCTGAGTTGGGAATTCCTATCGTTAATAAGCGTGTATCGGTGACTCCCATTTCTCTGATTGGGGCAGCGACAGATGCAACAGACTATGTAGTTTTGGCAAAAGCGCTTGATAAGGCTGCGAAAGAGATTGGAGTGGACTTTATTGGTGGTTTTTCTGCCTTGGTACAGAAGGGTTATCAAAAGGGAGATGAGATTCTCATCAATTCCATTCCTCGCGCTTTGGCTGAAACGGATAAGGTCTGCTCGTCAGTCAATATCGGCTCAACCAAGTCTGGTATCAATATGACGGCTGTCGCAGATATGGGACGAGTTATCAAGGAAACGGCTCATCTATCTGATATGGGAGCGGCCAAGTTGGTTGTATTTGCTAATGCTGTTGAGGACAATCCATTTATGGCTGGTGCCTTCCATGGTGTTGGGGAGGCAGATGTTATCATCAATGTCGGAGTTTCCGGTCCTGGTGTGGTGAAACGTGCCTTGGAAAAAGTTCGTGGAGAGAGTTTTGATGTAGTAGCCGAAACAGTTAAGAAAACTGCCTTTAAAATCACTCGTATCGGTCAATTGGTTGGTCAAATGGCCAGTGAGAGACTGGGTGTGGAGTTTGGTATTGTGGACTTGAGTTTGGCGCCAACTCCTGCGGTTGGAGACTCTGTGGCACGTGTCCTTGAGGAAATGGGACTAGAGACAGTTGGTACGCATGGAACGACGGCTGCCTTGGCTCTCTTGAATGACCAAGTTAAGAAGGGGGGAGTGATGGCCTGCAACCAAGTCGGTGGTTTGTCTGGTGCCTTTATCCCTGTTTCTGAGGATGAAGGGATGATTGCTGCAGTGCAAAATGGCTCTCTTAATCTGGAAAAACTAGAAGCTATGACGGCTATCTGTTCCGTTGGCTTGGATATGATTGCCATTCCGGAGGATACACCTGCTGAAACCATTGCGGCTATGATTGCAGATGAAGCTGCAATTGGTGTCATTAACATGAAAACAACAGCTGTTCGTATCATTCCAAAAGGAAAAGAAGGCGATATGATTGAGTTTGGTGGCCTATTAGGAACTGCGCCTGTTATGAAAGTCAATGGGGCTTCGTCTGTTGATTTCATCTCTCGTGGAGGACAAATCCCAGCACCAATTCATAGTTTTAAAAATTAAGAAAATAGGAGAAATTGATGAAAAAAGAAATGAAACGTGCTTTAGTAGCTTTAGGCTTGTCTACTTTACTAGTCCCAACTTTTGCCAGTCAAGTAGTTTCTGCGCAGGAAGAAAGCCATGAAACTGCTACTAGTACGATACCAGAAGAGATTAAGAAAGTAATTGCAGAATATAAAAAAGCACAGATAGATTTTATGAGGAAGGATGAAGAACACATTCTTAATTTAGTTAAGCAAATAGACTGGAGTGTACTTTCTTTCTCACAAAATGATATCAATTTTCTTAATAATAGTATTTCTGAACGCTTTAATAAAAATCTTCAATATTTTATAGATTACATTGATAAAGAAGAAAAGAATCTAATAGCAAATATTGGGGATTGGAAATATAGAAAAGAAAGATTTGAATTTCATGAACCTCGAAATGATAATAGAAATTATGATAGTGAACTAAAAAGTTATATTTTTAGTGCAATAGTAGAGAAGAAGAAAGAACTTGTCACTGCTCAAATTAAGAAAAATCCATATTACACAAATTTTGAAAGAGAAAAAATGCTTCAACATATCGATTCTGCATATAGTTGGGGAGGACCGGGCGGAGCTGCTTGGGAGAGTCAATATAACATATATAATGATAAAGAACAATTGACTGAATTTTTAAAAAAGTTATCAACTTTTCTATCAGATGATTTTCAAGCATTTTCATTAGCACCTACTGAAAAGAATATTAGAGAAGTTAATGCTGTTGCCTTTATGGAGAAGACAGCCATTAGTAATGATGATACACTTTCAAAAGCAGATAAAGTTTCTATGTTTAGTAAGATTGATGATATAGTTGAAGAAGCTGTTAGAAAGATAAAGACAGAAGCTGATATACGTGAGGATGCTAATTACAAAAATAGTAGAATGCTATCCCCTGAAGAGTTATCTGTATTTACTAAGCGTATTGAGGATGTTTACCAAGGAAAAGCTAAGCCTAAGGTGACAAAAGAAGAGGCTATTCAAGCAGTTTCTACTGGGACTTCATCCTCAGTTTCAACTTCAACTTCATCTCAATCTACTGTTACCTCTAATGAAGAGACTAAGAAAGATCATCAAACAAGTAAGTGGTTTAAAGAGTCTGGTAAATGGTACTACAATGACCTTTCGGGCAATCTTGTAAGAAACCGTTGGGTAGGCCGTTATTATCTAAAAGCAGATGCTTCAATGGCTGCGAGTGAATGGATTTATGATGAAGATTATAAGAGCTGGTTTTATGTAGATTCAACTGGTAGTTATGTGGAGAAAGCTTGGCAGGGAGAATATTATCTAAAACGAGGCGGTTACATGGCTAAGAGCGAGTGGGTATTTGATTCTCAGTATGATAGTTGGTATTATCTTAACCAAGACGGTAAGTATGCTCGTAACCAATGGATTAAGGATGGAGATAAGTGGTATTACTTGCTAGCTGATGGGAAATTGGCAAAAAATATGACCATTAACGGTTATAAAGTAAATGAAAAAGGTGAATGGGTTTAATTTTTTAAGTTCTATTTAAGGTTAGCTGTGTATACTATAATCATTAAATAAAGACCTCCTAATATTATTTGAAACAGATAACACTGATTTAGTTTGAATTTGATTTTCATCTAATATCTTTATTTAATAGAACTCCTAAACTTTTTCATAATAATCTCCTGCAAAAGCCGCCTGTATGGGTGGCTTTTGTTTTATCATCCATGATATAATAGAAGTAAACGGAGGACGGAAAATGGTAAAAGTACGATTGTATTTGGTACGTCATGGCAAGACTATGTTTAACACGATTGGTCGCGCGCAAGGTTGGAGCGATACTCCTTTAACTGCTGAAGGTGAGAGAGGGATTCAAGAATTAGGAATCGGCTTGCGAGAATCTGGTCTACAGTTTGAGCGCGCTTATTCCAGTGATTCTGGTCGCACCATTCAGACCATGGGAATCATTCTTGAAGAACTTGGCTTGCAAGGGAAAATACCTTATCGCATGGACAAGCGTATCAGAGAATGGTGTTTTGGTAGCTTTGACGGAGCTTATGATGGCGATCTTTTCATGGGCATTATTCCTCGTATCTTTAATGTGGATCACGTTCACCAATTATCTTATGCTGAACTGGCTGAGGGCTTGGTAGAGGTCGATACAGCTGGTTGGGCTGAAGGCTGGGAAAAACTCAGTGGCCGTATCAAAGAAGGCTTTGAAGCGATTGCTAAAGAAATGGAAGAACAAGGCGGCGGTAATGCTCTTGTCGTGAGTCACGGAATGACCATTGGAACCATTGTTTATCTGATCAATGGTATGCATCCGCATGGTCTAGATAATGGCAGCGTGACGATTCTTGAATATGAGGACGGCCAGTTTAGCGTTGAAGTTGTCGGCGACCGTAGTTACCGAGAACTAGGACGGGAGAAGATGGAAGAAGCCTCTATTTAATCAGTCTAGACTTGCTTGCCATGAGTTAGGAATTTGATAAGAATATCAAGATAAGAAAAAACAGCCGAGAATTCTTTCGGCTGTTTTTGATGGGGAAAACTAAAGTGTAATGCTGTTGCTTTTAGAGATTTTCATAAATAAGAGTAATGAACTCACTGTTAGAATAGTCAGGATAGTTGACAAGGCTGCCGCAACACCGTAATTTCCTCTAAGAACCTCTGTATAAATAGCTACAGTCATTGTTCTTGTTTTGACATTGTAGAGGAGGATAGAGGTAGAGAGCTCTGAAATCATTGTGACCCAAGATAGGATAGCTCCAGAAATAATACCAGATAGCATCATTGGAGTTGTAATCTTGGCAAAGGTATTGAGACGGCTACTTCCTAAACTTTCAGCGGCTTCTTCAATACTTGGTGCTATTTGTAGCAAGCTAGCAACAGATGAGCGAATAGTATAAGGTAATCTTCTGACAGATAGAGACATAATTAAGATGAAAGCAGTCCCTGTAATCATAAGAAATCCACTTCCAAATAGACCAGTATTGAAGGAAGAAATGAAGGCAATCCCTAGAACGGTTCCTGGTACAATATAAGGGACCATACTGAGGCTGTCAATTAAGTTTGTAAACAAATTCCGTTTTCTAACGGCTAGGTAGGAGATAAATGTTGCAAATAGAACAACTAGAACTAAGGCAATTAAAGGGATACGAATGGTATTGAAAATAGCAGATCCCATACGATTGAAAGCTACCTTGTAACTGTTTAGAGAATAGCCTTTGACAAATACCATACCAGATGTTTTTAGGAAGGAAGTATAAATCAAGTAGACTTGAGGTAAAACAGAGAACAAGATAATTCCGTAGACTGTTGCGTAAATGGCAACCATTTTTCCTTTTGTGGTTTTTTTAGGCTCAATTGGATGGAGCGAATTCATACTGAAACTGTAGCGGTTTGAAATGTATTTTTGGATAAGGAAAATCGCCAAGGCAATGATAATCGCCATAATTGCTAAAGCAGATGCAAAAGCAGAATTTCCTCCAACCTCGCTAATAAATTGGGTATAAATCAGGACAGGGAAAGTCCGATATCCTTCACCAATCAACATAGGCGTTCCAAAGTCTGAGAATGCTCTCATAAATACAAGCAAGGCAGCTGCTAGTAAGGTTGGAACTAGGAGAGGTAAAATAACTGTTACGATACGCTTAAATCCGAAGGAACCCATGCTTTCAGCAGCTTCAAGTAGGGAATTGTCAATACTTTTCATTGTCCCAGCAATGTATAGAAATACCAGTGGGAATAGCTGCAGTGTAAAGACAAGTACAATTCCTTTGAACCCATAAATATCGATAGCTGGAAGATGAAGGGTATTTGTCAGAAATTTAGTGATGACCCCATTTCGTCCCAGCAAGAGAATCCAGGAGTAGGCTCCCACGAAAGGAGCTGACATGGAAGCAATGATAATCAATATTTGTAGAAATTTCTTTCCCTTGAAGTCATACATAGAGAAGAGGTAAGCTAATAAGGTTCCTACCACTAAGGAAGTGACAGTAGCGGTAATGGAAACCTTGAAACTGTTGACGAGTGTCTCAGAGTAGTAGGCTTTACTAAAGAAAGTGACAAAATTAGCTAGTGAAAATTGTCCCTCATGTATGAGTGCTTGCTTGAGCACGGTAACGATAGGATAAACCAGAAAGACAAGATAGGTAAGAAAGATGAAGAAAGAGGAGGCTGTCCAAATATTTAGTTTTTTACGTTCCATGGTTGACTCCTTTTATCAGGTTTTGCGAACCATCTGCAGAAAAGACGTTTAATTTTTGGGTATTGATTCGTAGACGAATACGATCGCCTTTTTGTAGATCTTCTTCAAAAGTTGATTCTTCGCTAACTTGAATTTTTGAGGCAAAACCTGTCTCAATGAAATACTCCGTATTTAGTCCAAGATAGACGCTATCGCTAATAGTTCCTTCAATATCTCCAGATTCATCTTTGATAAACTCTTCAGGACGAATGCTTACATGAATAGCTTGTGCCTCAGCCTGATCAAGAGCTGGCATTCGAAGAGCATAGCCATCTGAAAAGACGATATAAGCGCCGTCGCTCCGTTTTTCAAGATTGGCAGGGATAATATTTGTGCGTCCGATAAAGGTTGCCACAAACTCATTAGCTGGTTTATGATAGAGCTCTTTTGGTCGGCCGATTTGTTGGATCACCCCATCTTTCATAACAGCAATTTGGTCTGAAATAGCCATAGCTTCTTCTTGGTCGTGGGTCACATAAACAGTTGTAATTCCCACTTCGTGTTGAATTTCTCGAATGGCTTGACGCATATCCAAGCGAAGTTTGGCATCTAGGTTACTAAGTGGCTCGTCCATGAGGAGAACACTTGGATTAACAGCTAAGGCGCGTGCCAAGGCGACACGTTGTTGTTGTCCACCACTGAGTTTATCGGGCTTCCGATCCGCATATTGAGCAATTTGCATGAGTTCAAGATACTTGTTGGTCTGTTGAATCAATTTTTCTTTTGGAACCTTCTTTTGCTTGAGACCAAAAGCAACATTATCTCGGACAGTCAAATGTGGGAAAATAGCGTAGTTTTGAAAAACCATGCCAATATTGCGTTTGCTGGGTTCCATATTATTGATTTTTGTATCATCGAAGTACAATTCTCCGCCTTCGATACTGTTGAAGCCTGCAATCATGCGAAGAAGAGTCGTTTTCCCACACCCTGAAGGACCAAGGATGGTAAAGAGGCTTCCTTTGGGAATAGTGACATTCAAGTTTTCAATAACAGGGACGTCGTGGTAGATTTTTTTGGCGTTAATAATTTTGATCTCACTCATAGTGAACCCCTTTTACTGTTTAGATTGGATATCTGTAAAAATGTCATTGTACTTTTTAAGAATAGTGGATTTGTTTTTAATGACATAATCTGAATCTTCGGTGGCAATCTTGATTTCTGTCATTGCCTTCATATTTTTATTGGTTTTAGCATTTTTACGAATAGGTCTGATTGTAGTTTCAGTTCCTAGCTTATCTTGGATTTCTTGAGAAAGGAGGAAATCGATAAATTTTTTAGCGTTTTCCATGTGTTTGGCATTTTTGACGATAGCCGCGTTACCAGGTAAAAAGACGGTACCTTCTTTTGGATAAATAACTTTTACATCAACTCCATCATTTAAGAGTTTTAAGGCAGGATCTTCATAGGTGAGTCCTACAGCCATTTCTCCATCGGCGACAGCTTTATAAACATTCGAAGAACTAGATGCAATTTTTCCATCTACTAGGGTAAATAGATTTTTCACATAGGTCCAAGCTTGTTCATTTTCGTATCCACCTTGATCGACAAGCATGTTTGTTAATTGAGCAAAGGCACTTGAAGCGTTACTTGGATCAGCAGTAGCGATTTTTCCTTTTAATTTAGGATTGAGTAGATCATTGTAGCCTTCAATTTTAATATCTTTTGTAAGAGCTGAATTGGCAATGATAACACTGACATCCAGTGTATAAGGTGTGTAGAATCCTGTTTTATTTTGATATTCAGGGATTATCTGGTCGTTTTCTTGGGAAGTATAAGGTTCAAAAAGTTTTTCGTTAGAAGAGAAGAGGGCATAGGAGCCTCCGAAAATGACATCGGCTACAGGCGATTCTTTTTCAGCCTCAGCTTTTTTGAACAATTCACCAGTGCTAGCTTGTACTAAGTCAACCTTAATACCATATTTTTCTTCGAAGGCTGGGATTGTTTCTTCGATAAGGTCTTCAGGGTTAGGCGAGTAGACAACCAAAGTGTTATCTGAATCTTTTTCAGCGCTAGTTTCTGTTTCTATAGGTGAAGAACATCCTGATAAAGAAAGGAATATCCAGCTACAAGAGAGAAAGAATAGTATTTTTTTCATAAGTATCTCCTTTTTTACGAACATTTTCTCTACCTAGATTGTTAATGTTTTTAAATTGTAGAGTTCTACAGGATATAATAAAAACCTTAAAGAAATCTAAAACGGGAAATATGAGTTAAAGACGCTAGGGGAAGAAAATACAAGAAACAAATAATTGATAGAAGTTAGCTCCAAATGAGGGCTAATTTTTATACTGCTACATAAGCTGGATTTGCGATTCGGTCTTTCTTGCCATCCAAGTCCAAAAGAACATTTCTCGTCTTTCAAATTCCCTCAAAAATGGTATAATAGTAACATCACAAAATTGGAGAGAGACCATGAGTTTTTACAATCATAAAGAAATTGAGCCTAAGTGGCAGGGCTACTGGGCAGAACATCATACATTTAAGACAGGAACAGATGCATCAAAACCGAAGTTTTATGCTCTTGATATGTTCCCTTATCCGTCTGGAGCGGGTCTGCACGTAGGACACCCAGAAGGCTACACAGCAACTGATATCCTCAGCCGTTACAAACGTGCGCAAGGCTACAATGTCCTTCACCCAATGGGATGGGATGCCTTTGGGTTGCCCGCAGAGCAATACGCTATGGATACGGGGAATGACCCAGCAGAATTTACAGCGGAAAACATTGCCAACTTCAAACGTCAAATCAATGCGCTTGGATTTTCTTATGACTGGGACCGTGAAGTTAACACAACAGATCCAAACTACTACAAGTGGACTCAGTGGATTTTCACTAAGCTTTACGAAAAGGGCTTGGCCTATGAAGCGGAAGTGCCAGTAAACTGGGTTGAAGAATTGGGAACTGCCATCGCCAACGAAGAGGTTCTTCCTGATGGAACTTCTGAGCGTGGTGGCTATCCTGTTGTCCGCAAACCAATGCGTCAATGGATGCTTAAAATTACAGCCTATGCAGAACGCTTGCTTAATGACTTGGATGAGTTGGATTGGCCAGAGTCTATCAAGGACATGCAACGCAACTGGATTGGTAAATCAACTGGTGCCAATGTAACCTTCAAAGTTAAGGGAACAGACAAGGAATTCACTGTCTTTACGACTCGTCCTGACACCCTTTTCGGTGCTACTTTCACTGTCTTGGCTCCTGAGCATGACTTGGTTGACGCCATCACAAGCCCAGAGCAAGCAGAGGCTGTAGCAGACTACAAACATCAAGCTAGTCTCAAGTCTGACTTGGCTCGTACCGACCTTGCTAAGGAAAAAACAGGAGTTTGGACTGGTGCTTATGCTATTAACCCTGTTAATGGCAAGGAAATTCCAATCTGGATTGCGGACTATGTTCTTGCTAGTTATGGAACAGGTGCTGTCATGGCTGTTCCTGCCCATGACCAGCGTGACTGGGAATTTGCCAACCAATTTGACCTTCCAATCGTAGAAGTACTTGAAGGTGGAAACGTAGCAGAAGCTGCCTACACAGAAGATGGACCTCATGTCAATTCAGACTTCCTAGATGGACTCAACAAAGAAGACGCTATTGCTAAGATTGTGGCTTGGTTGGAAGAAAAAGGCTGTGGACAAGAGAAGGTGACCTACCGTCTCCGCGACTGGCTCTTTAGCCGCCAACGTTATTGGGGTGAGCCAATTCCTATTATTCATTGGGAAGATGGAACTTCAACAGCTGTTCCTGAAAATGAATTGCCACTTGTCTTGCCTGTAACCAAGGACATCCGTCCTTCAGGTACTGGTGAAAGTCCACTAGCTAACTTGACAGACTGGCTTGAAGTGACTCGTGAAGATGGTGTTAAAGGTCGTCGTGAAACCAACACCATGCCACAATGGGCTGGTTCAAGCTGGTACTACCTCCGCTATATTGATCCACACAATACTGAGAAATTGGCTGATGAGGACCTTCTCAAACAATGGTTGCCAGTAGATATCTACGTTGGTGGTGCAGAGCATGCTGTTCTTCATTTGCTTTACGCTCGTTTCTGGCACAAATTCCTCTATGATCTCGGTGTTGTTCCGACTAAGGAACCATTCCAAAAACTCTTTAACCAAGGAATGATTTTGGGAACAAGCTACCGGGACCATCGTGGTGCTCTTGTGGCAACTGACAAGGTTGAAAAACGTGACGGTTCTTTTTTCCATGTAGAAACGGGGGAAGAGTTGGAGCAAGCACCAGCCAAGATGTCTAAATCGCTCAAGAACGTTGTTAACCCAGATGATGTTGTAGAACAATATGGTGCTGACACCCTTCGTGTCTATGAAATGTTTATGGGACCACTTGATGCTTCGATTGCTTGGTCTGAAGAAGGTCTGGAAGGAAGCCGTAAATTCCTTGACCGTGTTTATCGTTTGATTACAAGTAAAGAAATCCTTGTGGAAAATAATGGCGCTCTTGACAAGGTTTACAATGAAACGGTCAAAGCTGTCACAGAACAAATTGAGTCCCTCAAATTCAACACAGCCATTGCCCAACTTATGGTCTTTGTCAACGCTGCTAATAAGGAAGACAAACTCTATGTGGACTACGCCAAAGGCTTTATCCAATTGATTGCCCCATTTGCACCTCACTTGGCAGAAGAACTCTGGCAAACTGTTGCTGCAACAGGTGAATCCATCTCTTATGTAGCTTGGCCAACTTGGGATGAAAGCAAATTGGTTGAAGACGAAATCGAAATCGTTGTCCAAATCAAAGGAAAAGTCCGTGCTAAACTCATGGTCGCTAAAGACCTATCACGCGAAGAATTGCAAGAAATTGCTCTCGCTGATGAAAAAGTTAAGGCAGAAATTGACGGTAAGGACATCGTGAAAGTGATTGCGGTACCTAATAAATTGGTTAATATTGTTACGAAGTAACCAATTTATTTGTTGATTTCCAACTTCAAACTGTTTAAGCTAAATAAACTCGTCAATATCGTTGTAAAAATAAGAAAAGAATCCTTCAGAGTTAGAATCTGGGGGATTTTTTGAATCTTCTTATGAAAGTATGATATACTATGGGCAACTATAAAGTTTGAAAAGCGAAACAAGGAGAAGAAAGATGCCAGTAAATGAATATGGTCAGATGATTGGTGAGTCAATGGAAGGTTATACACCAGGTGAATTGCCTTCTATTGATTTCTTAGAAGGGCGTTATGCTCGAATAGAGGCTCTCTCGGTAGAAAAGCATGTGGAGGATTTATTAGCTGTTTATGGCCCTGATACGCCTCGGGAGATGTGGACCTACCTCTTTCAGGAACCAGTGGCAGATATGGAGGAGCTGGTTACTCTCTTAAATCAGATGTTGGCTCGTAAGGACCGTTTTTACTATGCAATCATAGACAAGGAAACTGGTAAGGCTTTGGGAACTTTTTCTCTCATGCGCATTGACCAGAATAACCGAGTAATAGAAGTAGGAGCTGTCACTTTTTCTCCAGAGCTCAGGAGGACACGGATAGGAACAGAAGCCCAGTATCTCTTGGCTTGCTATGTCTTTGAGGAGCTTAACTATCGTCGCTATGAATGGAAATGCGATGCTCTTAACATGCCATCAAGACGAGCAGCGGAACGTTTGGGCTTTATTTATGAAGGAACCTTCCGTCAGGCAGTGGTTTATAAGGAGCGTACGAGGGATACGGATTGGTTGTCTATGATTGATAAGGACTGGCCCAAAGTCAAATCTCGTTTGGAAGCATGGCTGACTCCTGAAAACTTTGATAAAAATGGACAGCAGTACAAGAGCTTGAGAGAGCTTTAAGAGGTGTTGAGATGATTACTATTAAAAAGCAAGAAATTGTCAAGCTAGAGGATGTTTTGCATCTCTATCAGGCTGTCGGTTGGACAAATTATACCCATCAACCAGAGATGTTGGAGCAGGCCTTATCTCATTCATTAGCGATTTATGTGGTACTTGATGGCGATGCTGTGGTGGGCTTGATTCGTTTGGTTGGAGACGGTTTTTCATCAGTTTTTGTACAGGATTTGATTGTTTTGCCTAGCTATCAGCGTCAAGGGATAGGTAGTGCTTTGATGAAAGAGGCTTTAGAGGATTATAAAGATGCCTATCAAGTCCAGCTGGTAACAGAACAGACAGAAAGAACCTTGGGATTCTATCATTCTATGGGCTTTGAAATCTTATCCACCTATAATTGTATAGGAATGACTTGGATGAATCGAGAAAAATAATAAAACTTGTTTTTCTTAAGCAAAATTTAAGACTGGTCTAGTATTATATAATCATTAAATAAAGACCTCCTAACTTTATTTAATGAAATCCTAAAACTTTTTTCATCATAATCTCCTAATGAAGCCACCCAATCAGGTGGTTTTTTCTTGGATAGGTGATGGTGATAGAAATTTTTTGAAAAATGGTAGAATTTGAGAAAAGTTAAGCTAGTTTTAAGTTTCGTCTTGTATCATATAGTTATTAAATAAAGACCTCCTAACTTTATTTAATAAAATCCTAAACTTTTCTTTTTCATAATAATCTCCCTTAACTCCACCCAATCAGGTGGAGTTTTTTGGCTCTATTTCAGGCTTTTGGGTACTATTCTAAAAATAGTTTTCCGATAACTTTCTCTCAATCTTATAAACTTTATTGGACAGATTCTAAAGTTGGAGAAGCTGAATGGATGAGGATATAAACCTTTGACAAATTTTGTGAACTGTGGGATAATGGAGAGGAATTAAGGATTAGTTCTATATCATGGACTAGAAAAGACCCCAAGCTAACTTCCACATTAAGCTCGGGGTCTTTTTTGACACTATCTATCTTTGTTTAGCCATTTATCGACTAAACGAAGGATGACACCGACCACAATCGGTCCGATGATAGTTTTAAGGATTAGTTCCATCATGGGCTATCTCACCTCCTTTCGTAGGCGGTGTAGCAGTGCCGTAGAATATTATACCACATAAATGCTAAACTCGGGAGGCACCAATCCAGTGGCTTTTTTGTTTGTGGCTTTGTTTTTTGATATAATAGAGCCATGAGTAGAATTTTAGATAATGAGATAATGGGGGATGAGGAGTTAGTAGAACGCACGCTCCGTCCTCAGTACTTACGTGAATATATTGGGCAGGACAAGGTCAAGGACCAGCTCCAAATCTTTATCGAGGCTGCCAAAATGCGGGATGAAGCGCTGGATCATGTGCTCTTATTTGGCCCTCCAGGTTTGGGAAAAACGACCATGGCTTTTGTTATTGCCAATGAACTGGGTGTAAATCTAAAGCAGACGTCTGGACCTGTCATTGAAAAAGCAGGTGATCTGGTAGCGATTTTGAATGACTTAGAGCCTGGGGATGTCCTTTTTATTGATGAGATTCATCGCTTGCCCATGTCTGTGGAAGAGGTGCTTTATAGTGCCATGGAGGACTTCTACATTGATATCATGATTGGTGCTGGTGAAGGCAGTCGCAGTGTTCATTTGGAGTTGCCACCTTTTACCTTGATTGGTGCGACGACTCGGGCAGGTATGCTGTCAAATCCTCTACGGGCACGTTTTGGGATTACGGGGCATATGGAGTATTATGCCCATGCTGACTTGACGGAAATTGTCGAGCGGACGGCAGATATTTTTGAGATGGAAATCACCCATGAGGCAGCATCTGAGTTGGCCCTACGTAGTCGTGGGACCCCTCGTATTGCCAATCGTCTCCTCAAGCGTGTGCGCGATTTTGCCCAGATAATGGGGAATGGGGTTATCGATGATGTTATTACCGATAAGGCTTTGACTATGCTGGATGTTGACCATGAAGGTTTGGACTATGTGGATCAAAAAATCCTTCGCACCATGATTGAGATGTACGGTGGTGGCCCTGTCGGATTAGGGACTCTCTCTGTCAATATTGCCGAGGAGCGCGAGACGGTGGAAGACATGTATGAGCCTTACTTAATTCAAAAAGGTTTTATCATGCGGACACGTTCTGGACGGGTGGCGACTGCTAAGGCATATGAGCATTTAGGTTATGAATACAGTGAAAAATGAGCAAGAAATTCTAGAGGTTTTTAGAGAAAATCCGGATATGATGGCTATTCTAGAAACTATCCGAAACCTTGGTCTGAAAGACTCGTGGTTGGCAGCAGGTTCTGTCAGAAATTTTATCTGGAATCTCTTGTCAGACAAATCCCCTTTTGACTGTGAAACAGATGTAGATGTAATTTTCTTTGATCCAGATATTTCTTACGAGGAAACCTTGTCCCTAGAGAAAAAACTGCGAGAGGACTTTCCTCAGTACCAGTGGGAGTTGAAAAATCAGGTCTATATGCACCAGCACAGTCCTCACACTTCTCCCTATACCAGTTCTCGTGATGCTAGGAGTAAGTATCCAGAACGATGTACGGCTGTTGGACTGCGCTTGAATGAAGAATTCGATTTTGAACTCTATGCACCTTATGGTTTGGAGGATATTTTGAATTTTCAAGTTCGTCCAACTCCTCATTTTTTAGAGAATCAAGACAGAATGGAACTTTATCGAACACGTCTATCCAAGAAAAATTGGCAGGAGAAATGGAAAAATTTGATTTTTAAAAATACTTAAGGAAACTTTAAGCTAGGAAGTGTATACTAAGTCCATAAGTTAAGAAGACCTTAACTTAAACTCCTAAAACTTTTTCATAATAATCTCCCTATAAAAAATAGAGTCGCCCAATCAGGCGGCTTATTTTTTTGAAAAATGGGCTTTGTGCCTGAGAATAATACTCAATGAAAATCAAAGAGCAAACTAGGAAGCTAGCCGTAGGTTGCTCAAAACACTGTTTTGAGGCTGCAGATAGAGCTGACGTGGTTTGAATTTGATTTTCGAAGAGTATAAATAGCTTAGTGATAGAAGAAAATAGGGAAATATGGTATAATGAAACGATAGATTTTTGAATAGGAATAAGATCATGTTTGGATTTTTTAAGAAAGATAAGGCTGTGGAAGTAGAGGTTCCGACACAGGTTCCTGCTCATATCGGCATCATCATGGATGGGAATGGTCGTTGGGCTAAGAAACGTATGCAACCGCGAGTCTTCGGACATAAGGCGGGCATGGAAGCATTGCAAACTGTGACCAAGGCAGCCAACAAACTAGGCGTTAAGGTGATTACGGTCTATGCTTTTTCTACGGAAAATTGGACCCGTCCAGATCAGGAAGTCAAGTTTATCATGAACTTGCCAGTAGAGTTTTATGACAATTATGTCCCGGAATTGCATGCCAATAATGTTAAGATTCAAATGATTGGGGAAACGGACCGCCTACCTAAGCAAACCTTTGAAGCTCTGACTAAGGCTGAGGAATTGACTAAGAACAACACCGGTTTGATTCTTAATTTTGCCCTCAACTATGGTGGACGTGCTGAGATTACACAAGCTCTTAAATTGATTTCCCAGGATGTGTTAGATGCCAAAATCAACCCAGGCGACATCACAGAGGAATTGATTGGTAATTATCTTTTTACCCAGCATTTACCTAAGGACTTACGAGATCCAGACTTGATTATCCGTACTAGTGGAGAATTGCGTTTGAGCAATTTCCTTCCATGGCAGGGAGCCTACAGTGAGCTCTATTTTACGGATACCTTGTGGCCTGATTTTGACGAGGTGGCCTTGCAGGAAGCTATTCTTGCCTACAATCGTCGTCATCGCCGATTTGGAGGAGTTTAGGAGGAAATATGACACAGGATTTACAGAAAAGAACCTTGTTTGCAGGGATTGCCCTGGCTATTTTCCTACCAATTTTAATGATTGGGGGACTCTTGCTTCAGATAGCAATTGGAATCATAGCCATGCTAGCCATGCATGAACTTTTGAAGATGAGAGGTCTAGAGACCATGACGATGGAGGGCCTCTTGACCCTCTTTGCAACCTTTGCTTTGACCATTCCCTTGGAGAATTATCTGACTTTTTTACCAGTTGATGGGAATGTGGTTGCCTATAGTGTTTTGATTTCAATTATGTTAGGAACGACCGTTTTTAGCAAGTCCTATACGATTGAGGATGCTGTTTTCCCTCTTGCTATGAGTTTCTATGTAGGTTTTGGATTTAATGCTTTACTAGATGCTCGCGTTGCAGGTTTAGATAAGGCTCTCTTGGCCTTGTGTATCGTCTGGGCTACCGACAGTGGTGCCTATCTTGCTGGGATGAACTTTGGGAAACGGAAACTGGCTCCAACGGTTTCTCCAAATAAAACCTTTGAGGGTGCCTTGGGTGGTATTTTAGGTGCGATTTTAGTAACTATTATCTTTATGATAGTTGACAGTACAGTTGCTCTTCCGTATGGAATTTACAAGATGTCAGTCTTTGCTATTTTCTTTAGCATTGCTGGACAATTTGGTGATTTACTAGAAAGTTCGATCAAGCGTCACTTTGGTGTCAAGGATTCTGGGAAATTTATTCCTGGACATGGTGGTGTTTTGGATCGTTTCGATAGTATGTTGCTTGTATTTCCAATTATGCACTTGTTTGGACTCTTTTAATCAAAAGACGGAGGAAATACTATGCTCGGAATTTTAACCTTTATTCTGGTTTTTGGGATTATTGTAGTGGTGCACGAGTTCGGACATTTCTACTTTGCCAAGAAATCAGGGATTCTAGTGCGTGAATTTGCCATCGGTATGGGACCCAAAATCTTTGCTCATATTGGCAAGGATGGGACGGCCTATACCATTCGAATCTTGCCTCTGGGGGGCTACGTTCGTATGGCTGGTTGGGGTGATGACACAACTGAAATCAAGACAGGAACTCCTGTCAGTTTGACCCTTACTGATGATGGTAAGGTTAAACGTATCAATCTCTCAGGTAAAAAATTGGATCAAACAGCTCTTCCTATGCAGGTGACCCAGTTTGATTTTGAAGACAAGCTCTTTATCAAGGGATTGGTTCTGGAAGAGGAAAAAACATTTGCAGTGGATCACGATGCAACGGTTGTGGAAGCAGATGGTACTGAGGTTCGGATTGCACCTTTAGATGTTCAATATCAAAATGCGACTATCTGGGGAAAACTCATTACTAATTTTGCAGGCCCTATGAACAACTTTATCTTAGGTGTCGTTGTTTTTTGGATTTTAATCTTCATGCAGGGTGGTGTCAGAGATGTCGATACCAACCAGTTCCATATCATGCCCCAAGGGGCCTTGGCTAAGGTGGGAGTACCAGAAACGGCACAAATTACCAAGATTGGCTCACATGAGGTTAGCAACTGGGAAAGCTTGATTCAGGCTGTGGAATCAGAAACCAAAGATAAGACGGCCCCGACCTTGGATGTGACTATTTCTGAAAAGGGGAGTGACAAACAAGTCACTGTTAGTCCGGAAGAAAGTCAAGGTCGTTACCTTCTAGGTGTTCAACCGGGGATTAAGTCAGATTTTGTATCTATGTTTGTAGGTGGTTTTACAACTGCTGCTGACTCGGCCCTCCGAATTTTATCAGCTCTGAAAAATCTGATTTTCCAACCGGATTTGAACAAGCTAGGTGGACCTGTTGCCATCTTTAAGGCAAGTAGTGATGCTGCTAAAAATGGAATTGAGAATGTCTTGTACTTCTTGGCAATTATTTCCATCAATATTGGGATTTTTAATCTTATTCCGATTCCAGCCCTGGATGGTGGTAAGATTGTGCTCAATATCCTGGAAGCCATTCGCCGCAAACCATTAAAACAAGAAATTGAAACCTATGTCACCTTGGCCGGAGTGGTCATCATGGTTGTCTTGATGATTGCTGTGACCTGGAATGACATTATGCGACTCTTTTTTAGATAATCGAGGAATATTATGAAACAAAGTAAAATGCCTATCCCAACGCTTCGCGAAATGCCAAGCGATGCTCAAGTTATTAGCCATGCTCTTATGTTGCGAGCTGGTTATGTTCGCCAAGTTTCAGCAGGTGTTTATTCTTACTTACCACTTGCCAACCGTGTGATTGAAAAAGCCAAAAATATCATGCGCCAAGAATTTGATAAGATTGGTGCCGTTGAGATGTTGGCTCCTGCCCTTCTCAGTGCAGAATTGTGGCGCGAATCAGGTCGTTACGAAACTTATGGTGAGGATCTTTACAAACTAAAAAACCGTGAAAAATCAGACTTTATCCTAGGTCCAACTCACGAAGAAACCTTTACAGCTATTGTCCGTGATTCTGTTAAGTCTTACAAGCAATTGCCACTTAACCTTTACCAAATCCAGCCTAAGTATCGTGATGAAAAACGCCCACGTAATGGACTTCTCCGTACACGTGAGTTTATCATGAAGGATGCTTACAGTTTCCACGCTAACTATGATAGCTTGGACAGTGTTTACGATGAGTACAAGGCTGCTTATGAGCGTATTTTCACTCGTAGTGGTTTAGATTTCAAGGCTATCATTGGTGACGGTGGAGCCATGGGTGGTAAGGACAGCCAAGAATTTATGGCCATTACTCCTGCTCGTACAGACCTTGACCGCTGGGTTGTCTTGGACAAGTCAGTTGCCACATTTGACGAAATTCCTGCAGAAGTGCAAGAAGAAATCAAGGCAGAATTGCTCAAATGGATGGTTTCTGGTGAAGATACCATTGCTTACTCAAGTGAATCTAGCTATGCGGCTAACTTGGAAATGGCAACAAATGAGTACAAACCAAGCAACCGTGTTGTCGCTGAAGAAGAAGTGACTCGTGTTGCAACACCAGATGTTAAATCAATCGATGAAGTTGCAGCCTTCCTCAACGTTCCAGAAGAACAAACGATTAAAACCCTCTTCTACATGGCAGATGGTGAGCTTGTTGCAGCCCTTCTAGTTGGAAATGACCAACTCAACGAAGTCAAGTTGAAAAACCACTTGGGAGCAGATTTCTTTGACATTGCTAGTGAAGAAGAAGTGGCGAATCTTGTTCAAGCGGGATTCGGTTCACTTGGCCCAGTTGGTTTGCCAGATAATGTTAAAATTGTTGCAGATCGTAAAGTGCAAGATGTTCGCAATGCAGTTGTCGGTGCTAACGAAGATGGTTACCACTTGACTGGTGTGAACCCAGGCCGTGATTTTACTGCAGAATATGTGGATATCCGTGAAGTTCGTGAGGGGGAAATTTCTCCAGACGGACAAGGTGTCCTTAACTTTGCGCGTGGTATCGAAATTGGTCACATCTTCAAACTTGGCACACGCTATTCAGCAAGCATGGGAGCAGATGTTTTGGATGAAAATGGCCGTGCTGTGCCAATTATCATGGGATGTTACGGTATCGGTGTCAGCCGTCTCCTTTCAGCAGTGATGGAGCAACACGCTCGACTCTTTGTTAACAAAACGCCAAAAGGTGAATACCGTTACGCTTGGGGAATCAACTTCCCTAAAGAATTGGCACCATTTGATGTGCACTTGATCACTGTCAATGTCAAGGATGATGAAGCGCAAGCCTTGACAGAAAAGCTTGAAGCAAGCTTGATGGGAGCTGGTTACGAAGTCTTGACAGATGACCGTAACGAACGTGTTGGTGTTAAATTCAGCGATAGTGACTTGATTGGATTGCCAATCCGTATCACTGTTGGGAAGAAAGCAGCTGATGGTATCGTAGAAGTGAAGATTAAAGCGACTGGTGACACCATCGAAGTTCATGCAGATAACTTGCTTGAAACGCTTGAAATCCTCAGCAAGAAATAAAATCTATAATCAGAAGAAAAACAAGGAAAAAATGTAACTAGTTTTTACCTTGTTTTTTCTGTATAATGGGAAAAATGAGTAGATAAAGAGGTAAATGTATGCTAAGATTTCCAAAGGATTTTGTCTGGGGCTCCTCTACTTCTGGACCACAAACAGAAGGGCGAGTAGCTGGTGACGGTAAGGGAGATAATCTCTGGGATTACTGGTTCCAAGTGGAGCCAAATCGTTACTATAATGGGATTGGTCCAGATAAAACATCAACCTTTTATGAAAATTGGGAACAGGATATTGAGCTACTGTTAGAAACTGGTCACACGGCCTTTCGGACTTCTATTCAGTGGTCACGGATTTTTCCACAAGGGCGTGGGGAAGTCAATTCTCAAGGTGTAGACTTTTACCGTAAGGTCTTTGAGGCTATTAAGGCTAAGGGGATTCGTCTTTTAGTCAATCTTTATCATTTTGATTTGCCTTTTGCTCTTCAAGAAGATGGTGATGGTTGGGAAAATAAGGCGACAGTTTCAGCCTATGAAGACTATGCTCGTTTTTGTTTTGAGACTTATGGAGATTTAGTGGATCAATGGATTACCTTTAACGAGCCCATCGTTCCTGTAGAATTTGGCTATTTTTACGATGCCCATTATCCACATAAGGTGGATGCAGAGGCAGCCGTTAAAGTAGCTTATCATACACAATTGGCCAGCAGTCGGGCGGTCAAGGCTTGTCATGAACTCTTACCTGACTCTAAGATTGGGATTGTCCTCAACTTGACACCTGCTTATCCACGTAGCCAGCATCCTGCTGATGTCAAGGCTGCTCGTATTGCGGACCTTTTTCAGGCCCAATCTTTCTTAGATCCGTCTGTTTTGGGGACTTATCCACAGGAGTTGGTAGAAATCTTACATGAATATGGTCTCTTGCCTGATGCTACAGAGGAGGAGTTGGAGCTCATTCGTGACAATACGGTGGATTTCCTCGGTGTCAACTACTATCAACCTTTGCGTGTTATGGCGCCTCGATTTGCTAAGCATCCAGAGAGTCCACTTTTACCAGAACATTTTTATGAGCCTTATGTGATGCCTGGACGTAAAATTAATCCTCACCGTGGATGGGAAATTTATGAGCAGGGAATTTATGATATTGCCCAAAATATCAAGGAAAATTATGGTAATATCGAGTGGATGTTGACTGAGAATGGTATGGGTGTTGAAGGGGAAGAAAAATTTCGTGATAATGGAATGATTCAAGATGATTACCGTATTGACTTTGTAAAAGGTCATCTGCGTGAACTGCACCGTGCTATTGAAGATGGAGCCAATTGTAGGGGCTACTTGATTTGGACTTTTATTGACTGTTGGTCATGGCTCAATAGCTATAAAAATCGCTATGGCTTAGTCGAATTAGACTTGGAAACGCAAGAACGTCGTCTGAAGAAATCAGGGCACTGGTTCAAGGAATTAAGCGATAATAATGGATTTTAAAAAGGACTCTGACTGATTATACTAATTGGTCAGAGTTTTTTGCTTACAGGAGCTTAATTTGAACTATACCAATTTTTACTCTTGACAAGTGAAAGAAACAAGTATATACTGTTTTTGCTGATTCTATAAAAGAGGAATTAGACTATACCAATTTTAAGGAGAAAGCACAGCTGGTCTGTGTCGTATATACTATGTGTGGAATTGTTGGTGTTGTTGGAAACACAAATGCAACTGATATTTTGATTCAAGGGCTTGAAAAGCTCGAATACCGTGGCTATGATTCTGCGGGAATTTTTGTCCTAGGTGGTGCTGAAAACCACCTAGTCAAGGCTGTAGGCCGTATCGCAGAATTGTCTGCCAAGACAGCTGGTGTTGAGGGAACGACTGGTATCGGACATACTCGTTGGGCAACTCATGGGAAACCAACTGAAGATAATGCTCACCCACATCGCTCTGAGACAGAACGTTTTGTCTTGGTTCACAATGGGGTGATTGAGAACTATCTTGAAATCAAGGAAGAATACCTTGCAGGTCATCACTTCAAAGGGCAAACAGATACGGAAATAGCCGTTCATTTGATTGGAAAATTTGCGGAAGAAGATGGCTTGTCAGTTCTTGAAGCCTTCAAAAAAGCTCTTCACATCATCCGTGGTTCTTATGCCTTTGCCTTGGTTGACTCACAAGATCCTGAAGTCATCTACGTGGCCAAAAATAAATCACCACTCTTGATTGGTCTTGGTGAAGGTTATAACATGGTCTGCTCAGATGCTATGGCTATGATTCGTGAGACCAACCAATACATGGAAATTCATGACCAAGAGTTGGTAATCGTCAAGGCTGATAGTGTGGAAGTTCAAGACTATGATGGTAATAGTCGTGAGCGTGCTAGCTACACTGCTGAGCTTGATTTGTCAGATATCGGTAAGGGAACTTACCCTTACTACATGCTCAAGGAAATTGACGAGCAACCAACAGTTATGCGTAAACTCATCCAAGCCTACACAGATGAGGCTGGTCAAGTTGTCGTAGACCCAGCTATCATCCAGGCTGTTCAAGACGCAGACCGTATCTACATCCTTGCAGCTGGAACATCTTACCACGCAGGATTTGCTTCTAAGAAGATGCTGGAAGAATTGACAGATACACCAGTTGAACTTGGAATTTCATCTGAGTGGGGTTACGGTATGCCACTTCTCAGCAAGAAACCACTTTTCATCTTTATCAGCCAGTCTGGTGAAACAGCGGATAGCCGTCAAGTTTTGGTCAAGGCTAATGAAATGGGAATTTCAAGCTTAACAGTGACAAATGTTCCAGGCTCAACTCTTTCACGTGAAGCCAACCATACCATGCTCCTTCATGCAGGTCCTGAAATTGCCGTAGCATCAACCAAGGCTTATACAGCACAAATTGCAGCCCTTGCCTTTCTTGCAAAAGCAGTAGGAGAAGCAAATGGCAATGCCAAAGCGCAAGCCTTTGACTTGGTTCATGAGTTGTCAATCGTAGCTCAGTCTATCGAATCAACTCTTTCAGAGAAAGAAACCATTGAAGCCAAGGTTCGTGAGCTTCTTGAAACAACTCGCAATGCTTTTTATATTGGGCGTGGTCAAGATTACTACGTAGCCATGGAAGCAAGTCTCAAACTCAAAGAAATTTCTTACATCCAGTGTGAAGGCTTTGCGGCAGGAGAGCTCAAGCACGGAACTATTGCCTTGATTGAAGAGGGAACGCCTGTCTTGGCTCTCTTGTCAGATCCAGTCCTTGCCAACCACACTCGTGGAAATATCCAAGAGGTGGCAGCCCGTGGTGCCAAGGTTCTCACTATTGCAGAAGAAAATGTTGCCAAAGATACAGACGACATCGTTCTTACGACCGTCCACCCTTACCTCTCACCAATTTCAATGGTTGTGCCAACGCAATTAGTCGCTTATTTTGCAACACTCCACCGTGGCCTTGATGTGGACAAACCACGTAATCTTGCTAAATCAGTAACGGTAGAATAAGCTAAAAAAGTCTAGTTATCTAGGCTTTTTCTTGTGAGCAAATGGGTTGCTTGTACTCAAGATTCGTGTTATACTCTTCGAAAATCTCTTCAAACCACGTCAGTTTCACCTTGCCGTACTTAAGTACAGCCTGCGGCTAGCTTCCTAGTTTGCTCTTTGATTTTCATTGAGTGTTAGAATAATTTGTCAAAATGAAGGACCGGAATAGACAAGGAGAATTACTGTGGTAGAATTGGGAATTTCAACATTTGGGGAAACAACGGAGCTTGAAGGGACTGGGAAAACTTACAGTCATGCCGAACGCATTCGTCAGTTGGTGACAGAGATTGAACTAGCTGACAAGGTTGGCTTAGATGTATATGGGATTGGTGAGCACCATCGAGAGGATTTTGCAGTATCAGCTCCAGAGATTGTACTAGCAGCTGGGGCAGTCAATACCAAGAAAATCCGTTTGACCAGTGCAGTCAGCATTCTCTCGAGCATGGATCCGATTCGTTTGTTCCAACAATATGCCACTATCGATGCTTTGTCAAATGGACGTGCGGAGATTATGGCAGGAAGGGGTTCTTTCACGGAATCTTTTGCCTTGTTTGGATATGATTTGAAAGACTACGAAGCTCTTTTTGATGAGAAATTAGACTTGCTCCAGTTAGTCAATGAAAAGACCAAGCTAGACTGGCAAGGTCGCTTGACCCAAACAATCTCTGGCAAAGAAGTCTATCCTCGTCCAGTTCAGGGCAAATTACCCTTGTGGATAGCGACAGGTGGTCATGTCGAATCAACAGTGAAGATTGCTCAGGCAGGACTACCGATTGTCTATGCCATTATTGGTGGTAACCCTCGTTATTTTAAAAAGTTGATTCAGGCTTATCGTGAGATTGGGAGCGAAGCGGGTTATGCCAGTCAGGAACTAAAGGTTGGAGCTCATTCTTGGGGTTGGATTGCTGAAGATGGTGAGCAGGCTGTAAAAGATTATTTCCATCCGACCAAGCAAGTGGTGGATGCAATTTCCAAAGACCGTCCACACTGGCAGGAGTTGACCTATGAACAATATTTGGAGCAGGTAGGGCCAAATGGTGCTATGTTTGTGGGCAATCCAGATCAGGTGGCCGAAAAATTGATTCGCATGATTGAAGACTTAGGTTTGGACCGCTTTATGTTGCACCTACCTCTTGGTTCTATGCCTCATGAACAAGTCCTGAGAGCTATTGAACTTTTCGGAACGCAAGTGGCTCCAAAAGTACGGGAATACTTTGCCATGAAATAGCTTTAATAAAAAATCCTAATCGAGTTGATAAAAAATCTATATAACAACTATTTTAAAAAAGTAAAAACAGAAAAGAATCTCTGAAAAGCTAGTAGAATCAAGCTTTCCAGAGATTTTTTCGTTATTGATATAAACAATATCAATCAAGTCGATAGTCAATATATATTGGGAAAAGGTCAAAAGGAGTGGTAAGATGGTTTCAATCCAAATGGAAGGAGAAAAGTATGACAAGTAAAAGAGAGCTAGTTTTTAAAGCCATCCGAGGAGAAGAAGTGGAACGGGTTCCTGTTGGCTTTTGGTTTCATTTTGTAACGCTGGAGGAAAAAGGGCAAGGTTTAAATAACCCACGTATCTTTCAAAAAAGTGTGGAGGGACATCGTAAGTACGTTGAAAGAATTCATCCTGATTTTGTCAAAATAATGAGTGACGGCTTTTTCATTTATCCAAGTAATGTCTATAGTCCTTCGGTTGCAAGTATTCAGGAGTTGGCTTCTATTGAGTCGATTGGTGAAAACCATCCTTGGATTCAGCAACAAGTAGAAGTGGTACAAGCTATTCGAGCAACCTTCGCTGAGGAGATTGCTTCATTCTACAATATCTTTTCTCCGATTTCCTACCTGAAAAGATGGTTTCGTACAGAGACTTCTAGAGGTGATAAGGAGGTTGCAGATCTTTTTCTTGAAAATCCAGAGCTATTCAGGGAGATTTTAGACGTGATAGCAGAGGATATCGCTATCCTAACTAAAAAAATCATTCAGGATGGTGGAGCAGATGGAATCTATCTCAGTACTCAAGAAATCCAGGATGAGCGCATCACAGCAGAATTGTATCAGACCTATATTGAGCCAAGCAACATAAAGGTTTTAGAAGCTGCCAATCAGGTAGGTGGGGTAAATATCCTGCATATCTGCGGTTTCCAAGGTGCCAGTAACAATGTGACTATTTTCAAAGATTATCCAGCCCAGGTTTTCAATTGGGCAACCCACCATGAATCAGTCAGTTTACCTCAAGGTCAGGAGCTATTTCATGGCAAAGCGGTCTTGGGTGGTTTTGAAAATGGGAAGCAGAGCCTTCTTTATGGAGGTAGCAAGACTGACCTACAAGAGGAGACCAAACGCTTGTTAGCTGAGGCTGGGACTAGAGGGGTCCTTCTTGGAGCGGATTGCACAGTTCCAGATGACTTTGAATTAGAAAGATTGGATTGGATTCGTCAAGCTGCTGTTTTATAATGGGAGGGCCTTATGAAAAGAAAAAAGTGGCTATTGGCAGGGATGGTCCTCGGCTTTGTCATCTTACTTGCGATCAGTCTTACAAAGGGACTTACTTGTAAGGAAGGGCCAAGCTGTCATGGAATTCAGGATTTTCAGAAGGGAAGTCTTCCCTTTATTCAAACCAATGATATTGCCAGTATTTTATTAGTTGAAAAAGAAAGAAATGGAGAATAGAGATGTCAGAAAAAAGAGAATGGGTTTTAAAAGTATTTAGAGGAGAAGCTGTCGATCGTGTGCCAGTCGGTTTTTGGCACCACTTTACATCAGAAGAGGAATGGTTAAAGGGATTTTCCAATCCTGTGATTATTGAAAAGAACATACAAGGTCACAAACGTTTTATCCGTGACCTACATCCAGACTTTATCAAGTTGATGAGTGATGGCTATTTTGCTTATCCAAATCCAGTTATTGCCAAAGGGAAGTCGCTCCAAGAGCTGTCGGAGATTCAACCTCTGGGTGAAGATCATCCGTGGATTAGAGAGCAGGTAGAATTAGTGAAGAAGATTAAGCAGGAGTTTACTGAAGATATTGTTGCTATTTACAATATTTTTGCGCCTGTGACCTACCTCAAATGGTTACTTGGAGAAGTGTCTGGTGGAGATGATCTCATTGCAGATTTCTTGGTCCAAAATCCTCAGAAATTGAAAAAAGTACTTGATGTGATTGCGCAAGATATCGCTAGTTTGAGTCAAGCTATTATTAAAGATGCAGGAGCAGACGGTATTTATCTCAGTGTGCAAAGTATTCAGGATGCGCGTGTTTCTGTTGAAGACTATCAGGAGATTATTGCGCCGAGTGAACTGACTGTTTTAAATGCAGCTAAGTCGGTTGGTGGGGTAAATATCCTTCATATCTGTGGCTATGAAGGAGCTCGAAACGATATTCATATCTTTGCCGACTATCCAGCTCATGTTTTTAACTGGGCAGTTGGTCCAGAAGGGATTAGCCTAAAAGAAGGTCGTGAGATTTTCAAGGGTCGTGCTGTTCTGGGAGGATTTGAAAACGGTAAAGATGGCCTTCTCTATCGAGGCAGTAAGGAAGAAATTCAAGCTGAAACCAAACGCTTGATAGAAGAAACAGGAAAAGAGGGCTTCATACTTGGAGCAGATTGTACCATTCCGAGTGATATTGCAGTGGAGCGTATCCAGTGGGTGAGAGAGGCATTGGCTAAATAAAGGAGAAGAATATGAGTAAGAAAACATGGATTATTGGTGGAGTTGCAGTTGTGGCAGTTCTTGGAGCAACGATTATTGGTAGAACTTTGGCGGGAGCATCTGCTAAAGGTGCAGATGCAGCTTCATCTGGACAAGTAACAACTTTAAAAGTTGCCCATACTCAAAACTATGTCCCTTATGATTTTATTGACGAAAAAGGGGAATCAGATGGTTATGAAGTCGCTGTTTTAAAGGCAGTTGATGAGAAATTAGCAGATTATAAATTTGAGTATACTGGAACTAGTGGTGATGATCTCTTGATTGGACTTGAGTCTGGCAAGTACGATATTGGAACTAAAGGTGCTTGGTATACAGATGAACGGGCTAAGAAATTCATTATTCCATCTGAGCCAGTAGGAGCCAGCATTATTGGTTTTACTGTCAGAAAAGAAGATGAAGCCAAATATAAGAATATTGATGATTTCGCCAAAAACAAAGGCAAATTAGTACCAATCTCTCCTCAAAATGCTCAGTGGAATGTTATCAATAGTTATAATGACAAGCACAAGGATTCACCAATTGAGTTGACAGCTGCTGAATCATTCAAGGTGGCAGATGCTTATGCTTGGGTTTTAGAAGGACGATACGATGCCTTCTTTGATATCAAGTTGTCTTTTGAAAAAGCAGTGACAGCAGAGGATGGTTCTTACCACCAATATGCGGACAAACTTAGCTGGTTCCCTTATAAAGGAATCCCAACCTATCCATTGATTCACCGTGATGAAAAGGGCGAGAAGTTTGCTAAAGAGTATGAAAAAGCTATTAAAGAATTAAAAGAAGACGGCACTCTAGCTAAACTTTCTCAAAAATACTTTAAAGAAGATGTCTTTAGTTACGTTGATAAAGATTAGATAAGCAAGCAGGCATGTTAGAAAGAGGTTTACATGGTTTCATATGATTTTTCAAGAGTGTTCCAATTTTTACCCACCTTATGGCAGGCTCTTCCTATGACCTTGTCCATTCTCTTTTTTACTACAATTCTTGGTTCCCTTTTCGGTGGCTTATTGGCTTGGGCTCAAGTGGGAGAAGATAAGACTTTTGCAGGTCTTTCTAAGGGCTATATTTTCACTCTTCGCTGTACTCCCCCCATTGTCTTACTGTTTTTAGTTTTTTATGGTTTACCTGAATTTTTAAAATGGTGGCTGAATTTAGATATCAACAACTGGTCTAAGACGGTCTTCGTCTTATTCACCATGGTCTTGCTATTTGCGGCTATCATTGCAGAAGTATTTAAGGCGTCTTATCAGGCAATCCCCAAAGGTCAGATGGAGGCTGGAGTCAGTATTGGTCTGACACCCAGTCAGACATTTTGGAGAATCATTTTTCCTCAGGCTTTTCAAGTGGCTCTTCCAAATATGACGACCGCTATTCTAAATTTGATGCGGGATGCTGCCCTAGCATATACGATTGGTTTTGTAGATGTCATGGGGGCTGGGAATCTCTTAATCAGTCGTAATTTGGGGAATTACTCTCTTGAAACCTATACAGCGGTTGCCATTCTTTATTGGGGTGTAGCCTTGGCTGTTTCCTTCTTGAGTCGCTTGTTAGAAAAATCTTTGGAAACGAAAGGGAGATAGGATATGGATTTAGACTATATTGCAAAAACCTTTTTAGAGACCTTAAAAGGGGTACCGACCACCTTGATTATCATGATTGTAGCCATGGTCTTAAGTTTTCTACCAGCCTTGTTTTTAGCTCTGGGACAAATATATAAAGTCAAAGGTGTTCGAACTTTCTCTCTCGTGTATCTAGCTTTTATAAGAGCAACACCTCCGATTTTGCTGATTCTTTTCTTTTATAGTTTGTTTCCGAGTTTGCTCAATCAATTTCTCAAAAGCATAGGAAGTGATGTTGATATCTTTAAACTCAATCCGATCTATTATGCTTTTATTATCTATAGTTTGATGACGACAGGTAGTTTATCAGAAATCTTACGTTCGGCTATTTTGACTGTGGATAAGGGACAATTAGAAGCTGCACAAGCGATTGGCTTAACCACTAGTCAAGCTTATGTGAGGATTATTTTTCCACAGGCCTTGCGATCAGCCCTGCCCAATCTGGCTAATCTAGTTATAAATATTGTAAAAGGAACCTCTTTGGTCTTTGTGATGACCATTAAGGATATTACAGCTATTGCCCGTGTTGAAGCCTCTTATGGTTATCAGTATTTTGAATCCTATTTTGTGATCTTTTTACAGTACATTCTTATTTGCGGATTGATTCAATGGGGCTTTTCAATCTTAGAGAAACGCTATATTCGAAGAGAACAGGGACAAGTGGTGCCCCGTACAGGTTTAGCATAGGAGGAGACAATGTTACAAGTAGAACATGTTGCAAAAAAATTTGGAGACAGACAAGTCCTAGAAGATGTTAATCTCAAGGTCAACCAAGGGGATGTGGTTGTAATATTGGGGCCATCTGGATCAGGTAAAACGACTTTTCTCAGATGTCTCAATCATTTAGAAAAAGCCGATAGTGGCTCTTTGAAGCTTGCTGATAAAGAATACGATCTTGGCAAATTGACCAAAAAAGATATTTTAGAAATTCGCCAGAAGACTGCCTTTGTTTTTCAACATTATAATTTATTTGCTAATAAAACGGCCTTGGAAAATATTTTGGAGGGCTTGATTATTGCTCGGAAAATTCCTAAGGAAGAAGCAACCAAACGTGCGGAAGCTGCCTTAGAAAAAGTTGGTTTACTAGCTTATAAAGATTACTATCCCTCTCAGCTTTCTGGAGGCCAGCAACAACGAATCGGCATTGCGCGTGCCATCGCTGTGAAACCAGAGGTCATTTTATTAGATGAGCCAACGTCAGCCTTGGATCCAGAGTTGGTAGGGGATGTTTTAGATGTTTTAAAACAGTTAGCTAAAGAAGGGGTTACTATGGTAGTAGTGACTCATGAGATGGGCTTTGCTAGAGATGTAGCCAATCATGTCATTTTTATGGATGGCGGGAAAATTGTTGAAGAAAATAATGCCCATGAATTCTTTAGTCGTCCAAAAGAAGAACGAACCAAGCAATTTTTGGCACGAATCCTTTCGGATGCGACCTATAGTGTGGAATATATGATTTGATAGATAGGATTATCAGGGCAAAAATTAATCCCCCGAGCGTTAAGACTTGGGGGATTGTTCTATAGGAGGGCTAGTTTAGTTCTCTTTTTTGTTTTTTAGTAAGAACCCGAGACCTAGAAGGGCGAGGAGACTAATTCCTGCGAACAGGAGTTTGTTATCGTTTTTGATTCCTGTATTTGGAAGTTCAGCTTGTTTAGCTAGAGGTGCAGGTATATTTTCCTTGCTAGAGTTTTCTACCAATTCGTTTTGAACAGCTTCACTTACAGATGATGCTTGTGCTTCTTGTGTTGGTTGTGAAGCTTGTGAATCAGTTGTAGCTTGGCTAGGTTTATTTTCCGCATCAGCTACTTTTGCATCTGGTTTAGTAGAATCAGGTCTAGCTTGTGGAGCTGGAGTTTGCTGTTCCGATTTGATTACTCGGTTTGAAATATTGTCTTGACCATTATTGTGACCTTGTTCTTGTTTTAAGCTAGAAAGGTCAAATTCTGGTTTTTCTTCCACAGCTGGGGCAACAATGGCACCACCTTGAGAGACTCGAAGAACAGTAGCTGTAAGGGCATTTAATTTCAAGCCTTTTTCAGTCCACTCAAGTCCTTTCGGGTTGGCAATTCCTACTGGCCCTGCTTGGTTTTCATCTGCTAAAACTTCAGCATTTCTGAGGTGGGCAAAGGCAGTTCCCAAATTAAATTCGCGAGCTTTTTCGTCCGCATTGACAAAGACTGCGTAGATGTCTCCATTTGGAGCAGTGATTTGGTAGCCAATTACTACGTCCTCTTTTGCCACACCATTTTGGCCTGGGACAGTGATGAGGTGGACACGGTCTTTGATATCTTGGAGACTCTTAAGTCGGAAGGCATCTGTAGATTGACGAAGAGCAATCAACCCTTTCATATAGTCACGGCTCTTGACATTTTCAGGATATGCTTTTCCATCTGTAGCCTTAGTCCAGTCAAACTTGTTAATAGCATCACTCGAATCATAAGAGTCATGGATGAAGTAAGGATAGTCAAATGGATTGCCGTCCTTATCACGCAACAAGTGAGATTTGTTTGGAACCTTATCCTCCGATACTGGAGTCTTGTAGGCTGGGTCACGGAATTGTTTAGTACGTCCGTATTCCTGACCAGAGTGGATAAACGGAGTTCCTTGAGCTGTCAAGACCATGAGGTTTCCAAGTCGCAAACGACGGTGGATTTCAGCATAGTTCTCAGCCTTGCTTGGGTCTTTTTTGATAGACTGGGCGATGATGTCAAAGAGGGTCAAGTTATCATGGGCTGCGATGTATTGGATGACATCTCCAGGGCTGTCAGCTTCAAAGTTGGTTGGTTGAGCAATGATATTTTTGAAGATGGTGTTGATATCACGCTTGCCACCTGTGATAAAGGCAGGTTGACCTTCGTTTGGATAACCAGACTTGAGGTTGTTACGAATGTCATCTGAAAAGACAGCGACTGTATCGGTATGTTTCATCCAATCTTGGTCAGCAGCTTTAGTAGGCATGTTCTCATCACCGGCATAGGTTCTCCAACCTTCACCAAGCATGATTAAGTGTGGATTGAGGGCGCGTGCGGCCTTGTACGCTTCTTCAATAGAAGCTGCATCATGGTCTCCCATCATATCGAAGCGGAATCCATCCACTTTGTAGGTATCAACTAGATATTTGATAGAGTCAACTAGGAGTCGTTTGGTCATATGGTGGGTTGTCCCCAAGCGTCCACCACCAAAGCTAGTGCGAGGTGTCCCATCAGCATCCATAAAGTGGTAGTAGTTTGGCTCTAAATCTTCAAAGATATCGACCTTGGCTGTATGGTTATACACTACATCTAGGATAGCTCCCATACCACGTTTGTGGATCTCGTTGATGAGGTTTTTAAATTCTGCGATTCGTTTTTCTGGATTTTTAGGATCGCTTGAATACATACCAGTTAAGGAGAAGTAGTTTTGAGGATCATATCCCCAGTTATAGTTGCTGTTGCTTGAAGCATAGTCAGACAAGCGTTCATGGTTTTTCAATTCATTGACAAAGTAGTAAGACAAGACTGGAAGGAGCTGGATGTGGGTCACACCTAAGTCTTTGAGATAGTCTAGTTTTTCAATGAAGGCTTCAAAGGTACCAAATGGTTTGGTCAAGTCTTTTGCAATGGCAGGATCTGAAGTGAAGTCACGCACATGAGCTTCGTAGATAACGGCATCTTCACGAGTCTTAAAGTTGTGAATCTTACCATAAGTCAAGTCTTGAGGTCCTAGTTTAGCTGGATCTACAAAGGCGGCTTTAGCCACTTTATGGGCATCGTTAATCTTGGCATCGTCACTATTCCAAGCAGCGAGGGACTTAGCGTAAGGATCGAGTGCAAGAACAGTTTTCCCCTGACGCTCGATTTGGTATTGATAATAGTATCCAGTGAAATCGGTGATTCCGAGTTTGTTTGTGCTATCTAGAGTTTGTTTCCAAGTACCTTTTTCCCCTTTTTCAAGAGCGACAGTTCCAACTACTTTGTCAGGGTCATTCTTGTCGTAGACAACGACAGAAACCTTATCAGCACTTGGTGACCAAAGGGTCAAATCAACTTGTTTTCCTTCTTCTTTTAAGTCAGCTCCAAGTTTGCCATCATAACTGTAAGTCTCATCTTTCAGACGCCAGCTTGTTTTGGTAGTGAATTGGTCAGCATTGTAGCTCACGGTATAAGGATGTTTTGTGTCCGAGAAATCTCCACTGTAGGTCACTTTCTTACCAGCTTCATCGATTGCAACATCGGTGATAGCTACTTTATTTCCTAGGTGATTAGTGATGTTAGAGTGTTTGAGGATATCCTCTTTTTTAGCACCGACAAGTGTTGAAAAACTACTCTCAATGCTAGAAGTGCCTACGTGTTGGGCTCCTGTCATACGGATATCATGGACATAGTATGGATTTGTGTAAATCGATTCATCATCGTCTTTTAGGAAAATTTGGCTATGATTTTTTAAATCTGTGAACTTATAATCTTCTTTACGGATTTTCACATCGTCTCCTTGTTTGTTTCTGTCTAGTAATAAAAATCCAAGGTCTTTAGCTGCATCTTTGAGTGGAATATCGATATAGCGACCATATTTGCCTGTAGCCGTAAAATCTGTTCCGTTAGGCCATTCACCACTACTTGGATTTTTCACATCTCCCCAGTACCAGAGAGATTTCTTGTCATAGTTGCCATCTGTACGGTAGTAGTTGACGCGAATAGTTCCTGCAGGTTGTGGCTCGTAAGAGAAAACCTTGTGTTCTTGGTCCAACCAAGCCTCATTCATATTTGGTGCCAGTTTTTCTATCGATTTATCGCCGGTTAGATTTTTCCCAGCTGTATTATTGATGAGGAAGCTAATTTTCTTGGCTTGTTCTCCCTTTAATTTGACATCTAGGTAGTAGCCATAGTCATCTTTTTTGGCATCCTTAAAGGACAAGGCTCCGTTAGGCCAGTTTTCAGATGGTTTTTCAACATCGTCCCAAGTCCATAGTCCTTGAGCATCCTTGTTTTCTTCAGGAAGCTTTTTGACATGGATACGGAAGTAGTTGTCTTCTATTGGTTCTTCTGCCTTAGTTTCAGTCGTTACTGGACTCGTAGAAGTAGTTGGTTCACTTGAACGATCTTGTCCGGTTTGTGGGGCTGAATCGGCTGGTGTTGTAGCAGGAGTGGGTACCTCTGTTGCAGCTTTTTCTTCTTTTTTCTCTAGGGAAGCGTTTGCACTATCAGGTGAAGAAAAATCGCTTTCGTTCTTGCCAGCGATGTTTGTTGCATCAGTAAGAGGTTGAGTAAGGGAGGTTGTATTTCTGTTGCTGGGTTCGTTAGTGGTTGGTGTATTTTCGTTTGCTGAGATAGTTGGTGTAGCCATGGCAAGCAGAATAAGGCTTGCTCCAATAAGGACAGAACCAGTTCCATTTTTGAGGGAACGGATGCTGTAAACCATTTTTTTCTCAGTTTGAGATGGTATTTTTCTCATAATGATTCTCCAATCAATAAATTTCTATATCAGTATAGCACTTAGTAAAATAAGATGCAAGCGTTTTCCTAAAATTAAAATAAAAGAAAAAATCGCAACAAATTTTGTTACGATTAAGCCAGTCTTTCTTTATGAATTTGAGAAGCAAGAAGGTGAAGGTGATGAAATAATTCTGAAGTAGAGAAGTTACGATTGTAGATAAGTGGTTTAGGAGAGTTGGTGACAGGAAAGGTAGTGATAATAATATCGTGAGGAATTTGATTGAGAATTGAGAAAGAAATCGTAGATTCTTCCCAAGAATCAAAGAGATAGAGATTATTGCCGTAGTGAGCAAGGGTGTCGATAAGGTTTTGTGCGTGATGACTATCCAAATGACTAATGACTAAAACACGTATTTTGGGAAGTTTTTGAAGTAATTGGACTAAAATTCGTTGCCCTTGGATAGAAAAGGTGTAGACAAGTTCTTGTAGCTTACTTGGGTGATTTTCTAGCCCCATTTCAGTAAGGTAAGATTGGAATTTGTGTTGACTTACTTCAAATAGTTTTGGAAATTCTACTTGATAACTGCTTAAAATTTGGGATTTCTGTCTGTCGAGAGACTGGTTACTGAGTAAATGGAAGAAATCAGATTGGGCAGTGTAGTGGAGGAGCCAAATCAATTCCTCGCGATTTTCAATCTGTAGGTGAAATTCTTTAGCTAGTTCTTCTAGGATTTGGCTCAATAAACGGTAAGATTTTTGGATATGATGAATATTACCCAGTGCTCCATTGTTAGGATTGTTTGTGATTTGAGGAGACTTTACTGGGTTTGAAAATAGCTGTTCTAGTGTTTCCTTTGTAGCTTCAAAATGGAGCTTTTTAGCTAGCTTTTTGATATCTTGTTCAAACTGGGGAATCTGCATGAGGGAGCTGTAATGACTGGTTAAGAGCGGACTAGGATTTTCAATGAAATGATTCTTGTTAAAACGCTCTAGATTGATAGCCAGGGTATATTTGATTTGCCGTAGACCGCTGAGGTTGGGTGAAACTTGTTGGGCGTCCAAAAATAGCTGAATCAAGTGAGTGAGTGATTCTTCAGAAATAGAAGGGAAGGGCCAATCAAGAAAGTCGTAACTTTGGCTAAAGTAGTCTAGATAAAAGGCACGAATGCCCTCTTCTTCTCCCTCCATGACTAAAGGGGAAAGTTGGATACTGATGCCATAATGTTGTGGAAGTTTAGTATTTAGATGTTGGATGATTTCCTGAACTCGTTCGCAACTCATCACAAGTTCTTGACACATTTGCACGAGTGATTGTCCCTCATTGAAAAACAACTGGTTCAAAAAAGAATAGGTTTCAGATTGTTTAAAAATCGCAATCCTGGGATCCAAGGTGTTTTGGACTTCAAACTGCAATTGAATGCCTTTTTTTCTTGATTGAAGCAGGAGGTTAGGAAACAATTGCTCGAGCTTAAAAAGGTGTTCTTGCAATTCTTCGATTGAAAAATTCAGCTTCTCAGCCAAGACTGGAATTTCTATCCAATCATGGTGTTTGGTTAATTCTTCCAGTAAGAATAGCAAGTCTTGTTCAGTTTTAGACAGCAAGATATTCATCATAAACCTCCCTATATATTTATACATATATATTAAAAGAAAGGCCTGGTAAAGTCAAGAAAAACAACCTAGGATAAAATAGGAAAATCGTAATTTACTATATTTTTATTGAACGATTAAACCGAAAATGAAGTTTGCAAAGTGATTGTTGAATTTAATTTTTTATAGGAAAAGATTTTGTCAAAAATTCATCAATCCCCTTGAAAAATCTAGCTAAATAGGGTATAATATGAATAATCATTTGTCGTAGGTTTTGTCTGAAATATTGTCCAGACAAGGCTCACAGCAGTTAAATCTTCTGAAAAAGTCAGATTTAGCTGCTCTTTTTGTGCTTTTTTTCAGGATTCCGCGTGTTTGTAACAAAGACTTAAAGATTCTGAAAATTCATCAAGAGGACACGGTGATAGGGGTTTTTAAAACCATATGACGATTAGAAAAGCCTGATTGACAAGGCTTGGAACTTATTTACAAAGGAGAATCATCTTGGCAGGACATGACGTTCAATACGGGAAACATCGTACCCGTCGTAGTTTTTCAAGAATCAAAGAAGTTCTTGACTTACCAAATTTGATTGAAATTCAAACTGACTCATTCAAAGATTTCCTAGACCATGGTCTGAAGGAAGTGTTTGAAGATGTATTGCCAATTTCAAACTTCACAGACACAATGGAGTTGGAATTTGTTGGATATGAAATCAAGGAACCAAAATATACGCTAGAAGAAGCTCGTATTCACGATGCTAGCTACTCAGCACCAATTTTTGTAACCTTCCGCTTGATCAATAAAGAAACAGGCGAAATCAAAACCCAAGAAGTTTTCTTTGGTGATTTCCCAATCATGACTGAAATGGGTACTTTCATCATCAATGGTGGTGAACGTATCATCGTATCTCAGTTGGTCCGCTCACCAGGTGTTTACTTTAACGATAAAGTTGATAAAAACGGTAAAGTGGGCTACGGTTCAACTGTTATCCCTAACCGTGGAGCTTGGTTGGAACTTGAAAGCGACTCAAAAGATATCGCCTACACTCGTATCGACCGTACTCGTAAGATTCCATTTACGACATTGGTTCGTGCGCTTGGTTTCTCAGGTGATGATGAAATCTTTGATATCTTTGGTGATAGCGAATTGGTTCGCAACACTGTTGAAAAAGATATCCACAAGAACCCAATGGACTCTCGTACAGACGAAGCCTTGAAAGAAATTTACGAACGCCTTCGTCCAGGTGAGCCTAAGACTGCTGAAAGCTCACGTAGCTTGCTTGTAGCTCGTTTCTTTGACCCACGTCGTTATGACTTGGCAGCTGTCGGTCGTTACAAAATCAATAAAAAACTCAATGTTAAAACACGTTTGCTTAACCAAACTATTGCTGAGCCATTGGTAGACTCTGAAACAGGAGAAATCTTGGTAGAAGCTGGAACAATCATGACTCGTAGTGTGATTGAAAGCATTGAAAGTCATTTGGATGGTGATTTGAACAAGATTGTTTACATTCCAAATGATGCAGCTGTTGTGACTGAGCCAGTTGTTCTTCAAAAATTCAAGGTTGTTGCTCCAACTGATCCAGACCGTGTTGTAACGATCATCGGTAATGCTAATCCAGATGACAAGGTTCGTATCGTCACTCCTGCAGATATCCTTGCTGAGATGAGTTACTTCCTCAACTTGGCTGAAGGACTTGGCCGTGTAGATGATATTGACCACCTTGGAAACCGTCGTATCCGTGCGGTTGGTGAATTGCTTGCCAACCAAGTACGTCTTGGACTTTCTCGTATGGAACGTAATGTCCGTGAACGTATGTCTGTTCAAGATAACGAAGTCTTGACACCGCAACAAATTATCAATATTCGTCCTGTAACAGCTGCGGTTAAAGAATTCTTTGGTTCATCACAGTTGTCACAGTTCATGGACCAACACAACCCACTTTCTGAGTTGTCTCACAAACGCCGTTTGTCAGCCTTAGGGCCTGGTGGTTTGACACGTGACCGCGCTGGATATGAAGTACGTGACGTGCACTACACTCACTACGGCCGTATGTGTCCAATCGAGACACCTGAAGGACCTAACATCGGTTTGATTAATAACTTGTCATCTTACGGACATTTGAACAAGTATGGTTTTGTTCAAACACCATACCGTAAGGTTGACCGTGAAACAGGTGTTGTTACGAACGAAATCGTTTGGTTGACAGCCGATGAAGAAGATGAATTTACTGTAGCACAGGCTAATTCTCGTCTGAATGAAGATGGAACATTTGCTGAGAAAGTTGTCATGGGACGTCACCAAGGGGTCAACCAAGAGTATCCAGCTAATGTTGTTGACTACATGGACGTATCACCAAAACAGGTAGTTGCCGTTGCGACAGCATGTATTCCTTTCTTGGAAAACGATGACTCCAACCGTGCCCTTATGGGAGCCAACATGCAACGTCAGGCTGTACCATTGATTAATCCTAAAGCACCTTACGTTGGTACTGGTATGGAATACCAAGCAGCCCACGATTCAGGAGCTGCTGTGATTGCTCAGTATGACGGTAAAGTTACCTATGCAGATGCTGACAAGGTAGAAGTTCGTCGTGAAGATGGTTCATTGGACGTTTACCACATCCAAAAATTCCGTCGTTCAAACTCAGGTACTGCTTACAACCAACGCACTCTCGTAAAAGTTGGCGATGTCGTTGAAAAAGGCGATTTCATCGCTGACGGCCCTTCTATGGAAAATGGAGAAATGGCGCTTGGACAAAACCCAATCGTTGCCTACATGACTTGGGAAGGTTACAACTTCGAGGATGCCGTTATCATGAGCGAACGCTTGGTGAAAGATGATGTCTACACATCTGTCCACCTTGAAGAATACGAATCAGAAACACGCGATACAAAGCTTGGGCCTGAAGAAATTACTCGTGAAATTCCAAATGTTGGGGAAGACGCTCTTAAAGACCTTGACGAAATGGGTATTATCCGTATCGGTGCCGAGGTTAAAGAAGGTGATATCCTTGTAGGTAAAGTAACACCTAAGGGTGAGAAAGACCTTTCAGCTGAAGAACGTCTCTTACACGCTATCTTTGGAGACAAGTCACGTGAAGTACGTGATACTTCTCTTCGTGTACCACACGGTGCCGATGGTGTCGTTCGTGATGTTAAAATCTTTACACGTGCAAATGGAGATGAGCTGCAATCAGGTGTTAATATGCTGGTTCGCGTCTACATCGCTCAAAAACGTAAGATCAAGGTCGGAGATAAGATGGCCGGACGTCACGGAAATAAAGGGGTTGTCTCTCGTATCGTTCCTGTAGAAGATATGCCTTACCTTCCAGACGGAACTCCAGTCGATATCATGTTGAACCCACTTGGGGTGCCATCACGTATGAATATCGGTCAGGTTATGGAGCTCCACCTTGGTATGGCGGCTCGTACTCTTGGTATTCACATCGCAACACCAGTCTTTGACGGAGCAAGTTCTGAAGACCTTTGGTCAACTGTTAAAGAAGCTGGTATGGATAGTGATGCCAAAACAATCCTTTATGATGGACGTACTGGTGAACCGTTTGATAACCGTGTTTCTGTCGGAGTCATGTACATGATCAAACTCCACCACATGGTTGATGATAAATTGCACGCGCGTTCAGTTGGACCTTACTCAACCGTTACCCAACAACCACTCGGAGGTAAAGCTCAGTTTGGTGGACAACGTTTCGGTGAGATGGAGGTTTGGGCTCTTGAAGCCTATGGTGCATCAAATGTCCTTCAAGAAATCTTGACTTACAAGTCTGACGATATCAACGGACGTTTGAAAGCTTATGAAGCTATTACAAAAGGAAAACCAATTCCAAAACCAGGTGTTCCAGAATCCTTCCGAGTTCTTGTCAAAGAATTGCAATCTCTTGGTCTTGACATGCGTGTCCTAGACGAAGATGACCAAGAAGTGGAACTTCGCGACTTGGATGAAGGAATGGACGAAGATGTCATCCACGTAGATGACCTTGAAAAAGCCCGCGAAAAAGCAGCACAAGAGGCTAAAGCAGCTTTTGAAGCTGAAGAAGCTGAGAAAGCAACAGAAGAAGCTGCTGAAGAATAAGCAGTTCACTTAGAATAGAAAGGGAAGAAATAGTGGTTGATGTAAATCGTTTTAAAAGTATGCAAATCACCCTAGCTTCTCCAAGTAAAGTCCGTTCATGGTCTTATGGAGAAGTCAAAAAACCTGAAACAATCAATTACCGTACCTTGAAACCAGAACGTGAAGGTCTCTTTGATGAAGTTATCTTTGGACCTACAAAAGACTGGGAATGTGCTTGTGGTAAGTACAAACGCATTCGTTATAGAGGGATTGTTTGTGACCGTTGTGGGGTTGAAGTAACGCGTACAAAAGTTCGTCGTGAGCGTATGGGGCACATCGAGTTGAAAGCTCCTGTATCTCACATCTGGTACTTCAAGGGGATTCCAAGCCGTATGGGCTTGACCCTTGATATGAGCCCTCGTGCCCTCGAGGAAGTTATCTACTTTGCGGCTTATGTGGTGATTGATCCTAAGGATACACCACTTGAGCACAAGTCTATCATGACAGAGCGCGAATACCGTGAGCGCTTGCGTGAGTATGGTTATGGATCATTCGTTGCCAAGATGGGTGCCGAAGCTATCCAAGACCTTTTGAAACAAGTAGATCTTGAAAAAGAAATTGCTGAACTCAAAGAAGAGTTAAAAACAGCTACTGGACAAAAACGTGTTAAAGCCATCCGTCGTTTGGATGTTTTGGATGCCTTTTACAAATCTGGAAACAAACCGGAATGGATGATTCTCAACATCCTTCCAGTTATTCCACCAGATCTTCGTCCAATGTTGCAGTTGGATGGTGGCCGTTTTGCCTCATCTGACTTGAACGACCTTTACCGCCGTGTTATCAACCGTAACAACCGTTTGGCTCGCTTGCTTGAGTTGAATGCACCAGGTATCATCGTTCAAAATGAGAAGCGTATGCTTCAAGAAGCGGTTGACGCTTTGATTGACAATGGTCGTCGTGGTCGTCCAATCACAGGACCAGGTAGCCGTCCACTTAAATCATTGAGTCACATGCTTAAAGGTAAACAAGGACGCTTCCGTCAAAACTTGCTCGGTAAACGTGTTGACTTCTCAGGACGTTCCGTTATCGCCGTTGGTCCAACTCTTAAGATGTACCAATGTGGTGTGCCACGTGAAATGGCGATCGAGCTCTTTAAACCATTCGTGATGCGTGAAATCGTTGCCCGTGATATCGTGCAAAACGTCAAAGCAGCTAAACGCTTGGTGGAACGTGGAGATGAGCGTATCTGGGATATCCTTGAAGAAGTGATTAAAGAACACCCAGTACTTTTGAACCGCGCACCGACCCTTCACCGTTTGGGTATCCAAGCCTTCGAGCCAGTCTTGATTGATGGTAAGGCTCTTCGCTTGCACCCACTTGTCTGTGAAGCCTACAATGCCGACTTTGACGGGGACCAAATGGCCATCCACGTACCGCTTTCAGAAGAAGCCCAAGCAGAAGCTCGTATCCTCATGCTAGCTGCTGAGCACATCTTGAATCCGAAAGATGGTAAACCAGTTGTTACTCCATCTCAGGACATGGTTTTGGGTAACTACTACTTGACTATGGAAGAAGCTGGTCGTGAAGGTGAAGGAATGGTCTTCAAAGACCGTGACGAAGCGGTTATGGCTTACCGTAATGGTTATGTTCACCTTCACTCACGTGTTGGTATCGCAACAGATAGCCTCAACAAACCATGGACAGAAGAGCAAAAACACAAGGTCTTGCTTACAACAGTTGGTAAAATCCTCTTCAATGACATCATGCCAGAGGGTCTACCATACTTGCAAGAACCAAACAATGCCAACTTGACAGAAGGCGTTCCAGCCAAATACTTCTTGCCACTAGGTGGGGACATCAAGGAAGCTATCAGCAAACTTGAACTCAACCCTCCATTCAAGAAGAAAAACCTTGGAAATATCATCGCTGAAATCTTCAAACGTTTCCGTACGACAGAAACTTCTGCCCTACTTGACCGTATGAAGAACCTCGGTTACCACCACTCAACTCTTGCAGGATTGACAGTGGGTATTGCCGATATCCCAGTCGTTGATGACAAGGCTGAAATCATTGAAGAATCACACAAACGTGTAGAACAAATCACAAAACAATTCCGTCGTGGTATGATTACAGACGACGAGCGTTACAATGCCGTTACAGCTGAATGGCGTGCTGCCCGTGAAAAACTAGAGAAACGTTTGATTGCCAACCAAGATCCTAAGAACCCAATCGTTATGATGATGGACTCTGGAGCCCGTGGTAACATCTCAAACTTCTCACAGCTTGCCGGTATGCGTGGTCTGATGGCGGCTCCGAACGGACGTATCATGGAATTGCCAATCCTTTCAAACTTCCGCGAAGGTTTGTCAGTACTCGAAATGTTCTTCTCAACTCACGGTGCCCGTAAAGGTATGACTGATACGGCCCTTAAGACAGCCGACTCAGGTTACTTGACTCGTCGTTTGGTTGACGTTGCCCAAGACGTTATCATCCGTGAGGACGACTGTGGAACAGATCGTGGTCTCTTGATCCGCTCTATCGCAGAAGGAAAAGAAATGATTGAGTCTCTCGAAGAGCGTCTCAATGGTCGTTACACTAAGAAAACTGTTAAACATCCAGAAACTGGTGCAGTGATTATCGGTCCAAATGAGTTGATTACAGAAGACAAAGCGCGTGAAATTGTCAATGCTGGTGTGGAAGAAGTGACTATCCGTTCCGTGTTTACATGTAACACTCGTCACGGTGTCTGCCGTCACTGTTACGGTATCAACTTGGCGACTGGTGATGCGGTTGAAGTTGGTGAAGCAGTTGGTACAATCGCTGCCCAATCTATCGGGGAACCTGGTACACAGCTTACAATGCGTACCTTCCACACGGGTGGGGTTGCCTCAAATACCGATATCACTCAGGGTCTTCCTCGTGTCCAAGAAATCTTTGAAGCCCGCAACCCTAAAGGGGAAGCGGTTATTACAGAGGTTAAAGGACAAGTTACCGCTATCGAAGAAGATGCATCAACTCGTACCAAGAAAGTCTTTGTTAAGGGCGAAACTGGTGAAGGTGAGTACGTCGTTCCATTTACAGCTCGTATGCGTGTCGAAGTTGGAGACCAAGTAGCGCGTGGTGCTGCTCTTACAGAAGGTTCTATCCAACCAAAACGTCTCCTTGCAGTCCGTGATGTCTTGTCAGTTGAAACTTACCTTCTCGGTGAAGTACAAAAAGTTTACCGTAGCCAAGGGGTAGAAATCGGTGACAAACACATCGAGGTAATGGTTCGTCAAATGATCCGTAAAGTCCGTGTCATGGATCCAGGTGACACAGACCTTCTCATGGGTACCCTTATGGATATCAATGACTTTACAGATGCTAACAAAGATGTCCTTATAGCAGGTGGAGTTCCAGCGACAGGTCGCCCAGTTCTTATGGGAATTACCAAAGCCTCACTTGAAACAAATAGTTTCTTGTCAGCGGCTTCCTTCCAGGAAACAACTCGTGTCCTTACTGACGCGGCTATCCGTGGTAAGAAAGACCATCTCCTTGGACTTAAAGAAAATGTTATCATCGGTAAGATCATCCCAGCAGGTACTGGTATGGCCCGTTACCGTAACCTTGAACCACATGCTATCAACGAAGAAGAATACCTTAATCCTCCAGTAGAGGAAGAAGGAAATGAAGAAACAACAGAAGTAGTTGTGGATACTGCCGTTGAAACTGTGGAAGAAACAGTAGAATAAAAGAGAATGAGAGAGCCTTCGGGTTCTCTTTCTCTTTTTCTGAAAACTTTCTCCATTTTTCCATGAAATGTGGTAAAATAATACTCAATGAAAATCAAAGAGCAAACTAGAAAACTAGCTGAGGTTGTAGATAGAACTGACGAAGTCAGCTCAAAACACTGTTTTGAGGTTGTGGATAGAACTGACGAAGTCAGTAACCATACCTACGGCAAGGCGACGTTGACGTGGTTTGAAGAGATTTTCGAAGAGTATAAAAGAAAGAAGCTGACAAAGGAGACAGGTATGGAACAAACATTTTTTATCATTAAACCAGACGGTGTAAAAAGAGGGCTAGTGGGTGAAGTGTTAAAGCGCATCGAACAACGTGGATTTACAATCGAAAAATTGGAGTTGCGTTCACAGGTTTCAGAAGAGTTGATTGATCAGCACTATCAGGACTTGGTTGGTCAAAGTTTTTACCCACCGATTCGTGAATTTATGACTTCAGGCCCAGTTCTTGTAGGTATCATTTCAGGCCCCAAAGTAATCGAAACTTGGCGGACTATGATGGGCGCAACTCGTCCAGAAGAAGCTTTACCAGGAACGATTCGAGGTGATTTTGCAAAAGCTGCTGGTGAAAACCAAGCTATTCAAAATGTTGTACATGGTTCAGATTCAGAAGAGTCAGCTAAGAGAGAAATTGCTCTTTGGTTTGAAGAGAAATAGTAAAAGTTTGATGTAAGGGATACTTGCATCAAACTTTTTTGCATTTTAGAGTAGAAAACTGACAGTTGAGAAATATTCTAGCAATGGTGAGGATTTCTAGCATATAATAAGAGCAAGTAAGGGAGGAAGAATGATGGAAAAAATGAAAAAGCAAATTCGTATTTTGTTATTGCTGACAGTTTTTGGCCTTAGTAGCTGTTCTTGTTTAAGTTTATCGACTTGGGCCTTGATGTTAAATCAAAACTGCTTCTATTATCTAGTTGGCATGTTGCTCATTGCCAGTATTGGGGCAGGGATAAACTACTATAGTGGACAGCGAAATCAATCTTACTCAGTTTTTAAGGAAGATAAGCAACAATTCTTGTATAGTCTCTTGCTCTTAGTAAATATTTTGGGTTTAGCTTTAATTGTCATAGAACATATCCTTGCAGGAAATACATCCGTAGAAGGATTTGTGGAAGCCTTTCTTCCGAGTTTCTTTTTCTTATTTGGTATTGATTTGCTAGTCTTTTTACCGATTCAGAAGTATTTAAATGGATTGAAAAAGATTTTAGGAAAGAAGGAAATCTGTTTTATTAGTGGACTAGCTACTCTAATCTTTCTCAGAAATCCTTGGATGCTATTGTCCATGACCTTTTATATTGCCTTGGGAATGCTATTTCTAGGACTGTTGGTGCCAAAAGTCATTCGCTGGGAAGTTTCATTTTACAGTCATTTGATGAGAGATATCTTGTTAGTTGTCTTCTTGCTGTTTCTATTTTAAGAACAAAAAAAGAGATAGTTCTAGTTTTACAATTTATAATATGGAATTCATAGATAATACCTAGACAAAGGACAACTTTTTGGTATAATAGAAACATGTACACTAAAAACGAAGAAGAGTTACAGTCCTTAGGTGAACGTTTGGGCTATTTATTAGAAAAGAATGATGTCTTAATTTTAACTGGTGAACTTGGAGCAGGCAAAACGACATTTACAAAAGGTCTTGCTAAAGGATTACATATTTTTCAGATGATTAAGAGTCCAACCTACACTATCGTAAGAGAGTATGAAGGTCGTCTTCCACTTTACCACCTAGATGTTTATCGTATAGAGGGGGATGCTGATTCTATTGATTTAGATGAGTTTCTCTTTGGTGGTGGGGTAACTGTCATCGAGTGGGGGCATCTTTTAGGTGATGCCTTGCCAGATACTTATTTAGAATTGGAAATTCTAAAAGAAGAAGATGGTCGCAGATTAAACTTCAAAGCCAAGGGTTTGCGTGCAGAAAAACTCTTAAAGGAGCTTCAACATGGAGTATGAGTTGCTCATTAGGGAAGCAGAAGTTGAAGATGCGGCTGAATTAGTGGCCTTTTTAAATCGTGTCAGTGTAGAAACAGATTTTACCAGTTTGGATAGGAATGGCATTTTGATGACAGATACTGAGATGGAGTTGTTTTTGGATAAACAGGCTCACTCGGAAAATCAAATCACTTTACTGGCCTTGCTGAATGATGAAATTGCGGGTCTTGTAAATATCACAGCTGATCAACGCAAGAGAGTTCGTCATATCGGTGATCTCTTCATTGTGATTGGTAAGAAGTATTGGAATAATGGACTGGGAAGTTTGTTACTTGAAGAAGTCGTAGACTGGGCGCAGGCTAGTGGCATTCTTCGTCGACTTCAACTCACTGTCCAAACTCGTAATCAGGCTGCAGTTCATTTATATCAAAAGAATGGTTTTGTAATTGAAGGTAGACAAGAGCGCGGTGCGTACATAGAAGAAGGGAAATTTATAGATGTTTACCTGATGGGTAGACTGATAGATTGATTGAAATATGGTTAAAAAAATTATTGGAATGGTACTAGCTTTTCTAGCTGTGACAGTTTTGGGTGTGGGTGTTTTTGCTTATACCATTTATCAACAAGGTACAGAAACTTTATCAAGAACTTATAAAAAAATTGGTGAAGAAACCAATGTTATTGAGGCGACTGAACCCTTAACAATCCTTTTAATGGGGGTTGATACTGGAAATGAGGAACGAACTGACCCTTGGGAGGGAAATAGTGATTCCATGATTCTCTTGACGGTTAATCCGCATACGAGAAAGACAACGATGTTGAGTTTGGAACGTGATATCTTGACTAAAATTCAGCATAAAGATGGGCGGATTGAGGAAGAAAAACTAAATGCTGCTTATGCCAATGGTGGTGCAGAGTTGGCTATCTCAACTATTCAGAAGATGATGAACATCCATATTGACCGCTATATTATGGTCAATATGCACGGATTGCAACAATTAGTTGATGCAGTGGGTGGTATAACCGTCAACAACACTCTAGGTTTCCCGATTTCTATCAGTGACCAAGAGGAATTTAATACTATTTCTATTGGTGTTGGGCAACAAACTCTAAATGGAGATGAAGCTCTTGTTTATTCTCGCATGCGCTACCAGGATCCAGAAGGGGACTACGGACGTCAGAAGCGTCAGCGTGAAGTCATTCAAAAGGTTGTTGAAAAAGTTCTTAGCTTGAATAGTGTTAGTCACTATCAATCTATCCTAAAAGCCTTAAGTACCAATATGCAGACTAATATTGATCTATCTGCGAAAAGTATTCCAAGCTTGTTAGGTTACCAGGACTCGTTTAAAACGATTGAAACTCAACAATTACGAGGAGAAGATGCCGAATTGCAAGGGACATCTTATCAAATTGTAACTGCTAACCATTTGTTAGAAATCCAGAATCTTTTGAGAACCTCACTTGATAAACCGAAGGTGACAGAGTTAGAGACAAATGCTGTCTTATATGAAGATATTTTCGGAAATCGAAATAATACCGGTTTGGGAACAGGTACGATTAATAATACAATAAATCAAGAAGATGTAGAATAATCTATTTTATAGTTAAAATCGTGGGAAATTTCCTGCGATTTTTTCAAAAAAATACGAATAGATAGGTAGGAGGAAACATGAAAGCAGAAATCATTGCTGTTGGAACAGAGATTTTGACAGGACAGATTGTCAATACCAATGCTCAGTTTTTGTCGGAAAAACTAGCAGAGATTGGGGTAGATGTATATTTTCAGACGGCTGTAGGAGACAATGAAGCTCGTCTCTTATCCCTGCTTGAGATTGCCAGTCAACGTAGCAGCCTGCTGATTTTGACAGGCGGTTTGGGGCCAACTGAGGACGATTTGACCAAACAAACCCTGGCTAAATTCTTAGGGAAAAAATTAGTCTTTGATCCTCAGGCACAGGCGAAGTTGGATGTCTTTTTTGCCCAGAGACCAGACTATGCCCGAACACCGAATAATGAAAGACAAGCTCAACTTGTAGAAGGGGCGACTCCGCTGCCAAATGAAACAGGACTGGCTGTGGGAGGAATATTAGAAGTCGAAGGAGTGACCTACGTTGTCCTTCCTGGTCCGCCAAGTGAATTGAAACCCATGGTTTTAAACCAACTTCTACCCAAGTTGATGACAGGAAGCAAGCTGTATTCCCGAGTTCTTCGTTTCTTTGGAATTGGCGAAAGTCAGTTGGTGACCATTTTGGCTGATTTGATTGACAATCAAACAGATCCGACCTTAGCGCCTTATGCCAAGACAGGAGAAGTCACTCTGCGTCTGTCAACAAAGGTTAGCAGTCAAGAAGAGGCGAATCAAGCGCTGGATATCTTAGAAAATCAAATCTTGAATCGTCAAACTTTTGAAGGCCTTTCTTTACGAAAACTTTGTTATGGTTATGGGGAAGAAACTAGTTTAGCTAGCATTGTGGTAGAAGAACTGAAAAGGCAAGGGAAAACTATCACGGCTGCAGAGAGTTTGACGGCTGGTCTTTTCCAAGCTAGGGTAGCGGATTTTTCGGGTGCTTCAAGTATATTTAAGGGTGGTTTTGTGACCTATAGCTTGGAGGAAAAATCAAAAATGTTGGATATTCCTGTCAAGGATTTGGAAGAGCACGGTGTGGTGTCTGAATTTACAGCTCAGAAGATGGCTGAGCAGGCACGAAGCAAGACCCAGTCTGATTTTGGCCTTAGTTTGACTGGAGTGGCAGGACCAGATAGTCTAGAAGGACACCCAGCCGGGACAGTCTTCATAGGCTTGGCTCAAGAGCGTGGAACTGAGGTCATCAAGATCAATATTGGAGGCAGAAGTCGAGCAGATGTACGTCACATTGCGGTTATGCATGCCTTTAACCTAGTTCGCAAGGCTTTATTAAGTGACTAACTTTTGATATAATAGTAGATAGGTCTGAGGACCATTAGAATGTAGGAGAATAGAATGGCGAAAAAACCAAAAAAATTAGATGAAATTTCAAAAAAATTCGGGGCTGAACGTGAAAAAGCCTTGAATGACGCTCTTAAACTGATTGAGAAAGACTTTGGCAAGGGTTCAATCATGCGTTTGGGTGAACGTGCGGAGCAAAAGGTGCAAGTGATGAGTTCAGGTTCTTTGGCTCTTGACATTGCCCTTGGTTCAGGTGGTTATCCTAAGGGACGTATCATTGAAATCTACGGACCAGAGTCATCTGGTAAGACAACAGTTGCCCTTCATGCAGTTGCACAAGCGCAAAAAGAAGGTGGTATTGCTGCCTTTATCGATGCGGAACATGCCCTCGATCCAGCTTATGCTGCAGCCCTTGGTGTCAATATTGACGAATTGCTCTTGTCACAACCAGACTCAGGAGAGCAAGGTCTTGAGATTGCAGGAAAATTGATTGACTCAGGAGCTGTGGATCTTGTCGTGGTCGATTCAGTTGCTGCCCTTGTCCCTCGTGCGGAAATTGATGGCGATATCGGAGATAGCCACGTTGGTTTGCAGGCTCGTATGATGAGCCAGGCTATGCGTAAGCTCGGTGCTTCTATCAATAAAACCAAAACAATTGCCATCTTTATCAACCAATTGCGTGAAAAAGTTGGGGTCATGTTTGGAAATCCAGAAACAACTCCTGGTGGACGTGCTCTGAAATTTTACGCATCAGTCCGTTTGGATGTTCGTGGAAGTACACAAATCAAGGGAACTGGTGACCAAAAAGATACCAATGTTGGTAAGGAAACCAAGATCAAGGTCGTGAAAAACAAGGTGGCTCCACCATTTAAGGAAGCCTTCGTTGAAATCATGTACGGAGAAGGGATTTCTAAGACTGGTGAACTCTTAAAAATCGCAAGCGATTTGGATATCATCAAAAAAGCAGGAGCTTGGTACTCTTACAAGGATGAGAAAATCGGGCAAGGTTCTGAAAATGCTAAGAAATACTTGGCAGATAACCCAGAAGTCTTTGATGAGATTGACCATCAAGTCCGTGTTCAATTTGGTTTGATTGATGGAGAAGAAGCTGCTGAAAGTAAAAAAGATGAAGCAGCTCAAGTAGACTCTGTGAATGAAGAAGTAACTCTTGACCTAGGCGATGAGCTTGAAATCGAAATTGAAGAATAAGCTGTCAAAGTAGTGGAGCAATCCACTGCTTTTTCGATGCCTATTCTGGTTTTCAGCTCACGCATAGTTTGCTGTTTCTTGTCGCTCCTTTCGAAAGCTGATATAATAGCCTTATGAATAAAAAACGAACAGTGGACCTGATACATGGTCCGATTCTTCCCTCGCTTTTGAGTTTTGCCTTCCCAATCTTGCTGTCTAATATCTTTCAGCAGCTCTATAACACTGCTGATGTCTTGATTGTTGGGCGTTTTCTTGGTCAAGATTCCTTGGCTGCAGTAGGAGCGACGACAGCGATTTTTGACCTGATTGTAGGTTTTACTCTTGGTGTTGGCAATGGCATGGGAATTGTCATTGCCCGTTATTATGGAGCTCGGAATTTTACAAAAATCAAAGAAGCAGTAGCAGCCACCTGGATTTTAGGCGCTCTTTTGAGTGTTGTAGTTATGCTGCTGGGCTTTCTTGGTTTGTATCCTCTCTTGCAGTACCTAGATACCCCTGCAGAAATTCTTCCCCAGTCCTATCAATATATTTCTATGATTGTGACCTGTGTTGGTGTCAGCTTTGCCTATAATCTCTTTGCAGGTTTGTTGCGATCCATTGGTGATAGTCTGGCAGCTCTGGGATTTTTGATTTTTTCTGCCTTGGTCAATGTGGTTTTGGATTTGTATTTCATTACGCAATTGCATCTGGGAGTTCAATCCGCAGGACTTGCTACCATCATTTCGCAAGGCTTATCAGCGGTTCTCTGCTTTTATTATATTCGTAAGAGTGTGCCAGAACTTTTGCCTCAGTTTAAGCATTTCAAATGGGACAAGGCCTTGTATGCGGACCTCTTGGAGCAAGGTTTGGCCATGGGCTTGATGAGTTCGATTGTATCTATCGGCAGTGTGATTTTACAGTCCTCTGTCAATACTTTTGGAGCAGTGATTATTAGTGCCCAGACGGCAGCTCGACGCATTATGGCTTTCGCCCTTCTTCCGATGACCGCTATTTCTGCATCAATGACGACCTTTGCTTCACAGAATTTAGGTGCTAAGCGACCAGACCGCATTGTTCAAGGACTTCGAATCGGCAGTCGTCTAAGTATATCCTGGGCAGTTTTTGTTTGTATCTTCCTCTTTTTTGCCAGTCCAGCCTTGGTTTCCTTCTTGGCCAGTTCGACGGATAGCTACTTGGTAGAAAATGGTAGTCTCTATCTGCAAATCAGCTCAGCCTTTTATCCCATTCTGAGTCTCTTGTTGATTTATCGCAATTGTTTGCAGGGCTTGGGGCAAAAAGTCCTTCCTCTAGTTTCTAGCTTTATTGAACTAATCGGAAAAATCGCTTTTGTAGTCTTGATTATCCCTTGGGCAGGCTATAAGGGAGTTATCCTTTGCGAACCCCTTATCTGGGTTGCCATGACCATTCAACTGTATTTCTCACTGTTTCGTCACCCCTTGATAAAAGAAGGCAAGGAAATTTTAGCAACTAAAGTGCTATCCTAGTTGTATTTACTGAATAAAATCCATTTCCTCTAGTGAAAATCGAAAAAACTTGTGTTATAATAAGAAAGATTAAAATGTGAAAAAAGGAGATTCCTAATGGGACGTAAATGGGCCAATATCGTAGCCAAGAAAACGGCTAAAGATGGAGCTAACTCTAAAGTATATGCAAAATTTGGTGTAGAAATCTATGTAGCAGCTAAAAAAGGTGATCCAGATCCAGAATCAAACTCAGCCTTGAAATTCGTTATCGACCGTGCTAAACAAGCCCAAGTGCCAAAACACGTTATCGATAAGGCTTTGGACAAGGCTAAAGGAAACACAGACGAAACCTTTACAGAAGGACGTTACGAAGGTTTTGGACCAAATGGTTCTATGCTGATTGTTGATACTTTGACTTCAAATGTCAACCGTACAGCGGCCAATGTCCGTGCAGCCTTTGGTAAAAACGGCGGAAACATGGGTGCTTCAGGTTCTGTTTCTTACCTCTTTGACAACAAGGGTGTGATCGTATTTGCAGGTGAAGATGCGGACGCGGTCTTTGAGCAATTGCTAGAAGCAGATGTAGATGTGGATGATGTAGAAGCAGAAGAAGGAACAATCACAGTTTACACAGCGCCAACTGACCTTCACAAGGCTATCGTTGCCCTTCGTGAGTCAGGTATCGAAGAATTCCAAGTTACTGAATTGGAAATGATTCCTCAGTCAGAAGTGGAATTGTCAGGCGATGACCTTGAAACCTTTGAAAAACTTTACAGCGTTCTTGAGGACGACGAAGACGTACAAAAGATCTACACAAACGTAGATGGATTCTAATAGAAAAACGAACAGTTTTACTAGCTGTTCGTTTTTTTGATATTTGAACTTAGAATCTGGTTTCAGAATCGTTTTGTTGATTTCTTTTTCTAGACCTAGACCGACTGATGTTTTTGGACGAGCAAGAGCTCTCCATTGTCCTGTTTTGCAAAAGTTAAGGTAACAGTCTTGACCTTGTCTCCAATAGAGATATAGGTGATTTTTTTCGTATTGTAACCCCCAAGAGTGAAGTCAAACTCGGAATCTGGCTTTCCGTGTTTGTTGATAATATCCTCGTAGGTGGTACCACCTTTTCCTTTGTTGTCAAGGTCACCTTCGATTAAGGCGTCGAACTGTTCTTGGGTCCAGGAGAAGGTATCGTCTGTCAAGCCGCTTTTTTCTTCGCGTTCCATTGAGGCACTCGTATCCATGTAGGAACGGTTAAACTCCTTGGCATATTCTTTGTAGACATCAGCGTATAGTGCCTGACTCGTAAAGAAAAGTACAACAGAGGCAACTGCCAGGGATGTTCCGATAATAGTCATTGTTTTCCGTTTTTTGAGGTTGACGATAAGGCCGATAATCCCCAAGATAAATGCGACGATGCCGATGAACAACGATGGATAGTTAATAAACGGGATCCAGGATCCTAAAAGTGCGATGGCTCCAAAAATAGTTGCTAAGATTCCTAAAACTCTTTGTTCTTCTGGTTTCATTTGAAAGTTTTCTCTCCTCATTAAGTGAATGGATTTCTACCCACAGTAGTGAGCATTTATTATATAAAAAATCTTGCCTAATGTCAATTTAAACTAAGATAGTTCTCATGGAAACTTTTTCTTGACATCTCTTTTCAAAGTGGTAAAATAGTTCTCATGGAAACCTATTTAGTTCCTAGGAGAACTAAATGTGATAGTTAGAAAGGAGTTAGTATGGATAAACCGATGTTAGTCTTTAAGCGTTTTGGTCATCAGATTCACCTGATGGTGCAAAAGGAAGCCAAACGTTGTGGTATTGAATTTATGGGTGGGCCTCAAGGGCAGGTTCTGCGTTTTTTAGATCATTGTGAACAAAAAGAGGAACTGGTCCTGATTAAGGATATCGAGCAGGAACTCAATATTACCAAATCTGTTGCGAGTAATTTGGTCAAGCGTATGGTGCAAAATGGTTTGGTGGAATTGGAGGCGAGTCCTAGCGATAAGCGGGCAAAATTTGTTCGTTTGACGGACAAAGCACGTTCTCAAATGAAGCAGGTTAAAGCCTTTTTTGAACGAATTGATAAGCAGTTGATGGAAGACATTGATGAAGATGAATTACTGATTTTTGAGAAAGTCCTTGCTCAACTACAGGAAAATATCAAGGGAATAGGAGGAGAGAATGAAGAAATTAGCCAAACGAATTAGTAGAAAAGAATGGGGGATGATTTTACTAGCCATTCTCTTTACTTGTTTTTCGGTCTATCTAGAGTTGGAAGTGCCGACCTATATCTCGAAAATTACGGATTTGCTAGGTAGTCAAGGAACTAATTTAGATGAGTTGTGGCAGCCGGCAAGCATGATGGTGGGAATGTCCTTTCTTGCCTTCTTGTCCGTAGTTGCAGTTGGATTTTTTGCATCCCGAGTGGCGGCTTCTTATACTAGTAGGTTGAGAAGTGATATTTTTAACCGAGTTTTGGATTACTCGCAGACAGAGATTAAGAAATTCTCTATTCCCAGTCTCTTGACGCGTACTACCAATGACATTACTCAAGTTCAAATGTTGATTACCATGGGCTTGCAAGTGGTAACGCGTGGTCCGATTATGGCTATCTGGGCTATCGGGAAGATTTTAGGCCATTCAGAATACTGGCTCTGGGCCGTTCTTGTAGCAGTGATTGTCAATGTTTTGATGACGACCGTTTTGATGACGCTAGCCTTTCCAAAACAGTCCTTGATTCAAAGTTTGACTGATAAACTGAACAGTATCACTCGTGAGAGTTTAACAGGTATTCGTGTTGTTCGCGCCTACAATGCTGAAGAATACCAAAATGAAAAATTTGCAGCAGCAAATGATGAATTGACACGCTTGAATTTGTTTGTCAACCGTCTTATGGCTATTTTGAACCCTATCATGATGGGAATTTCAAGTGGTTTGAGTGTGGCGATTTACTGGATTGGGGCCTATGTGATTAACGACGCTGCTCCGATAGCACGTCTGCCTCTCTTTAGTGATATGATTGTTTTCATGTCTTATGCCATGCAGGTTGTCATGGGCTTCCTTCTCATGGGAGCACTCTTCATCGTTCTTCCCCGAACTATGGTCTCTGCTAAGCGGATTAATCAAGTTTTAGATTTGCATTCTTCTATCCAAAACCCTGCTCAAGTGCAGCTGGCTGATGAAAACCTCAAAGGTCAGGTCGAATTTAAGGATGTGACCTTCCGATATGCGGCAAATTCGGAGGCGGTTATTGAGAATGTTAGCTTTAAAGCAGAAACTGGTCAAACAGTGGCCTTCATTGGGTCAACGGGTTCAGGTAAATCAACTCTGGTCAATCTGATTCCACGTTTCTATGACGTATCAGCAGGAGAAATTCTGGTGGACGGTGTCAATGTTCAAGACTATGCTCTAGAAGATTTGCGCAACAAGGTTGGCTATATTCCACAAAAAGCTGTTCTCTTTTCAGGTGATGTCAAAGACAATCTAGACTTTGGACAAAGTCAAGAAACACCACTTAGTGAGCAGGCTATGTGGCAGGCTTTGGAGTTGGCCCAGTCTAAGAACTTTATCGAAGACAAGGAAGCGGGCTTAGAGTCAGAAGTAGCTCAAGGAGGAACCAACTTCTCAGGTGGACAAAGACAGCGTCTGGCAATTGCGCGTGCCTTAGCTCGGAATCCAGAAATCCTCATCTTTGATGACTCCTTCTCAGCCTTGGACTACAAGACAGACCGTGTCCTACGCCAAGAGCTAGCAGAGAAAACCAAGTCTATGACCAAACTCATCGTCGCACAACGTATTTCAACAATTATGGATGCAGATTTGATTTTGGTTTTGGATCAAGGAAAAGTCGTGGGGCAAGGCACCCACAAGGAACTTCTAGCTACCAACGAAGTCTACCAAGAAATTGCCTATTCACAACTATCGAAGGAGGAATTGGAACATGGAAAATAAGAAAATGTCTCTTTGGAAACAGAGTAAACCCTATCTTGCAGGTCTCCAGTTTGCCCTTCTAATCGCCTTTCTAGCAACAATCGTATCCAATATCATTACTGTATATGGCCCGACCCGCATCAAGGAAATGACTAATATTATTGCCAGTGGTCTGGAAACAAGTGTGGATGTCGCGGCAGTTGCAGCTATTGGTGGTTTTTTGGCCGTCATTTATGTGATCGGACTTCTATCAAATTATTTGCAGGCCTTTCTGTTTACAACAGCTATTCAACGTTTTTCAGAGCGTTTGAGAAGAGCGATTGCAGAGAAAATCAATAGCCTACCATTGGGATATTTTGATGGGCACTCTCAGGGGGATACTTTGTCTCGTGTAACCAATGAAGTTGACACTGCAGCACAGTCCCTGAATCAAAGTCTGGGAACAGTTCTTTCATCTAGTTTACTGGTCGTGGCAGTCTTGGTAACCATGTTTGGGATGAACTGGATTTTAGCCTTGGTGACGGTTGTGTCAACTCTTATCGGTTTTGCTTTCGTGTCTGTCTTTATGGGCAAATCACAGGGTTTCTTTAAGAGTCAGCAACAAGATTTGGCAGCTGTCAATGGTTATGTGGAGGAAATGTACTCTGGCCATAATGTGGTGACCAGTTACAATGCCATCGAGAGCACGAAAGAAGAATTTGCAACATTAAATCATCGTCTGTATGATAGTATCTGGAAATCTCAATTTATTTCAGGGATTATGATGCCGATTATGATGTTTATTGGGAACTTTAGCTATGCCTTGGTGATTATCGTTGGTGCAGCCTTAGCCTTAAATGGGCACATCAGTATCGGGATTATCGTTGCATTTATGGCCTATGTTCGTATCTTTTCTCAGCCTCTTTCACAAATTGCCCAAGGGATTACTAGTCTTCAGCAGGCTAGTGCAGCCATGGGACGCGTCTTCGAATTCCTAGCTGAAGAGGAAATGGAAGACGAATCCCATAAAGAAAGACAATTGAGCGATATGAAAGGTCAAGTAGTCTTTGATCGAGTCTCCTTTGGTTATACACCTGATCGGACTATCATCCACGATTTTTCTGCGACGGCTCATGCAGGTCAAAAGGTTGCCATTGTCGGACCGACTGGGGCTGGTAAGACAACTATTGTCAATCTTTTGATGAAGTTCTATGAGATTGATAAGGGAAGTATCCGTATCGATGGTGTGGATACCAAGGATATGAAGCGTTCGGAAGTACACGATGCCTTTTCAATGGTCTTGCAGGATACTTGGCTCTTTGAAGGAACCATTCGCGACAATCTTATTTATAACCAAGAGGGGATTAGTGATGAGCGCGTGATTGAAGCCAGCAAGGCTGTAGGGATTCACCACTTTATCATGACACTACCAGATGGTTACGATACCGTCTTGGATGATACAGTGACCTTGTCTGTCGGACAAAAACAACTCTTGACTATCGCTCGTGCTTTGCTGAAAGATGCGCCACTCCTAATCCTAGATGAGGCGACTTCTTCTGTTGATACCCGTACAGAGGAATTGATTCAGAAAGCCATGGATCGTTTGATGGAGGGAAGAACTTCCTTTGTCATCGCTCACCGCTTGTCTACCGTCCGAAATGCTGATTTGATTCTTGTTATGAAGAATGGTAATATCATCGAGCAAGGAAATCATGATGAGCTGATGGCGCAAGCTGGTTTCTACGCTGACCTCTACAACAGTCAATTTACAGAAGACGAAGCAGAAGAATAAACCCAAAGAAGGCTTGACGGCCTTCTTTTTCTGCACTATACTAGAAGACAAGTGCTTCCCTATAAGCAAAATTTGAATAAGTGATGAGAAAATATATGAAAAATTATCAAGAATGGTATGACCACATTGCTGGTAACATTGGAAATAAGCCCTTTCTTCTGAGCTTGTTAAGAACTTTCAATCGGTTCATGACAGTAGTTATGCCTATGATTTATCTAACCTTGTTAGCAACTACCTATCTCCAACAAGGACTTGGGAAACAGGTCGGGATCTATTTGTTTATTCCAGCGTCAGGTTTTGTGATTTTGTCCTTTCTTCGTAAGAAAATCAATGCCCCTAGGCCTTATGAGGAATGGACTATTAAACCCTTGCTTGACAGAGATAGTCCTGGTCAGTCAATGCCCAGTCGTCATGTCTTTTCAGCAACCATTATCTCCATGGCTTGCTTACATGCTAGTTTATCTGTAGGGGTTATCTTGTTGGTCTTGTCAGCTTTCCTCGGTCTAGTAAGAGTCTTAGGGGGAGTGCATTATTCCAAGGATGTAGTAGTTGGTTATATTTGTGGCCTTGCGTGGGGTATGCTTTTCTTTCTATTTTGAATTGTAAGTTAAGGTGGTCCTACAACCACTTACGGGTCTAAAGTAACCACTTGCTTTTTTGCTCTTGTTTTCTTATTTTGGCTTTGATATAGTAGAGTCAGAAAGGAGATGGAATGAAGTTACGAATCGAAATTGACAGCAATTTAGAGGAAACTGAAATTGTCATCAAGGCAGCGGCTTTGACAGATGAGATTGCGGATTTACAGCGCCTCTTGCAAGAATCCAAGTCTCCTCGGTTGATTTTTTACAAGGGGACGGGTGAATATTATCTGGACTTGTCGGAAATTCTTTTCTTTGAAACAGAGGGGAACAAGATTTACGCCCATACCCAGAAAGATGCCTACGAGGTTCGACTTAAACTCTATGAGTTAGAGTCTATCCTGCCCCGTTATTTCAGTCGAGTATCCAAGTCGACCATTGCTAATATTCGGCAAGTTTACTCGGTTGACAAGTCCTTTTCAGGAACGGGCACCATTTCCTTTTATCAAACCCACAAGGAGGTTCATGTCTCACGGCATTACCAATCCCTCCTAAAAGAAAATCTAAGAAACATGAGGTAAGAACATGAAAAAGAAAGCATTTGGTATTGTGTTGCTAGTATTGGCAGCTTTAATATTATTACAAGGAAATTTTGGAATCCCTTCATTCGGTGGGCAAATTTGGCCCTTGCTTGGTATTGCATTTTTTGCCTATCAATCAGTTGGAGCTTTGTTGCGTCGTCACTTAACTTCAGCCTCTTTTACAGCTCTAGTAGCCTTAATGATTGCTAACCACTTTTATGGCATTTTACCAATTCCTAATCAGTCATTGTTCTGGGCAAGTATTTTAATCGTAATGGGTGTCAGCGCACTCACTCATTCTAACAGAACTTGGAATGGGAAAAAATGGTGGTATGACGGTGAAAAGACCATTCTGACAGATAAGGAAGTTGCTTTTGGGACTGGGACTTTCTACAAGCAAGAGCAAGAATTGGTAGAAGATCAAGTAGAAGTTGGTTTTGGCAATGCCAAGATATATTATGACAATGCAGAGATTTTAGGAGATACCGCAACTCTGAAAGTGGAAGTTGGTTTTGGCAATGCAGTTATCTATGTTCCCCAACATTGGGGAGTTGATTTAAAGGTAGAAACTTTCTGTGGCGTAGCTAAGGCAGATACTCCTCTAGTCCCAACCAGCAAAACCTTGATTATCCGTGGAGATGTGGCTTTTGGGAAGTTGGGAATTGTCTACGTTAAATAAAAAAATCTTCCAATTCCCTTGCAAAAATGAAGAAAGTGTGATAACATAGTACGGTATGTGGTGCTAGCACATCCGCTATATTAGATCTAATAGGAGGAAAACACAATGGCTAAAGTATGTTACTTTACAGGTCGTAAGACTGTATCAGGAAACAACCGTTCACACGCGATGAACCAAACAAAACGTGCCGTAAAACCAAACCTTCAAAAAGTTACTGTTCTTATCGATGGTAAACCTAAAAAAGTTTGGGCTTCAGCTCGTGCTTTGAAATCAGGTAAAGTTGAACGCGTTTAATAATAAAAGTAAGGAGACCTTAGGGTCTTTTTCTTTTTCTGTGGGTGTAACATCATTTGAAAAATAGAGTAAATATCCGCTGATACAGTATTCTGCTTTTACACTTGGGCTGAAATATGATAAAATAGAGTATCAACTAGTTGAGGTAAAAAGGATGACTGTAAAAATTAATACAAAAGATGGTCAAATCGAACTAACAGATGAAGTGATTGCAACCGTCGTAGGTGGAGCAGCAACTGAAATTTTTGGTGTGGTCGGTATGGCTAGTAAAAATGCCCTCAAAGATAATTTCCAAGCCCTTCTAGGTAAGGAAAATTATTCTAAAGGTGTCGTCGTAAAGGCGGCCGAAGATGGCAGTATTGCAGTTGATGTATATACCGTGTTGAGCTACGGAACAAAGATTAGCGAAGTGTCAAAAAACATTCAAGAGCGTGTTCGTTTTAGTTTGGAAAACCAACTTGGAATTACTGCTCAGACTGTAAATGTCTACATTCAAAATATCAAAGTTGTAGGAGAATAACCGTGTCAAAAATTACTACTAGCTTATTTCAAGAAATGGTGCAGGCTGCATCAACTCGCTTGAATAAGCAAGCTGAATATGTCAATTCATTAAACGTCTTTCCAGTTCCAGATGGAGATACTGGAACAAACATGGGAATGACCATTGAAAATGGAGCTAAAGAAGTTGCAGACAAGCCAGCTTCTACAGTTGGCGAGGTAGCGAGCATTCTTGCCAAAGGTCTTTTGATGGGTGCGCGTGGAAACTCAGGCGTTATTACGTCTCAGCTTTTCCGTGGATTTTCACAAGCTATCAAGGATAAAGATGAGTTAACAGGTCAAGACTTGGCCCTTGCCTTCCAATCAGGTGTGGAAGTTGCCTATAAGGCAGTGATGAAACCAGTTGAAGGAACGATTTTGACAGTTTCTCGTGGGGCTGCTATCGGTGCTAAGAAAAAAGCTGAGCAAACAGATGACGCTGTTGAAGTCATGCGCGCAGCCTTGGAAGGTGCTAAAACAGCTCTAGCTAAAACACCAGACATGCTTCCAGTATTGAAAGAAGTTGGCGTTGTGGACTCAGGTGGTCAAGGACTGGTCTTTATCTACGAAGGTTTCCTTTCAGCCCTTACTGGTGAATATATCGCATCTGAGGACTTTGTAGCGACTCCGGCCAACATGAGTGAAATGATCAATGCAGAGCACCACAAGTCTGTAGCTGGTCATGTAGCGACTGAGGATATCACCTTTGGTTACTGTACTGAAATCATGGTAGCTCTTAAGCAAGGCCCAACCTATGCCAAAGATTTTGACTACGATGAATTCCGTAACTACTTGAATGAGCTTGGAGATTCTCTCCTCGTTGTTAATGATGATGAAATCGTCAAAGTCCATGTCCATACAGAAGATCCAGGTCTTGTTATGCAAGAAGGTCTCAAATATGGTAGCTTGGTCAAGGTAAAAGTTGACAATATGCGTAACCAACACGAAGCGCAGGTTGAGAAAGAAGCTGCTCAAGTTAGCAAACCAGCTGAAGAAAAAGAGTATGCTTTGATTGCTGTGGTGGCTGGTAAAGGTCTAGCAGATATCTTCCGTTCTCAAGGTGTGGATTATGTTATCGAGGGCGGTCAAACCATGAACCCTTCAACAGAAGACTTTATCAAGGCTGTTGAACAGGTTAACGCTCGTAACATCATCTTCCTGCCAAACAACAAAAACATCTTCATGGCAGCTCAATCTGCAGCAGAAGTTTTGGAACAACCAGCAGTAGTGGTGGAAGCTCGTACTTTGCCACAAGGTTTGACAAGTCTTCTCGCCTTTGATCCAAGTAAGTCCATAGAAGAAAACCGAGAGCGTATGACTGCTGCTCTTAGCGATGTCGTTAGTGGAAGCGTCACAACAGCTGTGCGTGATACAACCATTGATGGCTTAGAAATCCATGAAAACGATAATCTAGGTATGGTGGATGGGAAAATCCTCGTGTCAAACCCTGATATGCACCAAACCTTGATAGAAACCTTGAAACATATGTTGGATGAAGATAGTGAAATTGTAACCTTCTATGTCGGTGAAGACGGAAGCGAAGAACTTGCCAATGAAATTGCCCAAGAAATCACAGAAGAATTCGAAGATGTTGAAGTCGAGATTCATCAAGGTCAACAACCTGTTTACCCATACCTATTCAGTGTGGAATAAGATTAATGAAGAACTGAGAAATCAGTTCTTTTTTCTTTTTTAGTAAATGAAATCGGTATCTTTTTAATAAAAACAAAAATAACATTCATAAATAAACGTTAAAATAGAAAATTCAGAAAATTTCTTCTTTTCTCTTGAAAAATTTTGAAAAAATGGTATGATAGTAACAAGTTATTTTTAAGAGAAGAGAAAGGGGAACAATGGAGAAAATCAGTTTAGAATCTCCTAAGACGGGGTCGGACCTAGTTTTGGAAACACTTCGTGATTTAGGAATTGATACCATCTTTGGTTATCCTGGTGGTGCAGTCTTGCCTTTTTATGATGCGATATATAATTTTAAAGGCATTCGCCACATTCTAGGACGCCATGAGCAAGGTTGTCTGCATGAAGCTGAAGGTTATGCCAAATCAACTGGAAAGTTGGGTGTTGCCGTCGTCACTAGCGGACCGGGAGCAACAAATGCCATTACAGGGATTGCGGATGCCATGAGCGACAGTGTTCCCCTTTTGGTCTTTACAGGTCAGGTGGCGCGAGCAGGGATTGGGAAGGATGCCTTTCAGGAGGCAGACATTGTGGGAATTACCATGCCAATCACTAAGTACAATTACCAAGTTCGTGAGACAGCTGATATTCCGCGTATCATTACGGAAGCTGTCCATATCGCAACTACAGGTCGACCAGGGCCAGTTGTCATTGACCTACCTAAAGACGTATCTGCTTTGGAAACCGACTTCATCTATTCACCAGAAGTGAACCTACCAAGCTATCAACCGACTCTTGAGCCAAATGATATGCAAATCAAGAAAATTTTGAAGCAATTGTCCAAGGCTAAAAAACCAGTCTTGTTAGCTGGTGGGGGGATTAGTTATGCTGAAGCAGCTGCAGAATTAAATGAATTTGCAGAACGCTATCAAATTCCAGTGGTAACCAGTCTTTTGGGACAAGGAACGATTGCAACGAGTCATCCACTCTTCCTTGGAATGGGAGGCATGCACGGATCTTTCGCAGCTAATATTGCCATGACGGAAGCGGACTTTATGATTAGTATTGGTTGTCGTTTCGATGACCGCTTGACGGGGAATCCTAAGACCTTCGCTAAGAATGCCAAGGTTGCTCACATTGATATTGACCCAGCCGAGATTGGCAAGATTATCAGTGCAGATATTCCTGTAGTTGGAGATGCTAAGAAAGCTTTGCAAATGTTGTTGGCGGAACCAACTGTTCATAACAATACTGAGAAATGGATTGAAAAAGTTACCAAAGACAAGAACCGCGTTCGTTCTTATGATAAGAAAGAGCGTGTGGTTCAGCCGCAAGCTGTTATTGAACGCATCGGTGAGTTGACGAATGGTGATGCCATTGTGGTAACAGACGTTGGTCAACATCAAATGTGGACAGCCCAGTATTATCCCTACCAAAATGAACGTCAGTTAGTGACTTCAGGTGGTTTGGGAACCATGGGATTTGGAATTCCAGCAGCAATTGGAGCTAAAATTGCTAACCCAGATAAGGAAGTAGTCTTGTTTGTTGGGGATGGTGGTTTCCAAATGACTAACCAGGAATTGGCTATTTTGAACATTTACAAGGTGCCAATCAAGGTGGTTATGCTGAACAACCACTCACTTGGAATGGTTCGCCAATGGCAGGAATCCTTCTATGAAGGTAGAACGTCAGAGTCAGTCTTTGATACCCTTCCTGATTTCCAATTGATGGCACAAGCTTATGGCATTAAAAACTATAAGTTTGACAATCCTGAGACCTTGGCTCAAGACCTTGAAGTCATCACTGAGAATGTTCCTATGCTAATTGAGGTAGATATTTCTCGTAAGGAACAGGTGTTACCAATGGTACCAGCTGGTAAGAGTAATCATGAGATGTTGGGGGTGAAGTTCCATGCGTAGAATGTTAACAGCAAAACTACAAAATCGTTCAGGAGTCCTCAATCGCTTTACCGGTGTCCTGTCTCGTCGTCAGGTTAATATCGAAAGCATCTCTGTTGGAGCAACAGAAGATCCGAATGTATCGCGGATCACCATTATTATTGATGTAGCTTCACATGATGAAGTGGAGCAAATTATCAAGCAACTCAATCGTCAGATTGATGTGATTCGCATTCGTGATATCACAGACAAGCCTCATTTGGAGCGCGAGGTGATTTTGGTTAAGATGTCAGCGCCAGCTGAGAAGCGAGCTGAGATTCTAGCGATTATTCAACCTTTCCGTGCAACGGTGGTAGACGTAGCACCAAGCTCGATTACCATTCAGATGACAGGAAATGCTGAAAAGAGTGAAGCTCTATTGCGAGTCATTCGACCGTACGGTATTCGTAATATTGCTCGAACTGGTGCAACTGGATTTACCCGCGATTAATACTCTTCGAAAATCTCTTCAAATCACGTCAGCTTTGCCTTGCCGTACTCAAGTACAGCCTGCGGCAAGCTTCCTAATTTGCTCTTTGATTTTCATTGAGTATAAAAATATTTTAAATTTGTTAAACCAGCCTAAAAGGCAATAAATAATAGAAAAGAGAGAAAAACTATGGCAGTTCAAATGGAATATGAAAAAGATGTTAAAGTAGCAGCACTTGACGGTAAAAAAATCGCCGTTATCGGTTATGGTTCACAAGGACATGCGCATGCTCAAAACTTGCGTGACTCAGGTCGTGATGTCATCATCGGTGTACGTCCAGGTAAATCTTTTGACAAAGCAAAAGAAGATGGATTTGACACTTACACAGTAGCAGAAGCAACTAAATTGGCTGACGTTATCATGATTTTGGCACCAGACGAAATCCAACAAGAATTGTACGAAGCAGAAATCGCTCCAAACTTGGAAGCAGGAAACGCAGTTGGATTTGCTCATGGTTTCAACATCCACTTTGAATTTATCAAAGTTCCTGCGGATGTAGATGTCTTTATGTGTGCTCCTAAAGGACCAGGACACTTGGTACGTCGTACTTATGAAGAAGGATTTGGTGTTCCAGCTCTTTACGCAGTATATCAAGATGCAACAGGAAATGCTAAAAACATTGCTATGGACTGGTGTAAAGGTGTTGGAGCAGCTCGTGTAGGTCTTCTTGAAACAACTTACAAAGAAGAAACTGAAGAAGATTTGTTTGGTGAACAAGCTGTACTTTGTGGTGGTTTGACTGCCCTTATCGAAGCAGGTTTCGAAGTCTTGACAGAAGCAGGTTACGCTCCAGAATTGGCTTACTTTGAAGTTCTTCACGAAATGAAATTGATCGTCGACTTGATCTACGAAGGTGGATTCAAGAAAATGCGTCAATCAATTTCAAACACTGCTGAGTACGGTGACTATGTATCAGGTCCACGTGTAATTACTGAGCAAGTTAAAGAAAACATGAAAGCTGTCTTGGCAGACATCCAAAATGGTAAATTTGCAAATGACTTTGTAAATGACTATAAAGCTGGACGTCCAAAATTGACTGCTTACCGTGAACAAGCAGCTAACCTTGAAATTGAAAAAGTTGGTGCAGAATTGCGTAAAGCAATGCCATTCGTTGGTAAAAACGACGATGATGCATTCAAAATCTATAACTAATTGATAGAAATTAAGGTGAAGGCGAGTTGGGGGACTAACTCGCTTTTATAATCAATTCATCTCTTTTTAAAAGGATGGATTGCGATAAGTATGAAATAGTTTAGGAGAAAATGATGTTAAGTTCAAAAGATATAATCAAGGCTCATAAGGTCTTGAACGGTGTGGTTGTGAATACCCCACTGGATTATGACCATTATTTATCGGAGAAGTATGGTGCTAAGATTTATTTGAAAAAGGAAAATGCTCAACGTGTTCGTTCTTTTAAGATCCGTGGTGCCTATTATGCCATTTCCCAGCTCAGCAAGGAAGAACGTGAGCGTGGGGTAGTCTGTGCTTCTGCGGGAAATCATGCGCAGGGAGTTGCCTATACTTGTAATGAGATGAAAATTCCTGCTACTATCTTTATGCCCATTACTACTCCGCAACAAAAGATTGGTCAAGTTCGCTTTTTTGGTGGGGACTTCGTGACTATTAAATTAGTTGGAGATACTTTTGATGCCTCAGCCAAAGCAGCCCAAGAATTTACAGTCTCTGAAAATCGTACCTTTATTGATCCTTTTGATGATGCCCATGTTCAGGCTGGTCAAGGGACCGTTGCTTATGAGATTTTAGAAGAAGCTCGAAAAGAATCGATTGATTTTGATGCTGTCTTAGTTCCTGTTGGAGGTGGCGGTCTCATTGCTGGGGTTTCTACCTATATCAAGGAAACAAGTCCAGAAATTGAAGTCATCGGAGTAGAGGCTAATGGGGCACGTTCCATGAAAGCTGCCTTTGAAGCTGGTGGACCTGTCAAACTCAAAGAAATTGACAAATTTGCGGATGGGATTGCTGTACAAAAGGTAGGTCAATTGACCTATGAAGCAACTCGTCAATATGTTCAAACCTTAGTAGGTGTCGATGAGGGACTGATTTCTGAAACCTTGATTGACCTTTACTCTAAGCAAGGGATTGTCGCAGAACCTGCTGGAGCGGCTAGTATCGCCTCTTTAGAGGTTTTAGCTGAATATATCAAGGGGAAAACCATTTGTTGTATCATTTCTGGAGGAAATAATGATATCAACCGTATGCCGGAAATGGAAGAGCGTGCCTTGATTTATGATGGGATCAAGCATTACTTTGTGGTTAATTTTCCACAGCGTCCGGGGGCCTTGCGTGAGTTTGTAAATGATATCCTGGGGCCAAATGATGATATCACACGTTTTGAGTATATCAAACGAGCTAGCAAGGGAACAGGACCAGTATTAATTGGGATTGCCTTGGCAGATAAGCATGATTATGCAGGCTTGATTCGTCGAATGGAAGGTTTTGATCCATCTTATATTAACTTAAATGGTAATGAAACGCTCTATAATATGCTTGTCTGAGGACTAATAAAAAAATATCATATTATTTGCACAACTGATGTATAGGTGCTATAATGAGGGTGAAGAAAGGGGGCGATTCCTATGGACTTAGGAAATCGATTACGCTATTTCTATCACAAGTCATTATAGTACCTATTATTTTTTGATTCAGTTTATAGTAAGGGAGTAAAATTACTTGTTATATATAAGGAGTATTTTTAGAATCCACTATTTTATATATAGCTAATCTGAAATTTGGCTAAATATAATAGGAATTAGAAAAAATAATCAATACTAATAAGAAACCTTATACTGAGTTGACTGAGAAGAGTGATAAGATACTAAGAAGATAAAAACAGTGGAAAATATTGGAAGATAGGATACTATTGTGTCCTAACTACTCATCTTTTTATAGGTTTAAAGAAACAAAAAAGGAAGATAAAGTAAATAAATAGTACCAGTTGAGCAAGTGAAAAGTGCTTATAAAGGCAGGAAGAATATTAAAGAAGGAGAAGAGAAAGAATAGTTGCTAATAGTGTGGAGAGAAAGTATTTCGCTATTAGAAATATCGTTTTAAAGTTGGATAAATAGAATAAAGTTGAGTATAAAACCTGTCTAACCTATCCCGAACTGGTATTTGTAAATCATGAATATTTTTACAAGTAAAAGATTTAATAATACAATTTTTTTAAAGGCATTTACTAATGGTTTATAGCAAGGGAAAACCTATATATTATCGGCTTTAATAAGATAGTAATAGAAAAATAAATCATTAATTTTATTGAATATATGTTTTTTTATTGACAAAAGTCATAAAAACGTATACAATTAAATATCGTAAAGAAGAAAATAGGAGAAGGACATGGCTAAGTCAAACTTTGAAAAAGTAGAATCAGTTGTTGGCTGGGTTCGTGATAAGAAAATCACAGGCTACCGTATCTCTAAAGAAACGAATGCGCGTGAAATGTCTATCATTGCTCTAGCGCAGGGTCGTGCAAAAGTAAAAAATATTTCATTTGAAACAGCTCTAGGTTTAATTGATTTCTATGAAAAAAATCATGAAAAATTTGAAGATTAATCTTTGGATAATGGCGGATTCTTGAATAGGGTCTGCCTTTTCATTTTTTGGCTAGTAAAAAGACTGCACGGTTGATGCAGCCTTTTCTTTTTATTTGAGATAGCGTTGAAGGAATTCTTTTGTACGGTCTTCTTTAGGATTAGTGAAGAGGTCTTCTGGTTTGCCTTCTTCAGCAATCACACCCTTATCCATAAAGATAACACGATGAGAGACATCACGGGCGAATTCCATTTCGTGAGTTACGACAATCATAGTCAAGCCTTCTTGAGCCAGGTCCTGCATGATTTTGAGGACTTCTCCAACCATTTCTGGATCGAGAGCTGATGTTGGTTCATCAAAGAGAATAGCATCCGGATTCATGGAGAGGGCACGAGCGATGGCCACACGTTGTTTTTGACCACCTGAGAGTTGTTTTGGTTTCGCTTGCCAGTAGCGTTCTCCCATGCCGACCTTTTCCAGGTTTTCTTTGGCAATATTTTCAGCTTCTGTACGTTCGCGTTTAAGGACAGTTGTCTGAGCGACAATTGTGTTTTCAAGAACGTTGAGATTTTCAAAGAGGTTAAAGGATTGGAACACCATCCCCAACTTTTCACGGTATTGCGTGAGGTCATAGCCTTTTTCGAGGACGTTTTGTCCATGATAAAGGATTTGTCCATCAGTTGGCGTTTCAAGGAGGTTAATGGAGCGTAGGAAGGTTGATTTTCCGCTTCCAGAGCTTCCGATGATAGAGATTACCTCTCCCTTGTGGACAGTGAGTGAAATGTCTTTTAGCACTTCGTTTTGTCCATAGGATTTTTTGAGGTGTTTAATTTCAAGGATTGCTTGTGTCATTATTTCAAATCCTCCGTTTGCATTTGGTTAGCACCTGTAGTATAGGTATCCATGTCCATGCGGCGTTCGATGAAGCGTAGGATACGTGTTACGGTGAAGGTGAGGACAAAGTAAATCACGGCGATGATTGTAAATGTCTGGAAGTATTGATAGGTTTGCGTTGCCACGGTATTTCCTGAGAAATAAAGTTCGACAACAGAGATAACGTTCAATACAGATGTATCTTTGATATTGATGACAAATTCATTACCAGTTGCTGGTAGGATGTTACGGACAACCTGAGGTAGGACAATTTTACGCATGGTTTGGTTATGGGTCATACCAAGAGCAGTAGCGGCTTCAAATTGTCCCTTGTCAACTGCTAGGATACCACCACGGACGATTTCAGTCATGTAGGCACCAGTGTTGATCGAAACGATGAAGATAGCAGCAAGTGTGCGGTCAAGGTTAATACCGAAAGCTTGGGCAGTTCCATAGTAGATAACCATCGATTGAACAATCATTGGTGTACCACGGAAGATTTCAATATAGACATTGAGAATCCAGCCGACTAGTTTTTGTAGGCCATAAATGGCTTTATTCTCAGATAGAGGAGCAGTACGGAAGACACCAATGGCAAGTCCAATAATGAGACCTGTGATGGTTCCGACGATAGAGATTAAAAGAGTGACACCAGCACCACGCAAGAGTTGTTGCCAGTTTTCAGAAAGAATTTTAGCGACTTGACTAAAGAAACTACTGCTAGTCTCTTCAGTTGTTGTAGCTTCGGCAGGTTGTTCCTTGATCATACGATCCATCAAGGCAACTTGATCGTCTTTTGAAATGGTTTCAATGCTGGCATTGATTTGGCTAATACGGTTGTCATCTTTACGAAGTCCGATGGCGATAGCTGTATCTTCTTCTCCAGTTTTGAAACCTGGTTCTACTTGAACCATTTTAAACTTAGAGTTAGCAGCTTCGGCAGTCAGAGCTTCTGGACGTTCAGAAACATAGGCATCGATGACACCAGCCTCAAGAGCTTGGCGCATTTGAGCGAAGTCTCCCATGGCAGTTTCTTTTTTAGCACCTGGGATTTGACCAATCAAGTCATAAAGATAGACACCTTGTTGAGAAGTGATTTTTGCACCGTTAAAGTCATCCAAAGATTTTGCGTTTGCATAAGTAGAATCTTTTTTGACAAGCAAAACTGGTTCGCTAGTGTAGTAACTGCTTGAAAATGCAATTTCTTGTTTGCGTTCGGCAGTAGGACTCATACCTGCGATAATCATGTCAATCTTACCAGAAGTAAGGGCAGGAACTAGACCTTCCCACTTTGTTTTAACAACCAAAGGTTCTTTACCTAAGTCCTTAGCGATTTTCTTGGCGATTTGAACATCGTATCCGTTAGCATACTGGTTAGTCCCATCGATTTTGACAGCCCCATTGCTATCATCATCCTGAGTCCAGTTAAAGGGAGCATATGCTGCTTCCATCCCGATGCGTAAATATTCATCGGCTTGGGCAACATTGACAAGTCCCAGCATCAGCAAGAGACTTGTGAAAATAGATAAGTATATTTTTCTCATGATTTCTCCTATTTCTAATCTATTAAAAAATAACTGCCTCCTATTTTATCGAAAAAAACTCTATTTTTCAACATAGGTAAGCCCTTACTTATGAAAAAATGATATAATGATAGCAAAGATAAAAAAGGGGACTTAGTTGATGAAAAAAACTTTTTTCTTGCTGTTATTTTGTTTGTTTTGTATGTTTCCACTCTCGGTTTTTGCCATTGATTTTAAGATAAACTCTTATCAAGGAGATTTGTATATTCATGCAGACAATACGGCAGAATTTAGACAGAAGATAGTTTACCAGTTTGAGGAGGACTTTAAGGGGCAAATCGTGGGACTTGGACGTGCTGGCAAGATGCCTAGCGGATTTGAGATAGATCCTCAACCAAAGGTTCAGGCCTCGAAAAACGGTGCTGAACTGACAGACGTTACTAGCGAAGTGACAGAAGAGGCGAATGGTTATACTGTGAAAGTCTACAATTCAGGTCAAGAAGGCGACACAGTTGAAGTTGACCTCACATGGAATTTAAAAAATTTGCTTTTTCTATATGATGACATCGCTGAATTAAATTGGCAACCTCTGACAGATAGTTCAGGAACTATTGGAAAGTTTGAATTTCATGTAAGGGGAGACAAGGGGGCTGAAAAACTCTTTTTCCATACAGGGAAACTTTTTAGAGAGGGAACGATTGAAAAGAGTAACCTTGATTATACTATCCGTTTAGACAATCTCCCGCCTAAGCGTGGAGTTGAATTGCATGCCTACTGGCCTCGAACTAATTTTGCTAGCGCTAGGGATCAGGGATTGAAAGGAAATCGTTTAGAAGAATTTAATAAGATAGAAGACTCGATTTTTAAAGAAAAAGAGCAAAGTAAACAACTCGTTACCTGGGTCTTCCCTTTGATACTTTCTATCTCCTTGTTATTAAGTGTCTGTTTCTATTTTATTTATAGAAGAAAGACCACTCCTTCGGTCAAATATGCCAAAAATCATCGTATCTATGAACCACCAATGGAATTAGAGCCTATGGTTTTATCAGAAGCAGTCTACTCGACCTCCTTGGAGGAAGTGAGTCCTCTAACAAAAGGAGCAGGTAAATTTACCTTTGATCAACTTATTCAAGCTACCTTGCTAGATGTGATAGACCGTGGAAATGTCTCTATCATTTCAGAAGGAGATGCAGTTGGTTTGAGGCTAGTAAAAGAAGATGATTTGTCAAGTTTTGAGATAGACTGTCTAAATCTGGCCTTTTCAGGCAAAAAAGAAGAAACTCTTTCCAATTTGTTTGCGGATTACAAGGTATCTGATAGTCTTTATCGTAGAGCAAAAGTCTCTGATGAAAAACGGATTCAAGCAAGAGGGCTTCAACTCAAATCTTCTTTTGAAGAAGTATTGAAAGAGATGCAAGAAGGAGTGAGAAATCGGGTTACCTTCTGGGGGCTTCCGGATTATTATCGCCCCTTGACTGGTGGAGAAAAGGCCTTGCAAGTGGGGATGGGACTCTCTACTATCCTACCCCTATTTATCGGATTTGGTTTGTTCTTGTACAGTTTGGATGTTTATGGCTATCTTTACATCCCCTTGCCAATACTTGGTTTTCTAGGTTTGGCGTTGGCTGTTTTCTATTATTGGAAGCTTCGATTAGATAATCGTGATGGTGTCCTAAATGAAGCAGGAGCAGAAGTATACTATCTCTGGACCAGTTTTGAAAATATGTTGCATGAGATTGCACGATTGGATCAGGCTGAATTGGAAAGTATTGTGGTCTGGAATCGCCTCTTGGTCTATGCGACCTTATTTGGCTATGCGGACAAGGTTAGTCATTTGATGAAGGTTCATCAGATTCAAGTGGAAAATCCAGATATCAATCTCTATGTAGCTTATGGCTGGCATAGTATGTTTTATCATTCAAGCGCGCAAATGAGCCATTATGCTAGTGTCGCAAATACAGCAAGTACCTACTCCGTATCTTCTGGAAGTGGAAGTTCTGGCGGTGGCTTCTCTGGAGGCGGAGGTGGCGGCAGTATCGGTGCCTTTTAAAGAGAGCTAAAATATGCTATAATGGAAGATAGAAAAAGGAGTAATCTATGTATCTTATTGAAATTTTAAAATCTATCTTCTTCGGGATTGTTGAAGGAATTACGGAATGGTTGCCGATTTCCAGTACAGGTCACTTGATTTTAGCAGAGGAATTTATCCAATACCAAAATCAGAATGAATCTTTTATGTCCATGTTTAATGTCGTGATTCAGCTTGGTGCTATTTTAGCAGTTATGGTCATTTACTTTAACAAGCTCAATCCATTCAAACCGACTAAGGACAAGCAGGAAGTTCATAAGACTTGGAGACTGTGGTTGAAGGTCTTGGTTGCCACTTTACCTTTGCTTGCAGTATTTAAGTTTGATGATTGGTTTGATACCCACTTCCATAACATGGTTTCAGTTGCTCTCATGTTGATTATCTATGGGATTGCCTTTATCTATTTGGAAAAGCGCAATAAAGCTCGTGCTATCGAACCAAGTGTAACAGAGTTGGACAAGCTTCCTTATACGACAGCCTTCTATATCGGACTCTTCCAAGTTCTTGCCCTTTTACCAGGAACGAGTCGTTCTGGGGCAACGATTGTCGGTGGTTTGTTAAATGGAACGAGTCGTTCTGTTGTGACAGAATTTACCTTCTATCTTGGAATTCCTGTTATGTTTGGAGCCAGTGCATTAAAGATTTTCAAATTTATAAAAGCAGGACAACTCTTGAACTTTGGGCAATTGTTCTTGCTCTTGGTTGCGATGGGAGTGGCCTTTGCAGTCAGCATGATCGCTATCCGTTTCTTGACAAGTTATGTGAAAAAACACGACTTTACCCTTTTCGGTAAATACCGTATCGTGCTTGGTAGTGTCTTGCTACTTTATAGCTTTGTTCGTTTATTTGTATAAGAAAAACCTTGAAGGGGCAGCTCTTCAAGGTTTTAAAATCCAGTCACGGTAATCCCCAATAGGCGGACACCTCTTTCTTTCTCGCTTAACTCTTCATAGAGTTGCAGGGCTATTTGACTTATCTGACTAGCATCCTGTGTTTTTTGAGCCAGACTTTTTCGTTTAGTGAGAGTTGAAAAGTCCTCGTAGCGGATTTTCAAAATGACAATTTTTCCAGCGTTTTCTTGTTGATGTAGATTGAGAGCGACTCTTTCCGATAGAAGAGTCAGCTCTTTTTTGATGTCTTCCTCAGCACGGAGAATCTTCCCATAGGTTTTCTCCTTCCCGATTGATTTACGGATACGATTGGATTTGACGGGGGAATTGTGAATGCCACGAGCCTTTCGATAAAGGTCATAGCCCAGTCTGCCAAAGCGGTCTATTAGGGTCACCTCAGGAACTTCAAGTAGATCAGCGCCAGTAAAAATCCCCATTTGATGAAGACGTTCTACTGTCTTCTTTCCTACTCCATGAAACTTGGAAATATCCATTTGTTTGAGAAAGCTCTCAGCTTGCTCAGGTAGAATCACTGTCAGACCATGTGGTTTTTGATAATCACTGGCCATTTTAGCTAAGAATTTGTTATAAGAAACGCCAGCAGAAGCAGTTAGATGGAGTTCTTGCCAGATATCCTCTTGAATGAGGCGAGCGATTTTGACCGCTGACTTGATACCGAGTTTATTCTCTGTCACATCCAAATAGGCTTCGTCAATACTCATAGGCTCAATCAAATCTGTATAGCGCTTAAAAATAGCTCGAATCTGGAGTCCTACAGATTTGTATTTCTCATAATTCCCTGAGATAAAGACGGCCTGGGGACAACGCTCATAAGCTTCCTTAGAGCTCATGGCGGAATGGACACCAAAAGCTCGCGCCTCATAGCTACAAGTGGAAACGACACCACGCCCACCTGTTTGCCGAGGGTCACTGCCGATAATGACAGGTTTTCCTCTGAGTTTAGGATTATCTCTGATTTCCACCGCAGCAAAAAAGGCATCCATGTCAATATGGATGATTTTTCTTGACAAATCATTTAATAAGGGAAAAATCAACATGCCTAGCACCTTTTTACTGCTTATTTTCTTTTATTATACCTTTTTTTCTGAAAAAAAGAAAAAAGGACTTTATTTTTTCAAAAATATAATACAGTTTAGGGAAAAATATAGACTGTTTTAGAAAAGAAAGTGTAAAAATAGGGATTTTCCACTTGTTGAAAACGATTACTGTATGGTATACTTGTCTCATGAATGTAACAGATGACTGTTACTAGAAAGAAAAAAGAGGACATTAACATGGTTGTTAAGACAGTTGTTGAAGCACAAGATATTTTTGACAAAGCTTGGGAAGGCTTCAAAGGCGTAGATTGGAAAGAAAAAGCAAGTGTATCACGCTTCGTACAAGCTAACTACACACCTTATGATGGAGACGAAAGCTTCCTTGCAGGACCAACAGAACGTTCACTTCACATCAAAAAAATTGTAGAAGAAACTAAGGCTCACTACGAAGAAACTCGTTTCCCAATGGACACTCGTCCAACATCTATCGCTGATATCCCAGCAGGATTTATCGATAAAGAAAACGAAGTTATCTTCGGTATCCAAAACGATGAACTCTTCAAATTGAACTTCATGCCAAAAGGTGGTATCCGTATGGCTGAAACTACTTTGAAAGAAAATGGATACGAACCAGATCCAGCTGTTCACGAAATCTTTACTAAATACGTAACAACAGTTAACGACGGTATCTTCCGTGCTTACACTTCAAACATCCGTCGCGCTCGTCACGCTCACACTGTAACTGGTCTTCCAGATGCATACTCACGCGGACGTATCATCGGTGTTTACGCACGTCTTGCTCTTTACGGTGCAGACTACTTGATGCAAGAAAAAGTAAACGACTGGAATGCAATCGAAGAAATCGATGAAGAAACAATTCGTCTTCGTGAAGAAATCAACCTTCAATACCAAGCATTGCAACAAGTTGTTCGCTTGGGTGACCTTTACGGAGTTGATGTTCGCAAACCAGCGATGAACGTTAAAGAAGCAATCCAATGGGTTAATATCGCCTTCATGTCTGTCTGCCGTGTTATCAACGGTGCTGCTACATCTCTAGGTCGTGTACCAATCGTATTGGACATTTTTGCAGAACGTGACCTGGCTCGTGGTACATTTACTGAATCAGAAATCCAAGAATTCGTTGATGATTTCGTTATGAAACTTCGTACAGTTAAATTTGCTCGTACTAAAGCTTATGACCAATTGTACTCAGGTGACCCAACTTTCATCACAACTTCTATGGCTGGTATGGGTAACGACGGTCGTCACCGTGTTACTAAGATGGACTACCGTTTCTTGAACACTCTTGACAACATCGGTAACTCACCAGAACCAAACTTGACAGTTCTTTGGACTGACAAATTGCCATACAACTTCCGTCGCTACTGTATGCACATGAGCCACAAACACTCTTCTATCCAATACGAAGGTGTAACAACAATGGCTAAAGACGGATATGGTGAAATGAGCTGTATCTCATGCTGTGTGTCTCCACTTGACCCAGAAAATGAAGAACAACGCCACAACATCCAGTACTTCGGTGCGCGTGTAAACGTATTGAAAGCCCTTCTTACTGGTTTGAACGGTGGTTACGACGATGTTCACAAAGACTACAAAGTATTTGATATCGAACCAATCCGTGACGAAGTTCTTGAATTTGAATCAGTTAAAGCTAACTTTGAAAAATCTCTTGACTGGTTGACTGACACTTACGTAGATGCTTTGAACATCATCCACTACATGACTGATAAGTACAACTACGAAGCTGTTCAAATGGCCTTCTTGCCAACTAAACAACGTGCCAACATGGGATTCGGTATCTGTGGATTTGCCAACACTGTTGACACATTGTCAGCTATCAAATACGCTACAGTTAAACCAATCCGTGACGAAAATGGCTACATCTACGATTACGAAACAATCGGTGAATACCCACGTTGGGGTGAAGATGACCCACGTTCAAACGAATTGGCAGAATGGTTGATCGAAGCTTACACAACTCGTCTACGTAGCCACAAACTTTACAAAGATGCAGAAGCTACAGTTTCACTTTTGACTATCACATCTAACGTTGCTTACTCTAAACAAACTGGTAACTCACCAGTCCACAAAGGTGTATACCTCAACGAAGATGGTTCTGTTAACTTGTCTAAACTTGAATTCTTCTCACCAGGTGCTAACCCATCTAATAAAGCTAAAGGTGGATGGTTGCAAAACTTGAACTCACTTTCTAGCCTTGACTTTAGTTATGCGGCTGATGGTATCTCATTGACTACACAAGTATCACCTCGCGCTCTTGGTAAGACTCGTGACGAACAAGTTGATAACTTGGTAACAATCCTTGATGGTTACTTTGAAAACGGTGGACAACACGTTAACTTGAACGTTATGGACTTGAACGATGTTTACGAAAAGATCATGTCAGGTGAAGACGTTATCGTACGTATCTCTGGATACTGTGTAAACACTAAATACCTCACTCCAGAACAAAAAACTGAATTGACACAACGTGTCTTCCACGAAGTTCTTTCAATGGATGATGCCTTGGATGCATTGAGCTAATCAAGTTCTTGAATAATGAAATAAGGAACCCTCGGTCAGTCGACTGAGGGTTGTTTTTGGGCTCTTAAATTCCTTAAGTCAGGTATTGAAATGTCTGACCGAGATTCAAAGATACTTGTTGAGTTTCTGACCGAGATTCAAAGATACTTGTTGAGTTGCGGGAGGTATTTGATATTCAATGAAAATCAAAGAGCAAACTAGGAAGCTAGCCGCAGGTTGCTCAAAGCACCGCTTTGAGGTTGTAGATAAGACTGACAAAGTCAGTCACACATATACGGCAAGGCGAAGCTGACGTGGTTTGAATTTTATTTTCGAAGAGTATGAAAATAAAAATACCACACTTTGTAAGACACAAGGTGTGGTTGTATTTTATCTCTTAGACCAAGTTCTCTTCATAAAGAGAAGTAGGATTGGGTAAATCTCTAATCGACCTGCAATCATTGCAAAGGAGAGAAGAATTTTTGAGATAGGACTAAAGATTGAGAAGCTAGAAGTGGTTCCTAGAATAGGTCCGATATTATTGAAACAGCTAAAGACAGAACTGGTAACGACTAGAAAATCATTGCTATCTAGGCTGACAATAAAGATAAGGGATAGCAAAATCATAGAATAGATGACAAAGTACTTGAGAATCTTATGCTGGGTATCTTTGTCAATCACCGTTTTATTAACATGGAGGGTCAAAACACGGTGGGGCGATAGGATTGACAAAATTTGGTTTTTGGCAATTTTTGAAAGGATGAGGCCTCGAATAACCTTGAGTCCACCTGCGGTTGAACCAGCAGAACCACCGATTCCCATGAGGAAGAGAAGGATAAATTGGGAGAAGAGGGGCCAGTTGGTAATATCCCCGTAACCAAAACCAGTCGTCGTAATGATATTGGAAACTTGGAAGAAGGCCATTTCAAAACTCTTTGAAAATCCTGGATAGAGATAGAGAGTATTGAGGCTAATCAAGCCTGTAGAAAGCAGAACAATTACCAAGTAAGCTCGGAGTTCTTCATCTCCAAAGAAGGCCTTGACGCGACGGAGCATGAGGTAGTAGTAGAGATTGAAATTTACCCCAAAAACCAAAACTCCGATACTAACCAGATAGGTAATCAGTGAGCTACCATAGTGGGCAATTCCATCGTTATAGACGGTAAATCCTCCGGTACCCGCTGTCCCCATAGCAATGACAAAACTATCAAAAAGGGGCATGCCGGCTAGATAATAGATGATGACAAAGAGGGAAAAGAGAGCAAGGTAGAGGAGATAGAGAATCTGGGCAGTATTTTTGAGTTTGGATACAACCTTACCGAAAACAGGGCCAGGAACCTCAGCCTTCATCACTTCTAGGTGGCTATTCTTGGCATTATCCATAATAGCAAGTGCAAAAACAAGCACTCCCATCCCTCCAATCAAGTGGGTAAAACTTCGCCAGAAGAGGAGGGAACGGCTGAGAACCGAAACGTCGTTCAGAATAGTTGCTCCAGTAGTTGTAAAGCCAGAACTGATTTCAAAAAAGGCATCGATAACGCTGGGAATTTGTCTAGCAAAGACAAAGGGGAGACCACCAAAGAAGGACCAAAGGATCCAACAGAGGGCAACAATCAAGACTCCCTCCTTGGCATAAATCCGTTGATTTTTTGGCTTTTGTAAAATTCCTGAACCGCCTAGTAATACGAGAATCCCTATTGTTGAAAAGAGGGCCGTAAAGACTTGGCTCGATTCACGGTAATAGACAGCGACAGACACAGGAACCAAAAGAAGAACAGCTTCAATCAAAAGTAATTTTGAAAGGAGGTAACGAATCATACTTTTATTCATTTCTTACCTCGCGATCAAGTCATAAATCTTGGTGATGTTTGGCAACAAGGTTGTTACTAGGAGCTTGTCTCCAACTTCCAACATATCCTCCCCAGTAGGGAAAATAGTCTTGCCTTTTCGAATGATAGCTGCAATAAGAACCCCTTTTTTCAGTTTGAGTTGAGAAAGAGGTTTGGCAGTCATCTTATTAGCTTCCTTGATATGAAATTGCAGGGTTTCGATTTGGCCATTGGCTAGATGGTGCATGGCTTGAAGGTCTGAATACTGGGCATTAACACGACCACGAATAAAGTGCATGATTGTATCTACAGCGATGCTTTTAGGTGTGATGATACTTGAAAAATCAGGCGCATTGATAATCTCGAGGAGACTGGTACGATTGACCTTGGTGATATTTTTTTGTACACCTACCCTGTCAAGGAACATAGAGGTAATCAGATTTTCCTCATCGACTCCTGTTAGAGTCGCAACGGCATCATAGTTTTGAGCACTTTCTTCCAGCAGGATATCTTTTGCGGTACCATCTCCTTGAACGATATAGAGATTTGGGAATTTCTCGCTAAAGAAGCTGGCGATTTCAGGATTGATTTCAATAACCTTGGTATCGATACGACTGTCTTGGAGGATACCTAGTAGATAATAGGCAATTCTACCAGCTCCAACAATAAGAAGACTCTTCACGGCACGAGACTTGAAATAATTATGGAAGAGCATCATGTCAACACGGTTACCAGTGACAAAGATTCTATCTTTATCCTGTACAGTCATGTCGCCACTTGGAATGATAATTTGATGATCCCTCTCTATCGCACAGACAATGACATTGCCGAATTTTTTCCGAAAATCAGAAATGGGCATTTGGCAAAGACCACTGGAGGATTTAACAGTGAATTCCATCAAGCTGACCCGTCCACCAAAGAAACGTTCGACAGAGAGGGCGTTGGGGAAGTCAATGATATTAGCAATAGCGCGGGCAGCCAAGAGCTCAGGATTAACGATAAGAGAAAAACCGAGAATATTCTTTTCCTTGAAATAAGAGTTAGAATATTCAGGGTTCCGCACCCGAACAATGGTCTCTTTAGCTCCCATTTTTTTGGCTAGAACGGCTGCAATCATGTTCACTTCATCGTATTCAGTCAGGGCGATAAAGATATCACAATCCTGGACACTGGCTTGCTCAAGGATGGTAAAATCGGCCCCGTTACCAAGGATACCCATGATATCAAAGCGATTAACAATATGATTGAGGACAGCTTCGTCTTGCTCAATCAGTAAAACATCATGCTTTTCTGCAACCAAGGAGCGACAGAGGGCAGAACCAACTTTTCCCCCTCCGACAAGGATAATTTTCATAATAAAACCTACTTCTTCATTATGTAACTATCATACCTTTTTTCAAGAAAAAATGCACCTACTAGCTAATCACCAGAGTTTTTAGCAGGAAATTTGCTATAAGGTAAAACTATACCCTAATCAATTGAAATAGCTATTAGCACCTTTCTATGAAATATGGTATGATAAAGGATATACAAGGAGATAAAATGAATAATAATTTACTGGTATTACAATCAGACTTTGGTCTGGTTGATGGTGCGGTATCGGCTATGATTGGAGTGGCTTTAGAAGAGTCTCCCACCTTAAAAATTCATCATTTGACGCACGATATCACGCCTTATAATATTTTTGAGGGGAGTTACCGTCTCTTTCAGACGGTGGATTACTGGCCTGAGGGAACGACATTTGTATCGGTGGTCGATCCAGGTGTCGGCTCGAAACGTAAGAGTGTGGTTGCCAAGACTGCAAAAAATCAATACATTGTCACGCCAGATAATGGGACGCTTTCTTTTATCAAGAAACACGTTGGCATTGTAGCTATTCGTGAGATTTCTGAAGTGGCCAATAGACGTCAAAATACAGAGCATTCTTATACCTTCCACGGTCGAGATGTCTATGCCTATACTGGTGCTAAATTAGCCAGTGGTCACATTAGTTTTGAGGAAGTGGGGCCAGAGCTCAGTGTGGATCAGATTGTGGAGCTTCCAGTCGTAGAGACAATCATAGAAGATCATCTGGTGAAGGGAGCTATTGATATTCTGGATGTGCGTTTTGGTTCGCTTTGGACCTCTATCACGCGAGAAGAATTTTACAAGCTGGAACCAGCATTCGGTGACCGTTTTGAAGTGACTATCTATCACGCTGATATGCTGGTCTATCAAAATCAGGTTGTTTATGGCAAATCATTTGCAGATGTGAGAATTGGGCAACCCATCCTTTACATCAACTCTCTCTATCGTTTAGGTCTGGCTATCAACCAAGTTTCCTTTGCCAAGGCCTATAATGTGGGTGTCGGTTCATCTTGGACCATTGAAATAAAGAAAATAGAATCATAAAATAGGAGAATATAGATGAAAAATCAATCAATTAAACAAGTTGTTGCTGTCGGAATTGGCGCTGCCCTCTTTGTCGTCATCGGGATGATCAACATTCCGACCCCTGTTCCAAATACAAGCATCCAGCTTCAGTATGCGGTACAAGCGCTACTTTCTATTATTTTTGGACCGATTATCGGTTTGCTTGTCGGGTTGATTGGTCATGCAATCAAGGACTCTATTGCTGGATATGGTCTGTGGTGGACTTGGATTATCGCTAGTGGGCTCTTTGGTCTAGTCGTCGGACTCTTTAGAAAATACATTCGAGTAACACAGGGTGTTTTTGAGTTGAAGGATATTGTCTTCTTTAACCTCATTCAGATTGTTGCAAATGCTCTTGTTTGGGGTGTCTTGGCACCACTTGGAGATGTTGTGATTTATCAAGAAGCAGCAGAAAAAGTATTTGCCCAAGGGATTGTTGCGGGAATTGCTAATGCTGTAACTGTAGCTATCGCAGGTACCCTTCTCTTGCTAGCTTATTCACGTACGCAGACTCGTTCAGGAAGTTTGAAAAAGGATTAATATAAGGGAAAAGGCTGGGAAACCAGTCTTTTTGCTGTTTATAGGCTAGTCGGGTAAGCAATTTAGGCTAGGAATCTTGTTGGCGCTAAGATTTTAAGAGAAGAGACTGCAAGAAGGGGTAGATTTATGATAAAATAGAAGTCTAAGAAGCGAATGAAGAGAGTAAGATGAAAGAAGCTATAATTGAGTGGAAGGATTTCTCTTTCCGGTATGAAACACAACAAGAACCGACCTTGCAAGGGGTGGACTTGACCATTTATAAGGGAGAGAAAGTCTTAATTGTTGGGCCATCTGGGTCAGGTAAGTCTACCTTGGGTCAATGTTTGGATGGGATTATTCCCAATATTTACAAGGGTCAGACGTCTGGAGAATTTTTGATCAAGGGGCAAGCGGCCTTTGATATGAGTATCTATGATAAGTCTCATCTGGTCAGTACAGTTTTGCAGGATACTGATGGGCAGTTTATCGGTCTGTCTGTGGCAGAAGATTTGGCTTTTGCTCTAGAAAATGATGTAACAAGTTTAGAAGAGATGAAAAGCCGTGTTCATAAATGGGCTGAAAAGCTGGACCTTCTTTCTTTACTGTCTCAGCGTCCTCAGGATTTGTCAGGTGGACAAAAGCAGCGGGTCAGTCTGGCTGGTGTCTTGATTGATGAGAGTCCGATTCTTTTGTTTGATGAGCCACTTGCCAATCTGGATCCCAAGTCAGGTCAGGATATTATCGAATTGATTGATCAGATTCATAAGGAGGAGGGGACGACGACTCTTATTATCGAGCACCGTTTGGAGGATGTTCTGCATCGCCCTGTCGATCGGATTGTCTTGATAAATGATGGTCGTATCCTCTTTAATGGGAGTCCTGACCAGTTACTGGCGACTGATTTATTGACCCAAAATGGAATTCGAGAACCCCTTTATCTAACCACTTTACGTCAATTAGGTGTGGATTTAGCTAAAGAAGAACAATTAGCAAATTTGGACAACTTGTCTATCTCAAAAGGCCAGGTTCAGTTGCGGACGGAACTGGCAAAAGAAACCCCAGAATTGCAGTCACTCTTTAGACTAGAGGACGTGTCGTTTTCTTATGATGACAGACCGATTTTAAAATCCATTCATTTAGATATTAAAAAGGGTGAAAAGATTGCTATTGTCGGGAAAAATGGGGCTGGGAAGTCAACTCTAGCCAAGGCCTTAAGTAGCTTTATCCAGACAGAAGGTTCTTATCTTTGGGAAGGGCAGGATATCAAAGAAGATTCTGTTGCAGAGCGGGCGGAACGAGTAGGCTATGTGCTGCAAAATCCTAATCAAATGATTTCGACCAATATGATTTTTGATGAGGTGGCTCTGGGGCTTCGTTTGCGAGGTGTAGACGAGCAGGAAATTGAAACGAAAGTCTATGAAACCTTGAAAATCTGTGGTCTCTATGAATTCCGTAATTGGCCTATTTCTGCCCTGTCATTTGGTCAGAAAAAACGCGTCACTATTGCCTCGATTTTGGTCTTGGGGGCTGAAATTATCCTCTTAGATGAACCGACAGCAGGTCAAGACCAGAAGAACTATACTGAGATTATGGAATTTCTCGAAGAGTTGCATCAAAAAGGGCATACCATTGTCATGATTACTCATGACATGCAATTGATGCTGGATTATTCGGATAGGGCTCTTGTCATGGTGGATGGGGAATTGATTGCCGATACTGATCCAGCTAGTCTTTTGAGCAGTCCTGAGCTGTTAGTAAAAGCCAATCTAAAAGAAACTTCTATCTTCAACTTGGCTAAGAAACTCGACGTGGATCCACTTGCTTTAACGGCATTTTACAAAGAAAGGAGAGAAGGATGCAAGCTAAATTAATCGGTTACCAGCATAGAGATACTGTGATTCATCGCTTGTCAGGGGCTGGGAAACTCCTCTTTTTCATTCTCGTATCATTGGCTGCCATGATTAGCTATGATACCAGACTGCTTGTTCTGATTGCCATCTTTTCGGTTTTTCTCCTCTATTTGTCAGAAATCCGCTTTAAAGATGTTTCCTTTGTAGCCGTTTTTGCGACGGTATTTGCCGTTTTAAACGTTTTGATGGTCTATCTCTTTTCTCCCGAGTATGGGGTTGGACTTTATGGAGAGAGAAGTGTGATTTGGCAGGGAATCGGTGCCTACACTCTGACCAGTCAAGAGCTCTTTTATCTGCTAAATTTGGCTATTAAGTACCTTTGCACTATTCCTCTGGCTATTATCTTTTTGATGACAACCCATCCTAGTCAGTTTGCTTCCAGTTTAAATCAAATCGGTGTGCCCTATAAGATTGCCTATTCCGTCAGCCTGACCTTGCGCTATATTCCAGATTTGCAGGAAGAATTCTTTACTATCAAGATGTCTCAGGAGGCGCGTGGGATGGAATTATCCAAGAAAGCTTCTCTTATGCAACGAATCAAAGGCAATCTGCGCATTATCACTCCCTTGATTTTTAGCTCGCTAGAACGGATTGATACCATTGCGACCGCCATGGAACTTCGCCGCTTTGGGAAAGAGAAAAAACGCACTTGGTATAGTTATCAGGCCTTGAAAAAAGGAGACTATCTTACCTTGCTCTTGGCAACCTTGTTTTTAGTAGCTAGTTTACTACTTATCTTGCAGAATCAGGGACGATTTTACAACCCTTGGAAATAGCTTGAAAAAATTGAAAAAATCAAGTCGTTTCTATTGACAATGATTCTGAAAGTGTTATACTAAGAAAGTAGTTTCGCTGATTTACTTCAAACCTGTTGTGAGGTAAGTTAACGATGCCTTAACCACGCTGTTTGCTGAGCTTGACTCCGGGCAGTGTGGCTATTTTTTTGCAATGGTAAAAGGAAGCAAGTCATGACAAATCATATTGTATTATTTGAACCTCAAATTCCACAAAATACAGGCAATATCGCGCGTACTTGCGCTGCGACCAATTCTCCCCTCCACATCATCAAGCCAATGGGCTTTCCTATTGACGACCGCAAGATGAAGCGAGCTGGGTTGGATTATTGGGATAAGCTAGAGATTTATTTTTACGAGAGTTTGGAGGATTTCATGTCTCAGATGAAGGGCAAACTCTATCTGATCTCAAAATTTGCTGAGAAAGTGTATTCTGATGTGGATTTATCGACTGACGAAGACCATTATTTTCTCTTTGGACGTGAAGATAAGGGCTTGCCGGAGGACTTTATGCGAGAACATCCTGAGAAAGCTCTCCGTATTCCTATGAATGATGAACATGTCCGCAGTCTCAATGTGTCTAATACCGTCTGCATGATTGTCTATGAGGCTCTCCGCCAGCAGAACTTTGCAGGTCTTGAGCTTGTTCATACCTATGAAGTGGATAAATTGAAATAAAAAATGAAAATGAAAATGAACAAAATGCTTGCGCTTGCAAGCGTTTTTTGTTATGATAAAAGAGTCTTCAGGGCAGGGTGTGATTCCCGACCGGCGGTGACTTTAACTAGGAAATGATCTTTTCCTTTTATACTTTGTTGACAAGCTTTGCCTAACCAGAAGTTATGCCTACAGCTTGTCGCCTAGTCTAAAAGAAAAATCTCTATTTCCTTCTCTTTAAAGAAGTCCGCGAGCGCAAGCTGATGTGGTGAGATTCCACAACCGACAGTATAGTCTGGATGGGAGAAGACGAAAGAATAGCTTTGTCTGTTCTGATAGATTTATAGCTAAACTGTAACCGCTTGCTTGAATTTCCTTAATAGAGTGAGAGGGGACTTTTGGGATATAAAAAGTGAGAATAGATAGAGGAATCCTTTCTAACTTCTTCTGATTTTATAGAAAATTGGAGGAACCTGTTATGACAAACACACGTCGACTTTCGACCATTGCGATTTTATCAGCCATCTCATTTGTGCTGATGTACTTTGACTTTCCGCTTTTGCCAGCGGCGTCCTTCCTCAAGATCGAATTTAGTATCTTGCCAGTCCTTGTGGGCTTGGTGGTCATGGATTTGCCTGCTGCTCTAGGAATTCTCTTGCTTCGCTCACTCTTGAAATTGCTTCTTAACAGCCAGGGAGTGAATACTTACATTGGTTTGCCAATGAATATCGTAGCTTTGGGAGTTTTTGTCATCGTATTTGCTTTGATTTGGAAAAAGGAACGGACAACCCTTCGTTTCCTACTAGGCTCTCTAGCTGGGACTATTGGTTTAACCGTGGCTATGTTGGTTCTCAACTATGTTTACGCTGTTCCTCTGTACGCTAAGTTTGCTAACTTTGATATTGGAAAAATTTTGGGACTTTCCAACTACCTAATGACCATGGTATTACCTTTTAACTTGATTGAGGGTGTAATCTTTTCCGTTTCATTCTGGTTGTTGTATGTTCTCTTGAAACCAACCTTAAAACATTATGAGAGATAAACAAACATTTTTAATGAAGGGCAGTTTTGCCCTTTTACTTTTCGTTATTCTTGGCTACATGGTCAAATTTTACCCTGAAACGCTGGTCGGTTTTGATCAACCGATACAGACTGCCGTTCGAGGAGACTTGCCAGATTACTTGACTATTCTTTTCCGAGCTATTACACGTCTGATTGATATTCCAGTGATTATCACTTGGGTTGCCATTACAGCTTTTGTCTTTTATCGTAAGCGGTGGAAGATAGAAAGTTTCTTCATGCTGGGAAATCTAGCTTTGGCAGGTCTTTTAATCGTGACATTTAAAAATATCTACCAGCGCCCACGACCAGCTATTTTACACTTGGTAGAGGAGAAGGGATTTTCCTTTCCAAGTGGCCATTCTCTGGCTGTAACCTTGATGGTCGGTTCTCTGATTGTCATTCTCAGTCAACGGATGAGAAATCCAGTCTGGAGAAAAATCGTACAAATCGTCCTTGGTCTCTACCTAGTCAGTGTGCTGGTATCAAGGGTCTATCTGGGAGTTCACTATCCATCAGATGTCCTTGCCAGTCTCTGTGTGGGCTTGGGAGTCCTGTTTATCGAGTTTCCCTTCTATGACAAGCTCCGATTCCAATGGCGATTTAAAGGCAAGCAGAAGTGAGTATCAAATTCCTTTGAGGAGAAAGAAATGAAAGTCAATATAGCAGATCTTCATCCGACTCAACTATACTTATCAGAAAAGAAGTTGCAAGATATTCAGATGCTTTACCAGTCGGCAGAAACAATCCAAGTCGATCCAATCAGTATTCTTGCCTTTGGAAATTGCTTGTTGATTACAGATGGACATCACAGGGCTTATCAGGCTTTATTGGCAGGTCGGGATACGATTTCTGCTGAGTGGGATAGAGATGGTGGTGATGAACTATATCATCTCTATGCGCAAGCTTGTGAGGAAAGAATGATTTACTCTGTTCTGGATTTAAAAAATCATATCTTAGCTCAAGATGAGTATGAAGCAAAATGGTATAACTGGTGTGATGGTTTTAATCAAGCAGCAACTCTCTTATTGAAAAGGAAAGCAGATGAAACAGGCCTTATAAATAGGTAGTGCATTGTGTCTTGTTCCTTTTTATACTGAAATTAGTCTAATCTAACTTGTTTTTTAACTCAAAATCTGATAAACTATGTAGTAATTGAATAGAAATCTGCAAGACTAGTAACTCAAGGGAAGTATATCAGGGAGGAGAGCCGTGACTGCAAGCTCTCTATATGAAAGCTGGGTGAATTCACTTGTGCATGGATTTAGAAATGAAGGTCTGACTTGTCAGATAAAAACGGATGGTACCGCGTGTCAACGCTCCGAGTGGAGTTTTTGGCATGTGGTTTTCTTTTTATCTACGAGAGACTGATGGAGGAATTATGTCAACTATTGAAGAACAATTAAAAGCGCTTCGTGAAGAAACGCTGGCTAGCTTGAAGCAGATTACTGCTGAAAATGAAAAAGAGATGCAAGACTTGCGTGTCTCTGTCCTTGGTAAAAAAGGTTCACTTACGGAGATTCTTAAAGGAATGAAAGATGTTTCTGCTGAGATGCGTCCAATCATTGGGAAACACGTCAATGAAGCGCGCGATGTCTTGACAGCTGCCTTTGAAGAAACAGCTAAGCTCTTGGAAGAAAAGAAAGTCGCGGCTCAACTGGCTAGCGAGAGTATCGATGTGACGCTTCCAGGTCGTCCAGTTGCTACTGGTCACCGTCATGTCCTCACACAAACCAGTGAGGAAATCGAAGATATCTTCATTGGGATGGGTTACCAAGTCGTGGATGGTTTTGAAGTGGAGCAAGACTACTATAACTTTGAACGTATGAACCTTCCAAAAGACCACCCGGCTCGTGATATGCAGGATACTTTCTATATCACTGAAGAAATCTTACTCCGTACTCACACGTCTCCAGTTCAAGCGCGTGCCATGGATGCCCATGATTTCTCTAAAGGTCCTTTGAAGATGATCTCACCAGGGCGTGTCTTCCGTCGTGATACAGACGATGCAACCCATAGTCACCAGTTCCACCAAATTGAAGGCTTGGTTGTTGGGAAAAATATCTCTATGGCAGACCTTCAAGGAACCCTTCAGTTGATTGTGCAAAAAATGTTCGGTGAAGAGCGTCAGATCCGTCTGCGTCCATCTTACTTCCCATTCACAGAGCCATCTGTTGAGGTGGATGTTTCTTGCTTCAAGTGTGGTGGAGAAGGCTGTAACGTATGTAAGAAAACTGGTTGGATCGAAATTATGGGTGCCGGTATGGTTCACCCACGTGTCCTTGAAATGAGTGGCATCGATGCGACTGTTTACTCTGGCTTTGCCTTTGGTCTTGGACAAGAGCGTGTAGCCATGCTCCGTTACGGAATCAACGATATCCGTGGATTCTACCAAGGAGATGTCCGTTTCTCAGAACAGTTTAAATAATGATTAGAAAAGTAGAAATGGCAGATGTTGAGGTGTTGTCCAAAATTGCCAAACAAACCTTTCGTGAAACATTTGCTCATGATAATACGGAAGAGCAGTTACAGGAATACTTTGAAGAGGCTTATAGTCTGAGAGTTTTGTCAACTGAGTTGGAAAATCCAGAATCCGAAACCTATTTCATTATGCATGAAGAGGAGATAGCTGGTTTTCTCAAAGTCAACTGGGGAAGTGCTCAGACTGAGAGAGAATTAGAGGATGCTTTTGAAATTCAACGCCTCTATGTGCTACAAAAATTTCAAGGATTTGGACTAGGTAAGCAACTGTTTGAATTCGCTCTTGAACTTGCTACCAAAAATAGTTTTTCTTGGGCTTGGCTAGGTGTTTGGGAGCATAATACAAAAGCTCAAGCATTTTATAATCGATATGGTTTTGAAAAATTTAGCCAACATCATTTTATGGTTGGTCAAAAAGTAGATACGGATTGGTTACTGAGAAAGAAATTAAGGTAAGAAGATGATTCTTCTATTGAAATGATAGGAAAGGAAAAGAACTAGAGTGACAACTGTCATTCTGGAGAAATAAATTATGCTTGTATCTTATAAATGGTTAAAAGAATTGGTGGACATTGATGTGCCATCACAAGAGTTGGCTGAAAAAATGTCAACTACAGGGATCGAGGTAGAAGGTGTGGAATCACCTGCTGCTGGTCTCTCAAAAATTGTCGTCGGTGAGGTCTTGTCCTGCGAAGATGTGCCAGAAACTCACCTTCATGTTTGTCAGGTTAATGTGGGCGAAGAAGAAGCCCGTCAAATCGTTTGTGGTGCCCCAAATGTGCGTGCTGGCATCAAGGTTATGGTGGCTCTTCCAGGAGCTCGTATCGCTGACAACTACAAAATCAAAAAAGGAAAAATCCGTGGTTTAGAGTCACTTGGGATGATCTGTTCGCTTGGCGAATTGGGAATTTCTGACTCAGTTGTGCCTAAGGAATTCGCAGATGGCATCCAAATCTTGCCAGAAAATGCCGTTCCTGGGGATGAAGTCTTCTCATATCTAGACTTGGATGATGAAATCATCGAACTGTCTATCACACCAAACCGTGCAGATGCTCTTTCTATGCGTGGAGTGGCTCACGAAGTGGCAGCTATCTATGACAAGGCAGTCAACTTTAAAGAATTTACTCTAACAGAAACAAACGAAGCCGCTACAGATGCACTTTCTGTAGGCATTGAAACAGACAAGGCTCCTTACTATGCGGCTCGTATCTTGGACAATGTGACCATCGCACCAAGTCCACAATGGTTGCAAAATCTCCTCATGAACGAAGGCATCCGTCCTATTAATAACGTAGTGGACGTGACCAACTACATCCTGCTCTACTTTGGTCAACCAATGCACGCCTTTGACTTGGATACCTTTGAAGGTACTGACATCCGTGTGCGTGAAGCGCGTGCTGGTGAAAAATTGGTGACCTTGGACGGTGAAGAACGTGACTTGGACGTGAATGACCTAGTCATCACTGTCGCAGACAAGCCAGTAGCTCTTGCAGGTGTTATGGGTGGTCAAGCAACAGAAATCTCTGAGAAATCTAGTCGTGTCGTCCTTGAAGCTGCAGTCTTCAACGGAAAATCAATACGTAAGACCAGCGGTCGTCTCAACCTTCGTTCTGAGTCATCTTCTCGCTTTGAAAAAGGTATCAATGTGGCAACTGTTAACGAAGCTCTTGATGCGGCAGCTAGCATGATTGCAGAGCTTGCAGGTGCAACGGTACGTAAAGGTATCGTTTCAGCAGGTGAACTGGATACTTCTGATGTGGAAGTTTCTTCAACTCTTGCCGATGTTAATCGTGTCCTTGGTACAGAACTTTCTTACGCGGATGTAGAAGACGTCTTCCGTCGTCTTGGCTTTGGTCTTTCTGGGAATGCAGACAGCTTTACAGTCAGCGTACCACGTCGTCGTTGGGATATCACAATCGAAGCAGACCTCTTTGAAGAAATTGCTCGTATCTATGGTTATGACCGCTTGCCAACCAGCCTTCCAAAAGACGATGGTACCGCTGGTGAATTGACAGCCACACAAAAACTCCGCCGTCAAGTTCGTACAATTGCTGAAGGAGCAGGTTTGACAGAAATTATCACCTACGCTCTAACAACTCCTGAAAAAGCAGTTGAGTTTACGGCTCAACCAAGTAACCTTACTGAACTCATGTGGCCAATGACAGTGGACCGTTCTGTCCTCCGTCAAAATATGATCTCAGGTATCCTAGATACAGTTGCTTACAACGTGGCTCGTAAGAACAAAAACTTGGCACTTTACGAGATCGGAAAAGTCTTTGAACAAACAGGCAATCCAAAAGAAGAACTTCCAAATGAGATCAACAGCTTTGCCTTTGCCTTGACAGGCTTGGTTGCTGAAAAAGATTTCCAAACAGCAGCAGTTCCAGTTGATTTCTTCTATGCTAAAGGAATCCTTGAAGCCCTCTTTGCTCGTTTGGGACTCCAAGTAACTTATACAGCTACAGCTGAAATTGCAAGCCTCCACCCAGGTCGTACAGCTATGATTTCACTCGGTGACCAAGTTCTTGGTTTCCTTGGTCAAGTGCATCCAGTCGCTGCTAAGGCTTACGATATTCCAGAAACGTATGTAGCTGAGCTCAACCTTTCAGCCATTGAAGCAGCGCTTCAACCTGCTGCTCCATTTGTGGAAATCACCAAATTCCCAGCAGTCAGCCGTGACGTGGCTCTACTCCTCAAGGCAGAAGTCACTCATCAAGAAGTTGTAGACGCTATCCAAGCTGCAGGCGTGAAACGTTTGACAGATATCAAACTTTTTGACGTTTTCTCAGGTGAAAAATTGGGACTTGGTATGAAGTCAATGGCTTATAGCTTGACTTTCCAAAATCCAGAAGATAGCTTAACGGACGAAGAAGTCGCACGCTACATGGAAAAAATCCAAGCGTCTCTTGAAGAAAAAGTCAATGCAGAAGTGCGTTAACTCATCAATCCATCCTCCAGGGTGGATTTTTGCTTTTCAAATAACAATTCAGGATCAAAAATAGACAGTTGAGGAACAGAGAAGATAAATTGGAGTTTACCAGTGTATAATGTACTCATAACTCAAAGTACCCTAAGATTTTTTACTAAAATGAGGATGATAAAAATGGACAGAAATCATTGTAAAGGCTATCAAAAAAGGGTATAATAAGTGCAAGACATTTCGGAGGTGAAAGATGCTAGAAGTAAGAAGTCTAGAGAAAAGTTTTGGACCTAAGCAAGTTTTGTTTGGTATTGACTTTCAAGCGCGACCAGGTCGTATTTTGGGATTAGTCGGAAAAAATGGTGCTGGGAAGACAACGATTTTCCACAGTATTTTGAAGTTTTTAGAATACCAAGGAGAAATTAGTCTGGATAATCAGGATATTCGACAAGAGACCTACGCTCGGATTGGCTATCTGCCTGAAGAACGCAGTCTCATGCCTAAATTGACAGTACTTGAACAAGTTCGTTACTTGGCGACTCTAAAAGGTATGGATGCTAAGGAAATCAAGGAAAAACTTCCTCAATGGATGAAGAGGTTGGAAGTGAAAGGGAAGCTGACTGATAAAATCAAGAGTCTGTCAAAAGGAAATCAGCAGAAGATTCAGCTGATTATTACTCTGATTCATGAGCCAGACTTGATTATTTTGGATGAGCCTTTCAGTGGATTGGACCCGGTTAATACAGAATTGCTCAAGCAAGTTATTTTTCAAGAAAAAGAACGTGGGGCAACCATTATCTTTTCTGACCATGTCATGACCAACGTCGAGGAGCTTTGTGACGATATTCTCATGATTCGAGATGGCCGTGTGGTCTTGCATGGACCGGTTCAGGATGTCCGCAATCAATACGGGAAAACGCGTCTCTTTGTTTCAAGTGAACGAAGTAAGGAAGAATTGGAAAAACTTCCTCATGTCAAACAGGTGAGCTTGACCAAGCAAGGCAGTTGGAAATTGATCTTGGAGGATGAGAGCGCTGGAAGGGAACTCTTCCCAATCTTGACTCAGGGGCAGTATATCGCAACCTTTGACCAGCAAGCGCCAACAATTGATGAAATCTTTAAACTAGAATCAGGGGTGGAAGTATGAGAAATATGTGGGTTGTAATGAAGGAAACCTATCTTCGACATGTCAAATCGTGGAGTTTCTTCTTTATGGTGATTTCGCCGTTCTTGTTTATCGGTCTATCTGGGGGAATTGGCTATCTCCAAGGGTCTTCTATGGCTAAGAATAGTAAGATAGCAGTAGTAACAACTGTGCCATCTGTGGAAGATGGGCTTAAGGATACCAACGGTATCAACTTTGATTATCAGGATGAAGCCAGTGCCCAAGCTGCTATCAAAGATGAGAAAATCAAGGGTTACCTAACCATTGACCAAGAGGACAGCGTCCTCAAGGCCGTCTATCATGGTGAAACTTCTCTTGAAACAGGCATCAAGTTAGCAGTAACCAATAAGCTCAACGAACTGCAATACCAACTCAATCGTTCGGCAGCCAATTTGTCACAAGAACAGGAAAAACGCTTGGAACAAACAGTTAACTTTACGGAGAAAATTGATGAATCCAAGGAAAATAAAAAAATGATTCAAACCTTTGCGGCCGCAGGGCTTGGTTTCTTCCTTTATATGATTTTGATTACCTATGCTAGTGTCACTGCTCAGGAAGTGGCTAGCGAGAAAGGAACCAAAATTATGGAGGTGGTCTTCTCTAGTATCCGAGCTAGTCATTATTTCTACGCTCGCATGCTGGCTCTGCTTCTTGTGATTTTGACTCATATTGGCATTTACGTCGTGGGTGGACTTGCTGCCATTCTTCTCTTTAAAGACTTACCAATCTTGGCACAATCTGGTATTCTAAACCATATAGGAGAGGCTTTCTCGCTCAACACCTTATTGTTTGTCTTGGTTAGCCTCTTTATGTACGTTGTTTTAGCAGCCTTCTTAGGTTCTATGGTTTCTCGTCCTGAGGACTCAGGAAAAGCCTTGTCGCCTTTGATGATTTTGATTATAGGTGGTTTTTTTGGAGTGACAGCTCTAGGTGCAGCTGGTGACAATCTCATCTTGAAGATTGGTTCATATATTCCCTTTATTTCGACTTTCTTCATGCCATTTAGAGCTATTAATGGTTATGCAAATGGCCTAGAAGCTTGGATTTCGCTTGCTATTACGATTGCTTTTGCAGTAATTGCAACAGTCTTTATTGGGCGTATGTATGCTAGTCTCGTTCTGCAGACAGATGATTTAGGTCCTTGGAAAACCTTTAAACGTGCCTTGTCTTATAAATAGAAGAGCCTCGCGAAAGCGAGGTTTTTGAGAGACAAAAAGAGTGGAATTCAGAAAAATATTTTTCATATCTATTGACTTTTAGGGGTGAAATTTGGTATTATAGTAGGCGGTATTGTTTACCCCATTTGAAAGGCCCCGGAACCTTCCAAATACTTTTCGATGGGAAGGAACACCCATCACCGTAAACAAAAATCGAACTATATATAGGAGAAATCATGAACAAAACAACATTTATGGCTAAACCAGGCCAAGTTGAACGTAAATGGTACGTAGTTGACGCAACTGATGTACCACTTGGACGTCTTTCTGCAGTAGTTGCTAGCGTACTTCGCGGAAAAAACAAACCAACATTTACACCACACACTGATACAGGTGACTTTGTGATTGTTATCAATGCTGAAAAAGTTAAATTGACTGGTAAAAAAGCAACTGATAAAATCTACTACACTCACTCAAACCACCCAGGTGGATTGAAACAAATCTCTGCAGGTGAACTTCGTTCTAAAAATGCAGTACGTTTGATCGAGAAATCAGTTAAAGGTATGCTTCCACACAATACTCTTGGACGCGCTCAAGGTATGAAGTTGAAAGTATTTGTTGGAGCTGAGCACACTCACGCTGCACAACAACCAGAAGTTCTTGATATTTCAGGACTTATCTAAGGAAAGGAACAATAAAGTATGTCACAAGCACAATATGCAGGTACTGGACGTCGTAAAAACGCTGTTGCACGCGTTCGCCTTGTTCCAGGAACTGGTAAAATCACTGTTAACAAAAAAGATGTTGAAGAGTACATCCCACACGCTGACCTTCGTCTTGTAATCAACCAACCATTCGCAGTTACTTCAACTGCAGGTTCATACGACGTTTTCGTTAACGTTGTAGGTGGTGGATACGCTGGTCAATCAGGAGCTATCCGTCATGGTATCGCTCGTGCCCTTCTTCAAGTAGACCCAGACTTCCGCGATTCATTGAAACGCGCAGGACTTCTTACACGTGACTCACGTAAAGTTGAACGTAAGAAACCAGGTCTTAAGAAAGCTCGTAAAGCATCACAATTTAGTAAACGTTAATTCGAAAGAATTACTATACTTACAAAGAGCACCTTTCGGGGTGTTCTTTTTGTACTTTCTTACTAAATTGGTGCAATTGACACAGTTGTTGTGACTTTAGTCGCTTGCAAATATGGCTGCAACCGGATAAGGCCAGTTGGCTCAAAACGTTAATTAATACGATACTATCAACGTTTCAAATCACTCGAAAGTTTACCTTATTGTTTCTTTTTATATTCTTAAGAAATCAAAAACAACATAAGTCGTCAGCTCTTTATTATAAAAACATTAATTAGCATTCTAGTATTATCTTCAGTCTAAAATCAGTATTTTGAGTTGTACGAAATCAGTTTTTGAATTTTGTCTAGTCTTACTTCATTTTCCCCTGAAGTTAAGTTTTTACTCAGAATCATTAGTTAAAAAAGGAAAAAGAACGAGTTTTATATTTGGATTTGAAGTTTATAAAATTTTTAAAAGCTACAGAGAAACATGGTATAATGTAATTAAAGGAGATAGCGTATGTCCTTAGATATAGATAAAGAAAAGATGACAATCATGGGAGTAGCTTTTGAAAACTGATCTGTTTTTAAGAGTGTTTGGTATGCTTTAAGTACAAATATGATTGAAGGATGGCGATCTACGGTTAGTGATGTTGAAAAATTACGAGATGAAGCTCTTGCTCTGGGGATAACTCTTTAATAACATCTTGGTTTGTTAAAAGATATTTTGTCCACTACATTTTTTCAATTGAGTATTATTTGTCATAGATAGAACATTGCATTCAGAATAACGAAAAACGCATCAAAATGGTGCGTTCTGTTTTTATGCTACCATAAAAGGAGGGAAACAAATTGAAAATTTTTAAGGGAGAGTTTTATCGAATCTCTGTATTAACAGACAAGTTAGTAAGGCTAGAATACTCTCAAACTGGAAGTTTTGAGGATAGAACGACACAACTTATCTATAATAGAGATTTTGGTCAAGTTTCGTTAGATTATATCGAGACATCAAACGTACTAGATATTATGACGGACTATTTTCATCTGCACTTTAATAAAGGAGAATTTAACGCCGAAAATTTATTTATAGAATTAAAAGGAAATTTTGCTGTATATGGTAGTCGCTGGTATTTTGGTGAATCTATTGAAACGTTAAAAGGAACAGCTCGGACTCTTGATGAGGCAGATGGAGCAATCCCATTAGAAGATGGAATTATTAGTCGAAGTGGTATTGCCTTATTGGATGATTCTCAAGGATTTATTTGGGATGAACAGTCTGGTTATATTGAGAGAGAAAATCAAATTGACCTGTATTTCTTTGCCTATGGGCATGATTATAGAGGAGCAATCAGAGACTTTTACCATTTGACTGGTTCAACACCTTTGTTACCAAGATATGCTTTAGGGAATTGGTGGAGTAGGTATTGGCCTTATACGTCGGATGAATATTTGAATTTAATAGACAGATTTAAAACAGAGAAAATTCCATTATCTATCGGTGTTTTAGATATGGATTGGCATATAACTGACATTCCAGCCCGTTTTGGAAGTGGCTGGACAGGATATAGTTGGAATAAAAACTTAATACCTAATCCAGAACAGTTATTGCAACAACTTCATGATAGGAAGTTAAAACTCTCCTTAAATGTCCATCCTGCTGATGGTATACGGGCTTATGAAGAAGCTTACCCGCGAGTCGCCAAACGATTAGGGTTAAATGTAGAACTAGAAGAACCTGCTATTTTTGATTTTTTTAATCCATCTTTTAGAGAATCCTACTTTAAAGATGTTCATTATGAGCTAGAAAAGCAGGGAGTAGATTTTTGGTGGATTGACTGGCAACAAGGGACACAAGGCATGTTGGATCCACTGTGGCTTTTAAACCATTATCATTATCAGGATAGTTGTAAAAATGCAGAAGGTGGTTTGATTTTATCAAGATATGCAGGTCCTGGTAGTCATCGCTACCCTGTTGGTTTTTCAGGGGACACTATTATTAGTTGGAATTCCTTAAGATTTCAACCCTATTTTACAGCGACAGCATCTAATATCGGTTATAGTTGGTGGAGTCATGATATCGGTGGACACATGCTGGGGGATTATGACGAAGAGCTACAAACTAGATGGCTACAGTTTGGCGTTTTTAGTCCGATAACTCGATTACATAGTTCTAGAAGTCCCTTTAATAGTAAAGAACCTTGGTTTTTTTCAGAAACAACATCTAAGATTATGAAGAAATACCTTCGTTTGAGACATCAGATGATTCCCTATCTATACACTATGAATGTAAAGACACATGAGGAAGGTGCCCCTTTAATCAGCCCAATGTATTATTTCTACCCAGAGAATGATGAGAGCTATAATGTTTCAAATCAATACTTTTTTGGAACAGAACTGATGGTGGCTCCCATTGTAGAAAAGATGGATTTGGCATTCCAATCTGCAAAAGTAGATGTATGGTTCCCTGAAGGTGAATGGTATGACTTCTTTTCAGAGAAAAAATATACAGGTGGTGTGAAGTTAAGTGTTTATAGAGACATTTCGACTATACCTGTGTTTGCAAAAAGTGGTGCAATCATTCCCTTGGTTGGTTCTGAGATAGGTATGGGTGTTGATTTACCTGAAGTTGTAGATTGGTATGTATTCCCAGGCAAACAACATTCTTTTGAAATGATTGAAGATCAAAATGGTCAAAGATATAAAACAAGATTATCAATCGATTGGGAAATAGGAATGGTAGAGTTGGCATTACAAGGAGATTCTAGTATCGTTCCAAGCAATAGAAGGCATAGAATTCATTTTAAAGGAACGAATGTGTCTATGATTGAATTGCCAAATAAGAATGATACAGCTAATTTTGAATGTAAAGATAATAAAACAATATCTTTAAATGATGAAGTTTTTAGACTACTAAAGACGGCTTCTCTTCCATATGAATTAAAAGATAGATTGTTAAATCAATTCATCAATGCCAAAAATTCTCATGACTTAATGAATATCTTGCATCATCAGGATAAGGAATTGAGAGGGCGTTTGTTGGAAATGATATTTACTAGCGAAAACTAATTGAGAAATTTCGTACACAATTTCTATTATTTAATGTGTAACAGTTTTACATCTCTATGCTTATTGACTTGTATTTTAGTAATTACAAGTTTGGCATAGGGATGTTTTTTGTTTACTGAAGAGGAGAGGATAAGATAAGTATGTTTCAAGATTTGAAACATTTTTAAATTAAACAAGAGCAAATTTTTAAAGGTGATTTCTCAAAGTAACTTCCACTTGCCTGACCGAAGTGGAAGTTAGTTTGAAATGGATTTTTATGGTGGAATTAAGTATGTGACGTATGATTTTTTCAGAAAATTTTCTAAAACAAACAGGATTTGTTTGACATTTGTTTGAAAATTCTGTAAAATGAATTATTATATCGTTAAAGGAGAATATATATGGAAAAACAGAAAACATTTTTTGGACATCCTATGGGCTTGTCCACCCTCTTCTTTACAGAAATGTGGGAACGCTTTTCTTACTATGGGATGCGAGCTATCCTACTTTACTACATGTACTATAGTGTGCAAGATGGTGGGTTGGGGATGGATAAGACCACAGCTGCATCGGTTATGGCGATTTATGGCTCGCTGGTATTTTTGTCCTCGGTTGTCGGTGGTTTCGTCAGTGACCGTATTTTAGGAAGCCGTAAGACTGTCTTTTACGGTGGGATTTTGATTATGCTAGGGCATATTGCTTTGGCAACACCTTTTGGACAAGTGGCTCTCTATCTTTCTATTGCCTTGATTATCTTTGGAACTGGATTTTTAAAACCCAATATCTCAGATATGGTGGGAGGAATTTATGAGAAAGAGGATGATAGACGGGATGCAGGTTTTAGTATCTTTGTCTTTGGTATTAACTTAGGTGCCTTTGTTGCCCCTTATTTAGTAGGTTATCTAGGTCAGGAAGTCAATTTCCATCTAGGTTTCTCACTAGCTGCCATTGGGATGTTCTTTGGTCTGGTGAAGTATGTTTTGGATGGGAAGAAATACCTGCCTGAATCAAGCCTTTACCCTACTGACCCACTTTCACAGACGGAGCAGCAGACCTTGATTAAACGTTTGCTGCTTACACTTGTCGTAGTTATTCTCGTGGTTATAGGTTTAGTCTTTACTCACCAGTTTAATGTGGATATGATTGTTAATATCTTTACAGTGATTGCTGTAATTATTCCAATCTACTATTTCTTCAAAATTTTATCTAGTCAGAAAATAACTGCTACTGAGAGATCCCGAGTATTTGCTTACATTCCTCTATTTATCGCTGGAGTACTCTTCTGGTCTATTGAGGAGCAGGGGTCTGTTGTTCTTGCTCTATTTGCGGATGATCAGACTCGACTCTACTTTAATGTATTTGGAAATCAGATTCAGTTCCCATCTAGCTTTTTCCAAAGTATCAATCCACTTTTTATTATGATTTATGTGCCAATTTTTGCGTGGTTGTGGGGGAAAATGGGTAATAAGCAACCGTCCTCTTCTAAGAAATTTGCTTACGGTTTATTTGCGGCAGGTTTATCCTTCTTGTGGATGATGTTACCAGGGATGCTCTTTGGGACAGATGTTAAGGTTAGTCCTTTATGGTTGATTATGAGTTGGGCTATTGTGATTGTGGGGGAAATGTTGATTTCGCCTATTGGTCTATCAGTCACTACTAAGCTAGCACCAAAATCCTTCCAAGCACAAATGATGTCTATCTGGTTCTTGAGTAATGCTGCTGCCCAAGCTATCAATGCTCAAATTGTAAAATTTTATACAAGTGAAACTGAAGTCGCTTACTATGGAATTGTTGGAGGAGTTACGATTGTATTCAGTATTATCTTATTCTTCTACGTTCCACGTATTGAAAAGCTAATGTCTGGTATCAAATAGAGAAAAACTGGAATTGCCGTACGGATTTTAAAAGTTAGAGTAATTATTTATTCAAAGGATTTAGTTCTGTATTGTACAGGGCTAAGTCTTTTTAGTTTGATTAAAATTCACGATGTTTCTGATATTCCTAGTGGACATTTGTCCACTTTTTTTATATAATAAAACTAAACTAAAATGGTTGAGTTTTAAAAGTGTAAGTTCAACCATCGATTAGTATTTCTAAGGGAGATAATGTCCATTAAAGCATCATAATAGGAGGTGAAGTATGTATCAGCCAGAAAAATTAAAGGCTCGGAGGAAAGAGTTAAAACTGACACAGAAGGAAATTGCAGAGCAACTTGGGATTAGCTTTCAGGCTTACTCAGCTTGGGAACGTGGAGTCAAGGAACCGTCCAAGGAGAAGGTGTTCCAGCTAGAGAATATTTTAAAAGTACCAAAAGGATATTTTACTCAGATTGAGATTGTCCGTCTCTACCATAGCCTCTCCAAGCAAGGGAAGGAGAAGGTTGTTCTCTATGCTCGCAACCTATCTCAAGAGGAGCAAGCCCAGAAAGTGGCCTCCATGCCAGAGCGCCTCTACGAGTACCGTGTTTATGAACGCATGTCAGCAGGGATTGGGGATTCAGTCTACGATGATCAGAATTTTGATACGGTTTACTTTAATGAGGAGTTGGCTCATGATTTTGCGTCATGGGTGTCTGGGGACTCCATGGAACCTAAATACCAAAATGGTTCAGTAGCTCTGATTCGAGAGACAGGATTTGACTATGACGGGGCGGTTTATGCAGTGGTTTGCAACAACCAGACCTATATCAAACGGGTCTATCGAGAGGAGAATGGATTGCGTCTAGTCTCTATCAATCCTAAATACAAGGATATTTTCATCTCCTATGAGGAAGATCCTCGAATTGTGGGGATTATCGTTGGGAACTTTGTGCCGATGGAGGGCTAGCCAATGGGCTACTTTGATTATTCCAGAGAGCCCAAAAGTGACATTGCCTTTGTCGATATGAAATCCTTTTATGCCAGTGTTGAGTGTGTGAAAAGAGGATTGCATCCGCTGAAAACCTCGCTTTGTGTCATGAGTCGCGCGGATAATTCAACTGGTCTTATCCTAGCCTCCTCTCCCATGTTTAAGAAGATTTTTGGCCAGTCAAATGTTGGTCGGGCCTATGATTTGCCTTTTGATATCAAAACGCGAAAATTTTCCTATTACAATGCTCGAAAGCAAGGGCTACCGACTGACTCGGACTATGTTCGCTACATCGAAGATTGGGCTCAAGTGACCTTGATTGTCCCTCCTCGAATGGACGAGTACATTGCAGTCAATATGGAAATCCAGCGAATCTTTCAAAACTATGGCAGTCCAGATGATATTTATCCTTACTCTATCGATGAGGGCTTTATTGACCTGACTAGTTCGCTCAACTATTTTATCCCAGATAAGAGTCTCTCTCGCAAAGACAAGCTGGATATGCTTTCTGCTCGTATTCAGAGGGATATTTGGAGGCAGACAGGGATCTACTCTACAGTAGGTATGTCAAATGCCAATCCCTTACTGGCCAAGTTGGCTCTGGATAATGAAGCCAAGCACACTCCGACCATGAGGGCCAACTGGTCTTACCAGGATGTGGAAGAGAAGGTCTGGTTCATTCCCAAGATGACCGACTTTTGGGGAATTGGCAGGCGGATGGAGAAACGCTTGCATGCTCTGGGGATTTTTTCCATCAAGGAATTGGCAACCAGCAATCCTGACCAGCTAAAAAAAGCTCTGGGTCAGGCTGGTCTTCGTTTGTGGTTTCATGCTAACGGAATTGATGAGAGCAATGTTCATAAGCCTTATAAAGCCAAATCCAAGGGCTTGGGGAATTCTCAAATCTTGCCGAGAGACTACGTGAAGCTACGGGATATTGAAATTATTCTTCGAGAAATGGCGGAGCAGGTGGCTATTAGATTGAGAAGGTCTGGCAAGAAAACAACCCTTGTCTCTATCTATGTCGGTTTCTCTAAACAGGAGGTCAGGTCGTCTATTCACACACAAATGAAGGTCGAACCGACCAATAATACAGCTGTCTTAACGAATTATGTTTTGAAGTTATTTCATAACAAATACACTTCTGGAGCAGTCAGAAGTGTCGGTGTAAACTATTCAGGCTTTGTAGACGAGCCCTTTGGTTTGATATCTCTCTTTGATGATGTTGACAAGCTAGAAAAAGAAGAAAGGCTCCAGACGGCCATTGACTCCATTCGGGAACAATTTGGTTTCACTTCTCTTTTAAGAGCCAATGCACTGGAAGAAGCCTCTAGGAGTCTTGCCAGAAGCAAGCTGATTGGGGGACATTCTGCTGGAGGATTAGATGGATTACAATGATTGATCGTTCTTATTTACCTTTTCAATCCGCGCGAGATTATCAAGATCCAGGTATGCAGAAGTGGATGGGATTTTACCTCTCAGAACACACCAGTTCGCTCAGTGAAGAAAAAAGCCGTGTTGATTTTTCGACGGATTTGACTCCAGATGAGAAGTTGCACTTGCTTTCTCAGCTTTATATTAGCCAGCTAAAGGGATTCTTTGTGGTTAAGGAAAAGAGGCAGAAGGCGACTATCATCGGTGTGGTGAAAGAGTTATCACCTCAGACTCTATCTATTAGGACAAACGAGGGATATAGGTTGATAGAGGTTGCAGATATCCTAGAAATTCGGCTGTGGGAGGAGGGAGTTTATGACTAGAAAAGAGCTGTATGAAAACAAACTGCAGATGGATTATTTTTCAGATGACTATATTCGTTTTGAAGAGGATTTTCAAAAATACTCTGCCATGAATGTACCTCTGACTTTCTTGATTGATGACATCCTACGAACCATGGCGATGAATCAGAAAAACTACTTTGTCTTAAACAAGGAAAATGCCAAGGATGGGCGGGAGCATAGCTTTTATTTTAGGGTGGTAACGGAAAAAGCGTGTCCTAGAAATAGGACCTATGTATATGCTGGGGTTAAAAATAGTAGTCAGTAGAGGGGAGTCTGCTGTAAATGTATCATTTTTACAACACTTCATGGCTCATATCATGGGGTGTTTTTCTATTCAAGTCAAAGCCCATCAAAAAATCCCACTATTCTTAGGCTAAAGGAGAACTAATAATAGTGAGATTGTGAAATTATAGTAGTTTTTGTATCGCCTCTTCAATTTGTTTTGGGTCTGTTTTTGAAGAGAAGCGTTCAAAGACCTGCCCATCACGACCAATGAGAAACTTAGCGAAATTCCATTCGACTCGTTTTCCCAGTGGGCCAGATTTTTGTTCTTTCAACCAAACATAGAGAGGGTCTGCTTCCTTACCGTTGACCTTGATCTTGGCAAAACGTGGGAAGGTGGTTTGATAATGTAGGCTACAGAAGGCGTTGATTTCCTCTGCGCCGCCTGGTGCTTGTCCCATAAACTGATTGCAAGGAAAGTCTAAAATCTCAAAACCTTGTTCTTGATAGCGATCATAGAGTTCTTGAAGTCCTTGGTACTGGGGCGTTAAACCACATCCAGTAGCAGTGTTGACAACCAAGAGAACCTTACCACGATAGGTCTCTAGTGGAGTTTCTTGATGGTCTTGGTTCAAGACTGAAAAATCGTATAGTGAAGTCATTGCTTGCTTTTCTCCTTCTGTTTGGTATTTTTAGGAGTTTTCTCCTCCTGTAGTGATAGAAATCCGTAGGTCAGGGTTCCAAAAATGCTTCCGATAATCAGGCTATACATCAGGAAAGGAATACTTTTATCGAATTGCATGAGCAACTTTCCAAAATCTGAAAGGGACATCTGTTGAACGAAGACTTTATGAAAGATGAGTAAGGTAAAGAAGCCAATCTGAATACCGATAAACACAATCCAGCTTCGGAATTTGATTTGAGCTTTGCTGTAGGTTTTGAGAATGATTTCTGATTTGTCATCCTTTTCAAGATGAAGCTCTTGGACGGCTTTTTGAGCTTTTATACTCATGAACAAAATGAGTCCAAAATAGATGTAGGGCATAACATTTCGAACAATTTCTATAAAGCTTCCGAACAAAATATAGAATAGGAAGAGAATGAAGGAAGAGTAAAAGATTTGGATCATGGAACGGGCGCAAGCCTTGTAGATAACCTCTTGACGGCATTCATCAAAAGGCCCTTGGATATGAAAGAAATTTCGAAGTAAGCGAGTTGTTAAGTCTTCTTTTTTCATGGGTGATTTCTCCTAAATGAACGATGTTATTTTGTTTCTTTTACGAATTGATAGAGATAATAAAGATAAGTAATAGAAGAAAGGATGGCGATAGTTAGCAGTATATAATATTTCCAATTGCTTGAAATGAGCGTCAGCTGTGGTAAGGATAGAAAGGATAGAATCATAAAGCATAGTGCTAGGTTGAGTATGCGCGTTTTTTGGGAATCTATCTTTAGATAAGTCAATCCTTTGTTGAGTGCTGGAACAAAGACTGGAAGGAGGACTATATCGTAGATTGGCAAGTTCCCTGAAACGATGATGAAGGTGAGTAGAGAAGCAAACAAAAGATGATAGGTAAGTAAAGTTACTAGTGATTTCATAGGGCACCTCCTAATCCTCATCTTGCTCTTTTTTAGTTTTTGCAATGCGACGGGAGATGAGGAACTGTATGCTCGCTCCGAAGAAGATAGAACCGAGAATGCTTGATACACCATTTCTTATAGTTAGGAGAGAATGAAAATAGTCCTGACCTTCACCTATGAGTATACTGAGAAGAGGAGTTATAAAAAACATCCATAGACCAAAGAACAAACCTGCTTTAAGACCTGGGTAGTATAGTTGCTTGCTTTCTTTCTCATTCAGCATATCTGGATCAATAGCTGTAATCCCTGTTTTTTTCATTTGGTAGGTGACATAGCCAGCAGCGATGAGGGCAATCACTAGAATCAGAGGAGGATAGATTAGAGCCACTTCTTGAGGGTATTTATAGGCCAGAAGGAGTGGAATAAGATTTCCGAAAATCATCAGATAAAAGAGGATGATAAAGACTTGGTTCCCAATACGATCGGCCTCACGCCGTTTGTATTCGTCAAGGGGACCAGAGATACCGTATGTGCGTTTGATCAGTTTTTCAGTGAAGGTTTCTTTTTTCATGAGTTGGCTCCTTTTTTAAAAATTATCCTCCCAAAAGAGACTGTTGAGGTCAGTTTGGAGGCTACGGGCGAGATTGAGACAGAGTTCCAGGGTTGGATTGTACTTGTCGTTTTCAATCATATTGATGGTTTGTCTCGAGACACCGATATCCTTGGCGAGTTCGAGCTGGGAAATGCCCAGTTCCTTGCGAAATTCTTTCACACGATTCATCTGTTCTCCTTTCTGATTTGTGTCGTATATATTTGACCATATTATATTCTTCTATGGAGTGGATGTCAAGCATATTTGACATATTTCTTAAAGAAATCTTACTTGTTTTTGCCATATTTGTCTGACTAGTGCAAGCTAGTCAGATTTGTGGTAAAATAGATAAGATATGACAAAAGAATTTCATCATGTAACGGTCTTACTCCACGAAACGATTGATATGCTCGACGTAAAGCCTGACGGTATCTACGTTGATGCGACTTTGGGTGGAGCGGGCCATAGCGAATATTTATTAAGTAAATTAAGTGAAAAAGGCCATCTCTATGCCTTTGACCAGGACCAGAATGCCATTAACAATGCGCAAAAACGTTTGGCACCCTATATCGAAAAAGGGATGGTGACTTTTATAAAGAATAACTTCCGTCATTTACAGGCACGTTTGCGCGAAGCTGGTGTTCAGGAAATTGATGGAATTTGTTATGATTTGGGAGTGTCTAGTCCTCAATTGGACCAGCGTGAACGTGGTTTTTCTTATAAAAAGGATGCGCCACTGGACATGCGGATGAATCAGGAAGCTAGTCTGACAGCCTATGAAGTGGTGAACCACTATGACTATCATGACTTGGTTCGTATTTTCTTCAAGTATGGTGAGGATAAATTCTCTAAACAGATTGCGCGTAAGATCGAACAAGCACGTGAAGTCAAGCCAATCGAGACAACGACTGAGTTAGCAGAAATTATCAAGTCTGCCAAACCTGCCAAGGAGCTCAAGAAGAAGGGCCATCCTGCCAAGCAGATTTTCCAGGCTATTCGAATTGAAGTCAATGATGAACTGGGAGCGGCAGATGAGTCCATCCAGCAGGCCATGGAGATGTTGGCTCTAGATGGTAGAATTTCAGTGATTACCTTCCATTCGCTAGAAGACCGCTTGACCAAGCAATTGTTCAAGGAAGCTTCAACAGTGGAAGTTCCCAAAGGTTTGCCTTTCATCCCAGATGATCTCAAGCCCAAGATGGAATTGGTATCCCGTAAGCCAATCTTGCCAAGTGCAGAAGAATTAGAAGCCAATAACCGCTCGCACTCTGCCAAGTTGCGCGTGGCCAGAAAAATTCACAAGTAAGAGGAAAAAATGGTAGATAAGAAAGAAACAACCAGTCAATTCTTGCAGAATCGTATAAAAAAATTCTCACGTGTGGAGAAGGCTTTTTATCTTTCCATCGCTTTTACGGCACTCGTTTTAGCAGTGAGCATTATCTTTATGCAGACACGACTCTTGCAAGTGCAAAGTGATTTGACAAAAATCAATGCGCAGATAGAGGAAAAGAAGACAGAACTCGATGATGCTAAGCAGGAAGTGAATGAATTGATTCGTTCAGAGCGCTTGAAAGAGATTGCAGATAAAAAAGATTTGAAATTGAATAATGAAAATATCCGAACAGCGGAGTAAGATATGAAATGGACAGAAAAAATAACCCGATTTGCGATAAAAAATCGTAAATCTCCAGCAAAAAACCGTAGGATAGTTGGTAAGTACCTCAGCTTTGTAGCTGTTACCCTTTTCGCCCTCTTTTTGGCTAATTTTGCGTATATTATCGCAAAAGGTAATATATTTGGTACTGACTTGGTAAAAGAAGCTAAAAAGGTTCACCAAACAACTCGAACAGTACCTGCCAAACGCGGAACTATCTATGACCGAAATGGAGTGCCTATCGCTGAAGATGCGACCTCTTATAACGTCTATGCTGTTATTGATAAAAAATACAAGTCAGCAACGGGTAAAATTCTTTATGTAGAGGATTCGCAGTTTAATAAGGTAGCTGAAGTCTTCCATAAGTATTTGGATATGGATGAAGCTTATGTGAAAGAGCAATTAGCTCAACCAAATCTGACCCAAGTTTCCTTTGGAGCAAAAGGGAATGGGATTACCTATGCCAATATGATGGCTATTAAAAAAGACTTGAAAGATGCTAGTGTGGAAGGGATCGACTTCACAACTAGCCCTAACAGAAGCTACCCAAATGGCCAATTTGCTTCTAGTTTTATTGGTTTAGCCCAACTCCATGAAAATGAGGACGGCAGTAAGAGTTTATTAGGAACTTCTGGTCTGGAGAGTTCTTTAAATACCATTCTTGCTGGGACAGATGGTATTATTACCTATGAAAAAGACCGTGTAGGAAATATCGTACCAGGTACAGAACAGGTGTCGCAACAAACTGTGGATGGCAAGGATGTTTATACAACATTGTCTAGCCCTCTCCAATCTTTCATGGAAACTCAGATGGATGCCTTTCTAGAAAAAGTAAAAGGTAAGTATATGACCGCGACCTTGGTCAGTGCAAAGACCGGTGAAATCCTTGCTACCACCCAACGACCTACCTTTAATGCAGATACTAAGGATGGTATCACCAAAGACTTTGTTTGGCGTGATATTCTTTATCAAAGTAACTACGAACCAGGATCAGCCATGAAGGTCATGACGCTAGCAGCATCTATTGATAATAATACTTTCCCAGGTGGAGAATACTTCAATAGCAGTGAATTAAAAATAGCAGATGCGACGATTCGAGATTGGGATGTTAATGATGGTTTGACTACTGGTGGGATGATGACTTTCTCACAAGGTTTCGCTCACTCCAGTAATGTTGGAATGAGTCTACTTGAACAAAAAATGGGAGATACTACTTGGTTGGATTATCTAAACCGCTTTAAGTTTGGGGTGCCGACGCGTTTTGGTCTGACTGATGAGTATTCAGGTCAATTGCCTGCAGATAATATTGTTAATATTGCCATGAGTGCATTTGGTCAGGGGATTTCTGTAACGCAGACCCAGATGCTACGTGCTTTTACAGCCATTGCCAATGATGGCGTCATGTTAGAGCCTAAATTTATTACGGCCTTGTATGATCCAAATGATCAAACCGTTCGTAAATCTCAAAAAGAAATCGTAGGAAATCCCGTTTCGAAAGATGCAGCCAGCCAAACTCGTACTCACATGGTCTTGGTAGGAACGGATCCTACATATGGAACTATGTATAATCATAGTACAGGAAAAGCAACTGTCAATGTTCCAGGTCAAAATGTAGCCCTTAAATCAGGAACTGCGCAGATTGCGGATGAGAAAAATGGTGGTTATCTTACAGGTTCAACCAACTACATTTTCTCAGTTGTGGCTATGAATCCTGCTGAAAATCCTGATTTTATCTTGTATGTAACGGTTCAACAGCCTGAACATTATTCAGGTATTCCGCTTGGGGAGTTTACTAATCCAATCCTTGAGAGAGCTTCGGCTATGAAAGAATCTCTAAATCTTCAATCTCCAGCCAAGAATTTAGATAAAGTGACGACAGAATCTTCTTATGCAATGCCTAGCATCAAGGATATTTCACCTGGTGATTTGGCGGAAGCCCTACGCCGAAATATTGTGCAACCAATCGTTGTTGGTACTGGAACAAAGATTAAAGAGACTTCTGTAGAAGAAGGAAAAAATCTTGCACCAAACCAACAAGTTCTCCTTTTATCGGATAAGGTAGAAGAAATTCCAGATATGTATGGCTGGAAAAAGGAGACTGCTGAGACCTTTGCTAAATGGTTGGATATTGAGCTAGAATTTGAAGGGTCAGGTTCTGTTGTTCAGAAGCAAGACGTTCGGACCAATACAGCTATCAAAAACATTAAAAAAATTAAATTAACTTTAGGAGACTAATATGTTTATTTCCATCAGTGCTGGAATTGTGACATTTTTACTAACTTTAGTAGGAATTCCGGTCTTTATCCAATTTTATAGAAAGGCGCAAATTACAGGCCAGCAGATGCATGAGGATGTCAAACAACACCAAGCAAAAGCTGGGACTCCTACAATGGGAGGTTTGGTTTTCTTAATTGCTTCTGTTTTAGTTGCTTTCTTTTTCGCCCTATTTAGTAATCAACTCAGCAATAATGTTGGTATGATTTTATTTATCTTGGTTCTCTATGGTTTAATCGGATTTTTAGATGACTTCCTCAAGGTCTTCCGTAAAATCAATGAGGGCCTTAATCCCAAACAGAAATTGGCTCTTCAGCTTCTAGGTGGTGTCATTTTCTACCTTTTCTATGAGCGTGGTGGCGATATGCTTTCTGTCTTTGGCTACCAAGTGCATCTAGGGATTTTCTATATTGTCTTCGCTCTTTTCTGGCTAGTCGGTTTTTCAAACGCAGTAAACTTGACAGACGGTATTGACGGTTTAGCTAGCATTTCCGTTGTGATTAGTTTGTCTGCCTATGGAGTTATTGCCTATGTGCAAGGTCAGATGGATATCCTTCTAGTGATTCTTGCCATGATTGGTGGTTTGCTTGGTTTCTTTGTCTTTAACCATAAGCCTGCTAAGGTCTTTATGGGAGATGTGGGAAGTTTGGCTCTCGGTGGAATGCTGGCAGCTATTTCAATGGCTCTCCACCAAGAATGGACTCTCTTGATTATCGGAATTATTTATGTCTTTGAAACAACTTCGGTCATGATGCAAGTCGGCTATTTCAAAATGACTGGTGGAAAACGTATTTTCCGTATGACGCCTGTGCATCACCATTTTGAACTTGGAGGATTGTCTGGTAAAGGAAATCCTTGGAGCGAGTGGAAGGTTGACTTCTTCTTTTGGGGAGTGGGGCTTCTAGCAAGTCTCCTGACCCTAGCAATTTTGTATTTGATGTAAGAATGGCACCCTGATGTTTCAGGGTGTTTTTGCTTTTTAAAAAATATTGGTCAATTAAAGTCAAATTCCTTGACCTTTTTTGACTAATGTAGTATATTATGAACGTAAGGTAAATGAAAGCCTTACTAGAACACTTATTTAAAGTAAAATAGAAAGAGGTGGGGTCTATGTTTAATCTAGAAATCTTTAGAAGTAAAGATAGTCTACTCCTGCTTGAAAAAGAAAAACCAGAAATAGTACGTAGAGTAGCAATCTAGCTAGTCTAAATTTTTTAAGATAAAGGTCAAAGATAGTCAATATCAGTAATCATAACTAAGTAAATAAAAAGAGGTAAAGAATATGAACAACAACTTTAATAATTTTAACAACATGGATGATTTATTTAACCAATTGATGGGTGGTATGCGAGGATATAGTTCTGAAAATCGCCGTTACTTGATTAATGGACGTGAAGTCACACCTGAGGAATTTGCTCACTATCGTGCAACTGGTCAATTGCCAGGAAATGCAGAAACTGATGGACAAATGAAACAACAGTCTTCAGGTATGAAACAAGATGGTGTCCTTGCTAAACTGGGTCGAAACTTGACTGCAGAAGCGCGTGAGGGCAAGTTGGATCCTGTCATCGGACGAAACAAGGAAATTCAAGAAACATCTGAAATCCTTTCACGCCGTACCAAGAATAATCCTGTTTTAGTAGGAGACGCAGGTGTTGGTAAGACAGCAGTTGTCGAAGGCTTAGCACAAGCTATTGTGAATGGTGATGTTCCAGCTGCTATTAAGAATAAGGAAATTATTTCCATTGATATCTCAGGACTTGAGGCTGGGACTCAATACCGCGGTAGTTTTGAAGAAAACATTCAAAACTTGGTAAACGAAGTCAAAGAAGCTGGAAATATTATCCTCTTCTTCGACGAAATTCACCAAATTCTTGGTGCTGGTAGCACAGGTGATGGTCAAGGATCTAAAGGTCTTGCTGATATCTTGAAACCAGCTCTTTCACGTGGAGAATTGACAGTGATTGGCGCAACTACTCAAGATGAATACCGTAATACTATCTTGAAAAATGCAGCCCTTGCTCGTCGTTTCAACGAAGTGAAGGTTAATGCTCCATCAGCAGAGGATACTTTTAAAATCCTTCAAGGAATTCGTGATCTCTATCAACAACACCACAATGTTATTTTGCCAGATGAAGTCTTAAAAGCTGCCGTTGATTATTCTGTTCAGTATATTCCTCAACGTAGCTTGCCAGATAAGGCTATCGACCTTGTCGATGTTACGGCGGCTCACTTGGCAGCTCAGCATCCAGTAACAGATGTTCATGCTGTTGAACGTGAAATTGAGGTAGAAAAAGACAAGCAAGAAAAAGCAGTTGAGGCAGAAGATTTTGAAGCAGCTCTAAACTATAAAACACGCATTGCAGAATTGGAAAAGAAAATCGAAAACCATACAGAAGATATGAAAGTGACTGCAAGTGTCAACGATGTGGCTGAATCTGTAGAACGTATGACGGGTATTCCAGTATCTCAAATGGGGGCTACGGACATCGAACGTTTGAAAGATATGGGTCATCGTTTGCAGACGAAAGTTATTGGTCAAGATAAGGCCGTTGAAGCAGTAGCAAAAGCTATCCGTCGTAACCGTGCTGGTTTTGATGAAGGTAACCGTCCAATCGGTAGCTTCCTCTTTGTAGGTCCTACTGGTGTCGGTAAGACTGAGTTGGCTAAACAATTGGCTCTTGATATGTTCGGAACGAAAGATGCTATCATCCGTTTGGACATGTCAGAATACAGCGACCGCACAGCCGTATCTAAATTGATTGGTACAACTGCAGGTTATGTTGGTTACGATGACAACAACAATACCTTGACAGAACGCGTCCGTCGCAATCCATACTCAATCGTCCTTCTCGACGAAATTGAAAAGGCTGACCCTCAAGTCATCACCCTTCTCCTCCAAGTCTTGGATGATGGTCGTTTGACTGATGGTCAAGGTAACACTGTCAACTTCAAGAATACGGTGATTATCGCAACTTCAAACGCAGGCTTTGGTTACGAAGCTAACTTGACAGAAGATGCGGATAAACCAGAATTGATGGATCGTTTGAAACCTTACTTCCGTCCAGAATTCCTTAACCGTTTCAATGCTGTCATCGAATTCTCACACTTGAGCAAAGGAGATCTTTCTAAGATTGTAGACCTTATGTTGGTTGAAGTTAACAAGACGCTTTCTAAGAAAGACATTGACTTGGCAGTGAGCGAAGCTGCTAAAGAATACATGACTGAGGAAGGCTACGATGAAGTCATGGGTGTTCGTCCACTCCGTCGTGTGGTTGAACAACAAATCCGTGACAAAGTCACAGACTTCCACTTGGATAACCTTGATGCTAAACACCTAGAAGCTGACATGGAAGATGGTGTTTTGGTCATTCGTGAAAAAGCCTAAGACAAAATTTTGAGCATAAAAAAGAAGGAGCCAGCTAAAAAGCTGGTTCCTTTTTTGTGTTTAGATGACATGGCGCTCAAAGGCATCGTCTGAAATCCCTTGTTCCAAGATGAGTTTAGCCCATTCTTTAGCAGAAAAGAGGCTGTGATCCTTGTAGTTTCCGCAAGATTCGATGGTTGTTCCAGGAACATCTTCCCAAGTAGTAGTTTCAGCGATTTCCTTGAGCGAATCCTTGATAACAGCCGCAATTTCAGCGCTGGTATGACGCCCCCACATAATCATGTGGAAGCCTGTGCGACAACCAAATGGTGAGCAGTCAATCATGCCGTCAATGCGGGTACGGATGAGTTTAGCCAAGAGGTGTTCGATAGTGTGAAGGCCAGCGGTAGGGATAGAGTCTTCGTTTGGTTGCACCAAGCGAATATCAAAGTTGGAGATAACGTCTCCCTTTGGCCCTGTTTCTTCCCCAATCAAGCGGACATAAGGTGCTTTAACAATAGTGTGGTCAAGTTCAAAACTTTCAACAATAACTTCTTTTGACATGGTAGATCCTTTCAGTTTTCTTCTTTCATTATAACATAAAGCCAGCTCTTGAGACAGAGAGAAAACCTCTCCGAGGGTGGAGAGGTTCAAAACTTTATTTACGATACAAGCGGTCGTATTGGTAGTAAGGATCAAAGGTTACGTTGATCCCTAGTTTACGAAGGACATTCTTGTCTTCATCGGTTAAGATGATGGTTGAGTGGGCTTCGCTTCCTTTGAGGTTGCCAAGTTCTTCCATAGCACGAGCAGCATCAGGATTTTCTGTAGCTGTGATAGCAAGTGCAATCAGGATTTCATTTGAATGAAGGCGTGGATTGCGGCTACCCAGATGATCGATTTTAAGACCTTGAATCGGTTTGACAACTTCAGGTTCGATTAGTTTTACTTCTTTAGCGATGTCAGCTGATTTCTTGATGGCGTTGATAAGAGCAGCGGCTGTAGGGCCAAAGAGCTCTGAGTTCTTACCTGTGACGATTTCCCCATTTGGCAATTCAAGGGATAGGGCTGGTCCGCCAGTTTCTTCAGCTTTTTGGCGTGCAGCAACAGCAACCTTACGGTCTGCTGGTGTGATACCGAGGTCATTCATAAGTAACTCAATTTTCTTGACAGCAGCTTCGCCAATTTTTTCGGCTTTAAAATCAAGGACCGTTTGATAGTAGCGGCGGATGATTTCTTGTTTAGAAGCTTCGATAGCAGCCTCATTATCTGTAATAGCGAAACCAACCATGTTGACCCCCATATCTGTCGGTGAAGAGTATGGAGATTCACCTAGAATGCGTTCTAACATGCGCTTGAGCACTGGGAAAATTTCGATATCACGGTTGTAGTTGACAGTGGTTTCTCCATAGGTTTGGAGATGGAAAGGGTCAATCATGTTGACATCATCAAGGTCAGCTGTAGCAGCCTCGTAGGCCAAATTGACTGGGTGATGAAGGGGAAGATTCCAAACTGGGAAGGTTTCAAATTTAGCGTAGCCAGACTTGATACCATTGATTTGGTCATGGTACATATTTGACATACAAGTTGCCAATTTTCCAGAACCAGGTCCAGGAGCAGTTACGACAATCAAGTTGCGACTAGTTTTGATGTAGTCATTTTTTCCCATTCCTTCTGGAGAAATGATGTGATCCATATCTGTCGGATATCCTTTGATTGGATAATGAAGATAAGAATCAATTCCGTTTTTCTCAAGCTGGTTTCGGAAGGCATCTGCAGCTGGTTGACCAGCGTACTGTGTGATAACAACGGAGCCAACAAAAATTCCCAATTCATTGAATTTATCAATCAAACGAAGAACTTCTTGGTCATAAGAAATGCCCAAGTCACCACGTGCTTTGGAATGTTCGATGTTGTTAGCATTAATGGCAATTACAACCTCGACTTGCTCTTTCAATTCTTGCAAGAGCTTGATTTTGTTGTCAGGCTCATAACCAGGAAGAACACGAGCAGCGTGAAAATCTTCTAACATTTTGCCACCAAACTCCAAGTAGAGCTTGCCGTCAAATTGGTTAATGCGCTCCAAAATGTGGTCGCGCTGTAGATTCAAATATTGTTCAGAACTAAAAGCTTGTTTTTTCATTTTTTTACCTCTGACCTCTATTATAATAAAAAAATGGAAGTTAGGAAACTATGGAGTTAAAAAAGGAATCAAAAAGATTAGGCAAACGCTTGCATAAAAATCTGAAAAGCGCTATCATAGACTGTAGATTATTAAAATAATGAGGTAAGAAGATGCAAGAAAAATGGTGGCACAATGCCGTAGTCTATCAAGTTTATCCTAAGAGCTTTATGGATAGCAACGGAGATGGAATTGGCGATTTGCCAGGAATTACCAGTAAGTTAGACTATCTAGCCAAGTTAGGAATTACAGCGATTTGGCTTTCTCCAGTTTATGACAGCCCTATGGATGATAATGGCTATGATATTGCTGATTATCAAGCGATTGCAACGATTTTTGGAACCATGGAGGATATGGACCAACTGATTGCGGAAGCTAAGAAGCGTGATATTCGTATCATCATGGACTTGGTGGTCAATCATACCTCAGATGAACATGCATGGTTTGTCGAGGCCTGTGAAAATCCTGACAGCCCTGAGCGAGACTACTATATCTGGCGCGATGAACCCAACGACCTAGATTCTATCTTTAGTGGATCTGCTTGGGAATATGATGAAAAGTCAGGTCAATACTATCTCCACTTTTTCAGTAAGAAACAGCCGGATCTTAACTGGGAAAATGAAAAACTTCGTCAGAAAATTTATGAGATGATGAACTTCTGGATTGATAAAGGCATTGGTGGTTTCCGCATGGATGTCATTGACATGATTGGGAAAATTCCTGACGAGAAAGTAGTCAATAATGGTCCTATGCTCCACCCTTATCTCAAGGAGATGAATCAGGCGACCTTTGGAGATAAGAATCTCTTGACAGTAGGAGAGACTTGGGGAGCAACTCCAGAGATCGCTAAGCTCTACTCTGATCCAAAGGGGCAAGAATTGTCTATGGTCTTCCAGTTTGAACATATCGGTCTTCAGTATCAGGAAGGTCAGCCTAAGTGGCACTATCAAAAAGAACTGAATATTCCTAAGTTAAAAGAAATCTTCAACAAATGGCAGACAGAGTTAGGCGTTGAGGATGGCTGGAATTCACTCTTTTGGAACAATCATGACCTCCCTCGTATCGTCTCAATCTGGGGAAATGACCAAGAATATCGCGAAAAATCTGCCAAAGCCTTTGCAATTTTACTTCATCTCATGAGAGGGACACCTTATATTTACCAAGGTGAGGAAATTGGGATGACCAACTATCCGTTTGAAACACTGGATCAAGTAGAAGATATTGAATCCCTCAACTATGCGCGTGAGGCTATTGAAAAAGGCGTTCCGATGGAAGAAATCATGGACAGTATTCGTGTCATTGGACGTGATAATGCCCGTACGCCTATGCAATGGGACGAGAGCAAAAACGCTGGTTTCTCAACAGGTCAACCTTGGTTGGCAGTGAATCCAAATTATAAAGCAATCAACGTTCAAGAAGCACTGGCAAATCCAGATTCTATTTTCTATACCTATCAGAAACTGGTTCAAATCCGTAAGGAGAATAGCTGGCTGATTCGAGCTGAATTTGAATTGCTTGAAACTGCTGATAAGGTCTTTGCTTATATCCGTAAAGATGGTGACCGTCGCTTCCTAGTCGTCGCTAACTTGTCCAATGAAGAGCAAGACTTGACCGTAGAAGGAAACGTCAAATCGGTCTTGATTGAAAACACCGTGGCTCAGGAAGTCTTTGAAAAACAAATCTTAGCTCCATGGGATGCTTTCTGTGTGGAATTACTATAAACCTTTTTTACAGAAAAATTTAAAAATGAAATCGTATAAAAACAAGGGAGGACTGTATGAAAGGCAGAAATCCTTTGTTTTTTTATGGCTAAGATTTATAAACTTTCATTCTCAAAATTCAATTAACTTTACAAATTCCCACTATTTTGGTAAAATAAACTTATGTTACAAAAACTAACATAAAGGAGAAAGAAGATGAATACAAAAAAGCGTATCCTTAGTGCAGGTCTGACTTTTGCGGCTGCCTTGCTTTTAACTGCTTGCGGGCAATCAGGTTCAGATACAAAAACTTACTCATCAACCTTTAGTGGAAATCCAACTACATTTAACTATTTATTAGACTACTATGCTGATAATACAGCTATTATTACTAACCTAGTTGATGGTTTGCTTGAAAATGACAATCACGGAAACCTAGTTCCATCTTTGGCAGAAGACTGGTCTGTTTCAAGCGACGGTCTGACTTATACCTACAAACTGAGAAAAGATGCCAAATGGTTCACGGCTGACGGTGAAGAGTACGCCCCAGTCAAGGCACAAGATTTTGTGACAGGTATCAAGTACGCAGTGGATAATAAATCCCAGGCTATTGACTTGATTCAAAACTCAATCAAGGGCTTGAATGATTATATTACAGGAGCGGATTCTGACTTTTCTAAGGTTGGGGTGAAGGCCATTGACGACCATACTGTTGAGTATACTTTGGCACGCCCAGAACCTTACTGGAACTCAAAAACAACCAACAGTATTCTTTTCCCAGTGAATGAAGAGTTTTTAAACTCAAAAGGGAAAGATTTTGGTACCCTATCTCCAGATAGTATTCTCTACAGCGGACCTTATTTGTTAAAAGATTTCACATCAAAATCATCGATCGAGTATGTGAAAAATCCGCATTACTATGATCATGACAAAGTATCGATTGAACACGTAAAATTGGCTTACTTTGATGGTTCAGACCAAGAATTGACCATCCGTAACTTTGAAAGTGGAGCCTACTCTATCGCTGGGGTTTATCCAAATAGTTCTAACTTTGCTAAGACCAAGGAGAAATATAAGGATAATATCGTCTATAGCTTGCAGGACAAGACTTCTTGGTATTTCAATTTCAACGTCAATCGTAAGGCCTACAATCACACTGCTAAAACGACAGATGAGCAGAAGAAGTCAACTGAGACAGCTGCCTTGAACAAAAACTTCCGCCAAGCGGTGAACTTTGCCTTGGACCGCACAGCCTATTCTGCTCAGTCAAATGGGGAAGAAGCAGCTAGCAAGACTCTTCGTAACACCATAGTGCCTCCTACATTTGTCCAAGTTGGAGACAAGACCTTTGGAGAAGTAGTCGCTTCTAAATTGGTCAACTATGGCACAGAATGGTCAGGTATTAACTTGGCAGATGCTCAGGATGCCTATTTCAACAAAGAAAAAGCCCAAGCAAAATTTGCAGAAGCTAAAAAAGAATTGGCAAGTCAAGGTGTGACTTTCCCTATTCACTTGGATGTTGCAGTTGATCAGACAAGTAAAAATGCTGTGACAGGCATGAACTCTGTTAAGCAGACCCTTGAGTCAGTTTTGGGTGCTGATAACATTGTCATTGATGTTCAACAACTTTCAACGGATGATTTTAATAATGTAGCCTTCTTGGCGCCGACTCCAGCTGATCGAGACTACGATTTGAACTTTGATGGTTGGGTAGGTGACTATCAGGATCCATCAACCTATCTCAATCCTTTCAATGCCGAGGATGGATTCTATCTCAAGATTTTTGGTCTAGATGCTCAAGAAGATAAAGCTAAGATTGCTAGCTTGGGTCTTGATACCTATACCAAGATGCTCAAAGATGCAGATAGTGAAAATAAAGATGTAGCCAAACGCTATGAAAAATATGCTGAAGCACAGGCTTGGATGATTGATAACTCTTTGATTATGTCAGCTATGTCAAGTGGTGGAACAGCATCTGTCACCAAAGTAACGCCGTTTACAAGAGGTTATTCATTGGTCGGTATCAAGGGCGATGGCAATAACTATAAGTACATGAAACTGCAAAAAGATACTGTGACAACCAAACAGTTTGAAGAAGCGAAGACTAAATGGGAGCAAGAAAGCAAAAAAGCAATCGAAAAAGCTCAAAAAGAAGCAGAAAATCATGTTAAATAATGATGAGCGAGGTTCCGTAAGGGACCTCGTTTTAACATCTATATAGTAAATTTATTGATGTAATTGTTTGCAAATCAAAAAGAATGTTTCGGAAAGAAGATGAAAACGCCTTACCTAAGCGGATTTATCTCACAAGTGTATTTTTTTATGATATAATAAAATGAAATAAAAATTGATAATAGAGGTATATCGTGAGTAGATTTTCGAAGCGAGCTCGTAAGGGTAAAACAAAAATATTGATTAGTTGGGGGTTGCTAGCTATCTATGCATTACTAGCAGTCTTTTTGTTGTTTTTGATTTTCAAGTACAATATGCTAGCCTTCCGATATCTCAATATAGTGGTCACTGTCTTAATTGTAGCCTTAGCTATCTTGTGCTTCTTTTTAATTCGGTCAAAGAAAGTTCAAAATCTAACGTTGATTTTATTACTACTTGGTGTGTTAATCAATGGTACTTCTCTCTTTGCTGTAGGGCAGTTCATTGGATTTACCAGTCGCCTGAATGCGACATCGAATTACTCGAATTATTCGATGAGTGTTGCGGTGTTAGCAGATAGTCCAATTGATAATATCAGTCAGGTAACCAGTGTAATGGGGCCTACTGGGACGGATAAGGATAATATCCAACAGTTGATGAATGATCTGAAGGCTAGTCAAAATAAGGAATTGACTGTCGAAGAAAGTAGCTCCTATCTTGCGGCCTATAAGAGCTTGCTAGCCGGTGATACAAAGGCAATCATTCTAAACAGTGTCTTTGAAAACATTATCGAATCGGAATATCCTGACTATGCTTCGAAAATTAAGAAAATCTATACCAAAGAATTAACCAAGACGGTTGAAACTCCAAAAGATGTCAAAGGTGACAGTTTCAACGTTTATATCAGCGGAATTGATACTTACGGTCCAATTAGCTCAGTTTCTCGTTCGGATGTCAATATCATTATGACAGTGAATCGTGAAACGAAAAAGATTCTCTTGACAACGACACCTCGTGATTCCTATGTTCCAATTGCAGATGGTGGCAACAACCAAAAAGATAAGTTGACCCATGCGGGGATTTATGGGGTAGATGCTTCAATTCATACCCTAGAAAATCTCTATGGTATTGACTTGAACTATTATGCTCGTTTGAATTTCACTTCTTTCTTGAAGTTGATAGATCTCCTTGGTGGGGTTGATGTTCATAATGATCAGGATTTTACATCATTGCATGGTAAGTTTCATTTTCCTGTAGGGAATGTTCATCTTGATTCGGAGCAAGCTCTTGGCTTTGTGCGTGAGCGCTATTCTTTGGCAGATGGTGATCGGGATCGTGGCCGTAACCAGCAAAAGGTCATTGTTGCAATTCTGCAAAAATTAACCTCTACGGAAGCTTTGAAAAATTATGACAGTATTATAAAAGGGCTGCAAGATTCGATTCAAACCAATATGCCACTTGAAACCATGATGAACCTGGTTAATGCCCAACTTGAGAGTGGTGGAACGTATAAGATCAATTCGCAAGATCTTAAAGGAACAGGGCGTATGGATTTACCATCCTATGCCATGCCTGAGAGTAGCCTCTACATGATGGAAATTAGTGACAGCAGTTTAGAGTCAGTCAAGGCTGCAATCAATGATGTGATGGAAGGGAAATAAGACAAAATGATTGATATTCATTCGCATATCGTATTTGGTGTGGATGATGGTCCGAAAACTAAGCAAGAAAGCAAGGCGCTTTTGACAGAAGCCTATAGACAAGGTGTAAGGACTATTGTATCGACATCGCATAGACGAAAAGGAATGTTTGAAACTCCTGAGGAGACGATAGAGACAAACTTCCAAGAAGTGAAGGAGTTAGCCAAGGAAGTGGCTCCAGATTTGACCATTCTCTATGGAGCAGAAATTTATTATACCCATGATGTGCTTGAGAAGTTAGAAAAACAGGTGATTCCAAGTCTCAATGGGACACGCTATGCTCTCATTGAGTTTAGTATGGCTACCCCTTACAGGGAAATCCATACTGCCTTGAGCAATGTTCTTATGCTTGGGATAACGCCTGTAGTTGCCCACATTGAACGTTACCATGAATTAGAAAATAACGAAAAACGGGTAAAAGAGTTGATTGACATGGGCTGCTACACTCAAATCAATAGCTCAAGTATTTTAAAACCAAAGTTATTTGGGGATAAATATAAATTTATGAAGAAACGAGCTCGCTATTTCCTAGAGCGTGATTTGGTACATTTTGTGGCGAGCGATATGCACAATTTAGACCAAAGACCGCCTTACATGAAAGAAGCTTATGAGATCGTCTCAAAACAATACGGTGAAAGAAAGGCGAGAGAATTATTTATCGAAAATCCTCGCTTTATCTTGGCAGATCAAATTATTTAGGAGTTGACATGAAAGAAAATAAAGAAATCGGAATTGATGTTGTTCAATTATTTAAAATCCTTTGGAAGAAGAAACTCGCTATCATACTAACTGCGGTTGTGACAGCGTTACTTGCATTTGGCTTGAGTAGTTTTGTGTTGAAACCGGAATATGCTAGTACAACACGAATCTATGTTGTTAGTCGCAATCAATCTGAAAATACAGGGTTGACGAATCAGGATTTGCAGGCAGGTACCTATCTTGTAAAAGACTATAAGGAAATTATCCTTTCGCAAGATGTACTGGAAAAAGTCATTTCAAATCTTAAATTAGAGAAAACAGTTAAAGAACTAACTAAGAAAATTCAGGTGACAGTACCGGTAGATACTCGTATCGTATCGATCGTTGTTAAGGATGATCAACCAGAAGAAGCAAGTCGTATCGCAAATGCTCTTCGTGAAGTGGCAGCTGAAAAAATCATTAAGGTAACTCGTGTATCTGATGTAACAACATTAGAGGAAGCTAGACCAGCAATAACACCATCCTCACCTAATATTCGTCGAAATACTGCACTTGCTTTCCTAGTAGGTGGAGCAGTGATGGTTGTTGCAGTCGTATTGCTTGAATTATTGGACGATCGTGTCAAACGACCAGAAGATGTCGAAGAAGTCATGCAGGTTGCACTTTTAGGAATTGTTCCAGATTTGGATAAGTTAAAGTAAGGGAGAAAACATGCCAACATTAGAAATCTCAAAAAAGCGTTTAGATTTTGCTAAAAAAGCTGAAGAACACTATAATGCTTTGCGTACCAATATTCAATTGAGTGGTGATAATTTGAAAGTTCTTGCTATTTCATCTGTCAAACCTGGTGAAGGAAAATCGACAACGTCAACTAATATCGCCTGGGCTTTCGCGCGTGCAGGCTATAAAACATTGCTAGTTGATGCGGATATCCGTAATTCAGTTATGTCTGGTGTCTTCAAGTCAAGGGAAAAAATTACTGGGTTAACTGACTTCTTAGCTGGAACTACTGATCTTTCAAATGGTCTCTGTGATACCAATATTGATAACCTATTTGTTATTCAGGCAGGACCGATATCACCTAACCCAACGGCCCTCCTGCAGAGTGAAAATTTCCATACCATGATTGATACCTTGCGTAAGTATTTTGACTATGTCATTGTGGATACTGCACCGATTGGGATGGTTATTGACGCCGCTATCATTACACAAAAATGTGACGCTTCTATCTTGGTTACGGCAGCTGGAGAGACAAAACGACGTGATATCTTAAAGGCAAAGGAACAGTTAGAACAAACAGGAACTCCTTTTTTAGGTGTGGTTCTAAATAAATTCAACACCGAAGTTGAAAAATATGGAGCTTATGGTGGTTATGGAGCCTATGGTTCCTATGGAAATTATGGGAAAAAGAAGTAGGTAGAGTTACCTAGGAGGTAGTTTTGAGAGAAGTATCAAATATTCGAAAACTAGAGATTCTCATAATACAACTGTTTCCAATTTATCTGTTATCGTTTGTATTAGCTAGTCATGAACTTCTGGTATTTCTGATGGTGGTTCACACTATTTCTTACTACATTAGTGCATATAGTAAAAATTTCAAATACCGGACCCTTGCAGAGGAATGTATACAAACGTTAAAATATATACTGGTTTATATTTTCTTATCCTGTATAGTTTTTCCTATTTTAGAACCAAATATACCATATTTATCATTAGCTAATCTATTATGCATTGTGACTGTAAATTCAATTATGCTAATGATTGTCAATATTTGGATTCGTAAGATTTGGAAATATCTATCACTTCAAAAAAAATATACTCAGCGTATCTTGCTAGTGACCACACGTGCACGAGTTGAGAGAGTACTAAAGCAACTGTCTACTTATGAGTATGGCTATGTTTCAGCTGTTTGTATTGTGGATGATGAGCATTTTGAGTCTTCTAATTTGACAATCGTTACGTTGGATAACTTAGTAACCTATGCTACGAGATCAGTAGTAGATCAAGTGGTGATTAATCTTCCAAGTGAAAATTTTTTAATTGTAGATTTTGTTTCTCAATTTGAAATGATGGGCTTGCCAGTAGCTGTTAATATTGCGACTTTAGAATTTGTAACCAATAGTGAAAAAGCGATTCAACGTTTTGGGAATTCTAGTGTGGTTAATTTTTCAACAACCTTTTATCGTTCTAGTGATGTTGCTTTAAAACGAATGATAGATATAATCGGATCCTTATTTGGTCTAGTGATTTGTGGTATAGTGTCTATTTTTCTTGTTCCTTTGATAAAAAAAGATGGAGGTCCTGCTATTTTTGCCCAGGATAGGGTTGGTAGAAATGGACGTATATTTAAATTTTATAAATTCCGTTCTATGAGAGTAGATGCAGAGGAAATCAAGAAGGATTTGATGAGTCAGAACCAGATGCAGGGTGGGATGTTTAAGATTGAAAATGATCCACGTGTGACAAAGATAGGGTACTTTATTAGAAAGACGAGTCTAGATGAATTGCCACAATTTTGGAATGTTCTAAAAGGCGATATGAGTTTAGTTGGTACTAGACCACCAACCTTAGATGAGTATATGAAGTATACACCCGAACAAAAACGTCGTCTCAGTTTTAAACCTGGAATTACAGGCCTTTGGCAGATTAGTGGTAGAAGTAATATTACAAACTTCGATGATGTAGTAAAATTAGATGTTACTTATTTAGATGGCTGGACAATTTGGAAAGATATTGAGATTTTACTGAAGACAATAAAAGTTGTAGTAATGAAAGATGGAGCGAAATAATTTTTGTTTTATTATAAAATAAAGTAGGAGTGATATGAGAAAAGCAGTTTATATCATTGGTTCAAAAGGGATTCCTGCCAAATATGGAGGGTTTGAAACCTTTGTTGAAAAATTAACCGAATACCAAAAAGACAGCAACATACAATATTATGTTGCTTGTATGCGTGAAAATTCAGCCAAGTCTGGTATCACGGAAGACCGGTTTGAGCATAATGGAGCCATTTGTTTCAATATTGATGTGCCCAATATCGGACCAGCCCGCGCCATCGCTTACGATATTGCAGCAGTCAATAAGGCTATTGAATTGGCTAAGGAAAACAAGGATGAAGCTCCCATTTTTTACATTCTAGCTTGTCGTATTGGTCCTTTTATTTCAAGAATTAAGAGAAAAATTCGAGCTATTGGGGGCACCTTGCTTGTGAATCCAGATGGCCATGAGTGGTTGCGAGCAAAGTGGAGCCTACCGGTTCGTAAGTACTGGAAATTTTCAGAGCAACTCATGGTCAAGCATGCTGATTTACTGGTATGCGATAGCAAAAATATTGAACAATATATTCAAGAGGACTATAAACAGTATCAACCAGAGACCACCTATATTGCCTATGGTACTGATACTGCTCCTTCAAACCTGAAAGCAGAAGATACAAAGGTTCGGAACTGGTATCAGGAAAAGGGAGTTAGTGAAAATGGCTATTATCTAGTGGTGGGACGATTCGTCCCTGAAAACAACTACGAAGTTATGATTCGTGAATTTATCAAATCTAAGTCAAAGAAAGACTTTGTCCTTATCACAAATGTGGAACAGAATAAATTTTACGATCAATTGTTACAGGATACTGGTTTTGACAAAGATCCTAGGGTCAAATTTGTCGGTACAGTCTATGACCAAGAGTTGCTCAAGTACATTCGTGAAAATGCTTTTGCCTATTTCCATGGGCATGAGGTAGGGGGGACAAACCCTTCTCTACTAGAAGCTCTAGCATCCACAAAACTGAATTTGTTGCTAGATGTTGGTTTTAACCGAGAAGTTGGAGAGCAAAGTGCGATTTATTGGAAAAAAGATGAGCTTTCACAAGTAATCGAGAAGGTTGAACAATTCGATGCAAAAATGATTGATGAGTTAGATAGACAATCAAATCAGAGAATTGCGGATGCTTTCACTTGGGAAAAAATTGTTACAGACTACGAGAAAGTATTTAAAGGATAGAAATGCAGAAAATTTTATATCTTCACGCTGGTGCCGAAATGTATGGTGCTGACAAGGTTTTGTTGGAGCTTATTAAGGGGTTGGATAAAGATGCCTTTGAGGCTCATGTCATCTTGCCAAACAACGGTGTCTTAGTGAGTGCATTGGAAAAGGTTGGGGCTAAGGTAAAAGTTATCGATTATCCAATTTTGCGTCGTAAATATTTTAATCCTAAGGGAATTCTTGAGTATTTTGGCTCTTATAATCGTTATTCAAAGCAAATTGCTAAATATGCTAAGGATAATGACATTACTCTTATTCACAACAATACGACTGCGGTACTTGAGGGTATTTATCTCAAACGTAAGTTGAAATTACCTTTGATTTGGCATGTGCATGAAATTATTGTTAAACCAAAAGCAATCTCTGATTTTATCAACTTTTTGATGGGGCGTTATGCGGATACGATTGTGACAGTTTCAAATGCTGTTGCCAACCACGTCAAGCAGTCTCGCTTTGTAAAAAATGACCAAGTTCAAGTCATATATAATGGTGTTGATAATGCCGTCTATCATGAAATGGATGCTAGTGCAGTTCGTGACCAGTTTGGTATTGCACAGGATGCTTTGGTTATCGGAATGGTTGGTCGAGTGAATGCATGGAAAGGTCAAGGCGACTTCTTAGAAGCCGTGACTCCAATCTTAAAAGCTAATCCAAAAGCAGTAGCCTTTCTGGCAGGGAGTGCTTTTGAAGGTGAAGAATGGCGAGTTGATGAGCTAGAGAAGGTTATATCAGACTCACCAGTAGCTGGACAAATCAAACGTATCGATTATTATAGTAAGACAACAGAGCTCTATAATATGTTTGATATCTTTGTCTTGCCAAGTACCAATCCAGATCCTCTACCAACTGTAGTTCTCGAATCAATGGCTTGTGGCAAACCTGTAGTCGGCTACCGTCATGGTGGTGTCTGTGAAATGGTTAAGGAAGATGAAAACGGTCTTCTTGCCACACCAAATCAGCCTGCAGAGTTGTCTAAAACTATTCAAGAATTGGCTGATAACACCGAGAAGAGAGAGCAATTTGGCAAGGCTTCTGTCAAACGCCAAAAAGAACTCTTTTCATTACAAAGTTATATTCGTAATTTCTCAGAGTTATATAAGAAGTACTAATATGAACAGCGAAACACTAAAAAATAAATTAAAACCTATCGTTTATCCAATTATTAATTTTATTCCTAGACGAAGGCTCAAGAATAAAAATTTCACTATCATTAGTGATAATTGTTGGGCTGGGAAAGTTTATCAGGAGTTGGGCTTGCCTTATCAAACACCATTTGTAGGGATGTTTCTCTTTTCGCCTGATTACATCAAAATGCTCAAGAATTTAAAACACTATTTGAGTGGAGACATCCCCTTGAAATTTGTTAAGGAATCAAAATATATCAAAGACTTTGATAATGCTTATCCACTTGCACTTCTTGATGATATTGAACTTCATTTTTTGCATTATGCAGATGAAGAAGAAGCTACTCAAAAATGGAATCGCCGTTTAAAGAGAATGCATTGGGATAATTTGTATTTCAAGTTCAATGATAATGATGCCTGTACCTATGAGTTGATGAAAGAGTTTGAAGAGCTTCCATACAAGAGTAAGGTGATTTTCTCTTCGAAGAATTATAGTGACCTACCTTCGTTGGTCCACTTTAAATCAGCTGAGAAGCAAGGCCATGTGGGTATCGATTTAAAAACTTACCACCGCTATTTTAATGCTGTTACTTGGTTGAATAAGGGTGGGGAGGATTTAACTAAATGAAAAAGATAAGACTAATTATTCCATATTTCGGAAAACTTCCAAAGTTTTTCCCTTATTTTTTGTTGACTGCCAAACGTAATCAAAAGATTGATTTCTTAATTTATACGGATCAAAAGGTTGAGCAATTTGAAATTTTAAATGCTAAAAATATAGAATTTGTAACTCTTTCTTTTGATGAGTTAAGAGAAAAAGTCCAGTCTAAGTTTGATTTTAAAATTTCTCTCAAAACACCTTACAAATTATGTGACTATAGGGTTGCTTACGGGCTTATTTTTGAAAAAGAATTAAAAGAGTATGATTACTGGGGATTTTGTGATACAGATGTCTTACTTGGTGATATTTATCAATTTCTGGAAAAGCATAGCTTTTTTGAGAATGATTATGCTCGATATGGTCTTTTTGGTCACCTCCAAATATTTAAAAATTCACAAGAGGTTAACTATATATTTATGTCTGGCCAAGGTTCAAACTATCGATTGGATTATCAAAATGTCTTCACTAATGAGCAAAGTTTTATTTTTGATGAGGCAAACGGTATCCAAAAGATTTTTGAAAAATGTCATTTCAAACAACTACAAGATAAGTTTTTTGATGATATCGATATTAGTCATTTCTCATTTCGAGAATATGGTGAAAATGAACCTAAACGTTATTATTTTTGGTCAGAAAAGAATGGACTTGAAAGTATTGAAATTAAAGACAATAAGCTAGTCGTTAAACATCCATTATATGCACATTTCCAAAAAAGGACGATTGAATGTCCAGAGTTTGAGGTTGTCGATTCATTTTATGTTATACCTAACCGACTAGTCGTTGGAGATAAAATTTCTATACAAGAGATTGAAAAAGTAACAAATAATAGATTTTATTGGGAATATGTTAAGTCAACATTTTTAAAGAAGTTTAAGAGAGAAAAATGGACATTAGGTTTTATTCGACATAAGTTAAGGATGAAGAGTAAATGAATAATATAGATTTGAGCATTATTATTCCAGTATATAATGTTGAAAATTATTTAAGAAGGGGTCTAGATTCAATACTTTTGCAACCGTCATCAATCACATATGAAATTCTGCTAATTAATGATGGTTCAAGTGATAAAAGTGGTGCGATTTGTGATGAGTACCAAAGTAATTTTTCAAATGTTTTTGTTAGTCACATCGAAAATAACGGAGTGGCAGAAGCTAGGAATTTAGGTATTTCTTTATCGAAGGGAAATTATTTATATTTTATGGATCCGGATGATTTTTTGTCAGATAATTTCTTTGAGAAGATTTCTTCTAATTTAAAACAAAAATGGGATGTTCTTTGTTTTGGCTACAATGAAATTAAAGAAAATGGGAATACGGTATTGTCTTGTCGCCCTCATTTTTATACACATTGTGGTCTTTTTGGAAAGAGTGAATTTAGAAATGAATTTATAGAATTATTCAAAACTGATATGATGTATAATGTTTGGTCAAGAATCTATAACAAGACATTTATTTTAAAGCATGATATTAGGTTTCCTAATAAACAAATAGGAGAAGATACTTTATTCAATTTTCAAGTTTATCGACATTTAAATACTATTCTATTTATTGATTCGACACTCTATAATTATATTGCTGGTAGAAGTGGTTCAGCATTAACCAGTTTTCATCCTAGGAGAATTGAAATTCAATTAGATGAACTTCAAGAATTACATAAATTACTTGAACAGTTCCAATTAGAAGATGCCACATTAATTCAAGAAATTAAGACGAAAATCATTGTAAGCGCAACCTTTCAAATTTCTAATTTAAATATGAGAAGGAAAGATAAGATAGAATTACTGCGATCTATAATTGCTAATAAAGCTTTTTACGATATTTTTTCAGGAAATAGGAATCAAATTATTGGGTCTTATAAGACGTTATTAAGGCGGCAAGATATTTCCTCCTTTCTTCGGAGACTATGTATTGATCTTCTTGCAAGAAAAAAATTTCAGATCGTTATATTTATTGAAAAAATGAAAATGAATCCAATCTTACGCAAGATTGCTTTTAAATAATTCTGGCTATAAGCATTAACAGTAAAAAGGATATTATGTTAAAAATTAAATTTGAGAACCTTTTGGTTATTTTTGTACTGACCATAATTACTGGATATGATACTATTATGACTACAATGTTGAATAGGACACTACCTAATATTCCTGTGGTTTTATTAATATGTGTAGTTTTATTATTGATTTTTAGATTTTTATTTATAAAAAAATTTAGTTCATTTTATATTGTATCGAGTATCTTGTTGATACTGACAAGTATTATAGTATTTTTACGTACAGGTGGGACCAATTTTCTTCTTTATTCATTGTTGATTATACTATTGTACCAAGTAGATGTTGATGTAGTTTTGAAAACATATGTGGGTGTATCAGGTACAATTGTTTTGTTAATCTTTCTACTTTCAATTTTAGGAGTAGTACCTAATTTACAATTTGCTCAAATCCGCTCCTCTAGTTTAGTAGTTAGAAATTCATTTGGATTTATTTATCCAACTGATTTTGCTTCTCACTGTTTTTATCTATTTATTGCTTGGGGTTACTTACTTAGAGAAAAATATATATTTTTGAGAACGATTGTAGGATTATTTTTAGCATTTTTTATACTAAAATTTTGTGATGCGCGACTAAATGTATTATCTATACTTGCTGCAACTTTGATTTTCATAATCATGTATTACACTAAAGAAAGAAAATATAGAGTATACAGTATAATGCCATATTTTGCTCTTATTTTTTCTGCTTTCATGTTTTATGTTTCCTACTTTTTCACATGGTCTTCTTCGTTCTATGTGAATTTAAATAATCTGTTTAGTATGAGATTGTTTTTAGGTAAAAATGCACTGGATACATATGGTTTACCTTTATTTGGTAAAGCTGGAGTAAAGTTTATTGGCTACGGAGGGACTACTGAGTCGGTTCATAGTTATAACTATGTTGATTCCTCTTATATCCAAATGTTATTTTATTACGGATTAATTCCTGTTGTATTACTAGTATTGATTTATGTGTTTGCTTCAAAAAAAGTTTATAAACAAAAAAAGTTTTTATTTCTAGCCTTGTTATCTCTTATTACAATTAACTGTATGATTGAAGCTTTCTGGATAAGACCAGGATACAATATTTTTATGTTTACTATTTTTGCTAATTTGTATGATGTTCAAAATAAGGAAATAAGAGAATTGTAAAACTATGAAAGTTCTAAAAAATTATGCTTATAATCTTTCTTATCAGCTATTACTCATAATACTACCTATCATCACAACCCCATACGTTACGAGAGTATTTTCTTCAGATGATTTAGGAACCTATAGCTTCTTCAACTCCATTGTTGCCTATTTTGTTTTGTTAGCTGCTTTAGGAGTAGCCAACTATGGGACAAAGGAGATTTCTGGTAATCGAACAATAATTCGTAAGAATTTTTGGGGAATTTATACTTTACAGCTAGGGGCAGCTATTTGTTCTTTTGTACTGTATGTTTTGTTATGCCTGACTTTACCTGCTATGAAAAATCCTGTGGCCTATATTCTAGGTTTTAGTTTGCTTTCTAAAGCTCTAGATATTTCTTGGTTATTTCAAGGTTTAGAGGATTTTCGAAAGATTACAGTAAGAAATATTACTGTGAAATTAGCTGGTGTTATTTCTATCTTTCTATTCATAAGATCAGTAAACGACCTATATTTATATGTTTTTTTTCTGACGATTTTTGAATTGTTGGGACAATTAAGTATGTGGATACCAGCAAGAGAGTTTATTGGTAAACCATACTTTGATTTAATGTATGCTAAAAGGCATTTGAAGCCAGTCATCTTATTGTTCTTACCTCAGATTGCTATATCGCTTTATGTAACATTAGATAGCACTATGCTTGGAGCTCTTGCTTCAACAAGAGATGTAGGTATTTATGACCAAGCTTTGAAACTTATTAATATTTTATTAACTCTAGTAACTTCATTGGGTAGTGTTATGTTACCACGAGTTTCAAAACTTTTATCCTCAGGAGATCATAAAGCAGTTAACAAGATGCATGAGATGTCATTTCTGATTTATAATTTGGTAATTTTCCCTATTATGGCAGGGATGTTAATCGTAAATGATGATTTTGTAAATTTTTTCCTGGGGCAAGATTTTCAAGAGGCACGTTATGCGATAGCCATTATGATTTTTAGAATGTTCTTTATTGGTTGGACCAATATTATGGGGATTCAAATCTTAATACCTCATAATAAAAATAAAGAATTTATGCTGTCAACAACAATTCCTGCTATTGTTAGTGTAGGATTAAATCTTATCTTGCTTCCAAAGTTGGGCTATATAGGTGCGGCCATTGTGTCTGTTTTAACAGAGGCATTAGTTTGGGGGATACAGTTATTCTATACTCGTTCTTATTTGAGAGAGGTGCCCATTCTAGGTTCATTGATCAAAATTATAATCTCATCTGGAGTTATGTATGGTATTTTGTTGTTTATAAAAAAATTCCTAAATGTATCACCGATGATTAATGTGGGACTGTATGCTGTTCTAGGAGCAATAATTTATGCCAGCTTGATCTTAATCTTAAAGGTAATAAATCCAAATGAGTTAAAACAACAATTATTAAAAAAATAAAGGGGTGTATTATGTACGACTATCTAATCGTTGGTGCTGGTCTGTCTGGAGCAATTTTTGCTTATGAAGCAACCAAGCGTGGAAAAAAAGTAAAAGTTATTGATAAACGTGACCATATTGGTGGGAATATATACTGCGAGAATGTAGAAGGTGTTAATGTTCATAAATATGGTGCCCATATCTTCCATACTTCTAACAAGAAAGTCTGGGATTATGTGAATCAATTTGCTGAATTTAACAACTATATCAACTCACCTGTCGCTAATTACAAGGGCAGTCTTTATAATCTACCTTTCAATATGAATACCTTTTATGCTATGTGGGGGACAAAAACTCCTCAAGAAGTCAAAGATAAGATTGCTGAACAAACAGCACATATGCAGGACGTTGAACCTAAAAACTTGGAAGAACAGGCTATCAAATTGATCGGTCCAGATATTTATGAAAAATTGATTAAAGGATATACTGAAAAGCAATGGGGACGTTCTGCGACAGACCTCCCACCATTTATCATTAAACGTCTACCAGTTCGTTTAACCTTTGATAATAACTACTTCAATGACCGTTACCAAGGAATTCCAATTGGGGGGTACAACGTTATCATCGAAAATATGCTGAAAGATGTAGAAGTAGAACTCGGCGTTGACTTTTTTGCCAATCGTCAAGAATTAGAGACTTCTGCTGAAAAAGTTGTCTTTACAGGGATGATTGACCAATACTTTGATTATAAACATGGTGAGTTAGAATACCGTAGTCTTCGTTTTGAGCATGAAGTTCTAGATGAGGAAAATTATCAAGGAAATGCAGTTGTGAATTATACAGAACGTGAAATTCCTTATACTCGCATTATTGAGCATAAACACTTTGAGTATGGTACTCAGGACAAAACGGTTATTACTCGTGAATACCCAGCTGATTGGAAACGTGGAGATGAACCTTATTATCCAATCAATGATGAGAGAAACAATGCTATGTTTGCTAAATATCAAGAAGAAGCAGCACAGAACGATAAGGTAATTTTCTGTGGACGTTTGGCTGATTATAAATATTACGACATGCATGTGGTCATTGAACGTGCCTTGAATGTTGTAGAAGAAGAGTTTTCACAATGACACAAGAAAAGATTGATATCGTTGTTCTCTGGGTAGATGGAAGTGATCCTAACTTTATTAAGGAAAAACAAAGAGTAACTAGTCAAAAGGAATCGTTAAATGTAGACGCAGATGGTGAACAGCGTTATCGTGAATATGGAATTTTTCAGTATTGGTTTCGTATGATTGAGAGACATGCGCCGTGGGTCAATAATATTTATTTAATTACGAATGGTCAAAAACCTAGTTGGCTGAATCTTAGTCATCCAAAGTTGAGATTTATATCACATAAGGAATTTATTCCAGCATCCTATCTTCCAACTTTTAATTCAGCGGCTATTGAGTTAAATCTTCATAGAATTGAAGGATTGTCTGAGAATTTTATTTATTTTAACGATGACATGTATTTGATAAAAGATGTAAAACCTTCAGATTTCTTCAAAAATAATCAACCGAAGCTTTTAGCAGTTTACGATGCTTTAGTTCCATGGTCGTCGTATACAAACACTTATCATAATAATGTTGAGTTAATTTATCGTCATTTCCCCAAAAAGCAAGCCTTAAAGTCTTCTCCTTGGAAATTTTTTAATTATAGATATGGTACTTTAATAATGAAGAATATCCTATTACTTCCATGGGGACCTACAGGATATGTAAATCAGCATCTTCCAGTTCCAATTAAAAAGAGCACTTTAGCTCATCTTTGGGAGATTGAGGAGGAGGTATTGGATAGAACATCACGGAATCAATTCAGAAATTATGGAATGGACGTGAATCAGTATATTTGTCAGCATTGGCAGATTGAAAGTAATGAGTTTTATCCGATTTCAAAGAATATGGGTGAATCAGTTGAGTTAAATCAAATTGATCAAATTATGAAAATTTTTGGAAATAAAAAGCGAAAACTACTATGTGTGAATGATAATATGAATGTTGATAAAAGGAATATTACCCGTTTCAAAAAGTTATTAGAAGAACTCTATCCGGAAAAGTCATCATTTGAAAAATGAAAGGTAAAATATGAGATACTACTTAAAAGAAGAATTTTTAAATGATATTAATCAGAAAAATGCTGGGAACAAAGCACGTAATGATGTTGAAACTGTGTTGAATGAGTTGGGATATATCCCTTTAAGAGTATTGGTTGATGATTGGTATAAAATGAATGTACTCAAGGCACAAATACATAAGTATCAAGCATTATCAAATGCATTTAAACTTTTAAAAAGAGGCGATGAGATTGTTATACAATTTCCATTATTACATCATTCTTTACTGTTTAGTAATTTACTAAAATCCCTTAGAAAAAAAGGAGTTAAAACCTATTTTCTGATTCATGATTTAGAAACTTTACGTTTTGTAAATGATGAAACATTACCTTTTAGAATGAAATTACGTATGAAAATTACGGAGGGATCTTCTTTACATTATGTAAATGGTATTATTGCTCATAATAAAGTAATGAAAGGAGTATTAGTCAATAAAGGAGTTCTTGGAGAAAAAATTACTAATTTAGAAATCTTTGATTATTTAATTCCAGATTTTATAGAAAAAACTAGTTTAAGAAAAGAACAACCAATAATTGTTGCAGGAAATTTATCACAAGATAAAGCAGCATATCTATACTCATTACCTATAGAACCACAATTTAATTTATATGGTGTTGGATTTGATGAGTCTAGGAAGTTATCTAATGAAACCTACTTTGGTTCATTTCTTCCAGATGAACTTCCATCAGTATTGGAAGGAAGTTTTGGTTTGGTTTGGGATGGTGACAGTTCTGAGACTTGTAGTGGATTTTTTGGAGAGTATCTACGCTATAACAATTCTCATAAAGCGTCACTTTATTTGGCTTCTGGTTTCCCTATCATTGTTTGGAAGGAATCTGCTTTGTCTCATTTTGTCTTAAAGAATAATTGTGGTATCACAGTTGATTCTTTGTTTGACATACAAGAAACAATCAATAATATTTCGGAAGAAGAATATCAAGAGTTAGTAGAAAATGCACAAAAGGTAGGAAATAATATAAGATCAGGATATTATTTGAAAATAGCTTTAGAGAAACTAACTAAATACTTAGTTTAAATTCACTAAGTAATGTATCATTTGTCTCTGATTACTAATTAGAAAAATTCTAATTTAATATAGAAAGGTAGTTCGATTATGAAAGGTATTATCCTTGCAGGAGGTTCAGGAACTCGCTTGTATCCTTTGACTCGTGCTATATCCAAACAACTGATGCCGGTTTATGATAAACCCATGATTTATTATCCTCTATCGACACTCATGTTAGCTGGTATCAAAGATATTTTAATTATCTCTACTCCTCATGATTTACCTCGTTTTAAAGAGCTGCTTCAAGATGGTTCGGAGTTGGGAATTAATCTTTCTTATGCGGAACAACCTAGTCCAGATGGTTTGGCCCAGGCCTTCATTATCGGTGAAAAATTTATTAGAAATGACAGTGTCGCCCTAATTTTAGGAGATAATATTTACTATGGTCCTGGTCTATCTAAAATGCTTCAGAAGGCTGCTAATAAGGAGAAAGGTGCAACTGTTTTTGGATATCAAGTTAAGGATCCTGAAAGATTTGGTGTTGTGGAATTTGATGAGGAGATGAATGCTGTTTCTATTGAGGAAAAACCAGAACATCCTCGTTCCAATTATGCAGTGACCGGCCTTTATTTCTATGATAATGATGTTGTAGAAATTTCAAAAAATATTAAACCAAGCCCTCGTGGTGAATTGGAGATTACAGACGTAAACAAAGCATATCTAGAACGTGGAGACTTATCAGTTGAGTTAATGGGGCGTGGTTTTGCTTGGTTGGATACTGGAACTCATGAAAGTTTATTAGAGGCGTCACAGTACATTGAGACAGTGCAACGGATGCAAAATGTTCAAGTGGCAAACTTAGAAGAGATTGCTTACCGTATGGGTTATATCAGCCGTGAGGATGTATTAAAGTTGGCGCAACCTCTTAAGAAAAATGAATACGGACAATATTTGCTCCGTTTGATTGGAGAAGCATAGATGACAGATAATTTTTTCGGTAAGGCGCTTGCGGTTCGTAAGGTCGAAGCTATTCCAGGTATGTTAGAATTTGATATCCCTGTTCATGGTGATAATCGTGGCTGGTTCAAAGAAAATTTCCAAAAGGAAAAAATGCTCCCCCTTGGTTTCCCAGAGTATTTCTTTATAGAAGGAAAATTACAAAACAATGTATCCTTCTCACGTAAAAATGTTCTCCGTGGTCTACACGCAGAACCTTGGGATAAGTACATTTCTGTAGCAGATGGTGGGAAGGTTCTGGGTTCTTGGGTTGATCTACGCGAGGGCGAAACTTTCGGAAATACCTATCAAACAGTAATTGATGCAAGTAAGGGTATCTTTGTTCCCCGTGGTGTGGCTAATGGATTTCAGGTTCTATCAGATACAGTCTCTTATAGCTATCTGGTCAACGATTATTGGGCATTAGATTTGAAACCTAAATATGCCTTTGTCAATTATGCAGATCCAGAATTAGGAATTGAGTGGGCCAATCTTGCTGAAGCAGAGGTTTCAGAAGCAGATAAAAATCATCCACTACTTAAGGATGTAAAACCTTTGAAAAAAGAAGATTTGTAAAAAAGGAAAGACTATGACTGAATACAAAAAAATTATCGTGACAGGTGGAGCAGGTTTTATCGGTTCTAACTTTGTTCATTATGTTTACAAGAACTTTCCAGATGTTCACGTGACAGTATTAGACAAGTTGACTTATGCTGGAAATCGCGCTAATATTGAGGAAATTTTGGGAGATCGTGTTGAGTTAGTTGTTGGTGATATTGCTGATGCGGAGTTGGTAGACAAGTTGGCTGTTCAAGCAGATGCTATCGTTCATTATGCAGCGGAAAGTCACAATGACAATTCACTGAATGATCCATCACCGTTTATACATACTAACTTCATCGGAACCTATACTCTTTTGGAAGCAGCTCGCAAATATAATATTCGCTTCCACCATGTGTCTACAGATGAAGTTTATGGGGATCTCCCTCTCCGTGAGGATTTGCCAGGATATGGTGAAGGTCCAGGTGAGAAATTTACTGCTGATACCAAATACAATCCTAGCTCTCCATACTCATCAACCAAGGCCGCTTCAGACTTGATTGTAAAAGCCTGGGTACGATCATTTGGTGTCAAGGCAACGATTTCCAACTGTTCAAATAACTACGGTCCTTATCAACACATTGAAAAATTCATCCCACGTCAGATCACCAACATCCTAAGTGGAATTAAGCCAAAACTTTATGGTGAAGGTAAGAATGTTCGTGACTGGATTCATACCAATGATCATTCTTCAGGAGTTTGGACAATCTTGACAAAAGGTCAAATCGGTGAAACCTACTTGATTGGAGCTGATGGGGAGAAGAACAATAAGGAAGTTTTGGAACTTATCCTTAAGGAAATGGGCCAAGCTGCAGATGCCTATGATCATGTAACTGACCGTGCAGGACATGACCTCCGCTATGCGATTGACGCTAGTAAGCTCCGTGATGAGTTAGGTTGGAAACCAGAATTTACTAATTTTGAAGCAGGTCTCAAAGAGACCATCAAGTGGTACACAGACAACCAAGACTGGTGGAAAGCAGAGAAAGAAGCTGTTGAAGCTAATTATGCTAAGACTCAGGAGATTATTAAATTATAAAAAGCAGGAAATCGCTGCTTTTTATTGCTATATTGGGAAGAGTTACAAAGTTGAAAGGTATAGAGATGATTTTAATTACAGGAGCAAAAGGCCAATTAGGAACTGAACTTCGTTATTTATTAGATGAGCGTAATGAAGAATACGTAGCAGTAGATGTGGCTGAGATGGATATTACAAATGAAGAAATGGTTGAGAAAGTTTTTGAAGAAGTTAAACCGACTTTAGTATACCACTGTGCTGCCTACACCGCTGTTGATGCAGCAGAGGATGAAGGGAAAGAATTAGACTTTGCTATCAATGTTACGGGGACAGAAAATGTCGCAAAAGCATCTGAAAAGCATGGTGCAACCCTAGTTTATATTTCCACCGACTATGTCTTTGACGGTAAGAAACCAGTTGGAGAAGAGTGGGAAGTTGATGATCGACCAGATCCACAGACAGAATATGGACGTACAAAGCGCATGGGAGAAGAGTTAGTTGAGAAGTATGTGTCTAATTTCTATATTATCCGTACTGCCTGGGTATTTGGAAATTACGGTAAAAACTTTGTTTTTACGATGCAAAACCTTGCGAAAACTCATAAGACATTAACGGTTGTAAATGACCAGCATGGTCGCCCAACTTGGACTCGTACCTTGGCTGAATTTATGACTTATCTAGCTGAAAATTGCAAGGAATTTGGTTACTATCATTTATCGAATGACGCAACAGAAGACACAACTTGGTATGATTTTGCAGTTGAAATTTTGAAAGATACAGATGTGGAAATCAAGCCAGTAGATTCAAGTCAATTTCCAGCAAAAGCTAAACGTCCGTTAAACTCAACAATGAGTCTGGCTAAAGCTAAAGCTACTGGATTTGTTATTCCAACTTGGCAAGATGCCTTGAAAGAATTTTATAAACAAGAAGTAAAAAGTGATATTAACTAATTTGAATCCTGGTCGTTAATGAACTCCCCACGAAAATAATAGATATAATATTCTCATGACAACAGCTTTGCAGTGTGTAAGAAATGAGTTAGATTAAAGAATTAAAACTGTTTCTCAGATGCTATTTTCAAATATGATTAATAATTCCTTGACTACCTAATGTAGTTGAGGTATTTTTGATATTATTCATATTTTTGCAAATCTATTGTTTAAAAAATAATTTTCTAAAATTCTGAAAATTCTATTGACAGGACTTTAAAAAGGGTCTATAATGGATAGAAAAACAAAGGAGAATACTATGAAAACAAGGAAAGTATTGGCTCTTGCGGGAGTCACTTTATTAGCAGCTGGTGTCTTAGCGGCTTGTTCTGGTGGTTCTGCTACTAAAGGTGAGCAGACTTTTGCATTTACCTACGAGACAGACCCAGATAATCTCAACTATTTGACAACCAGCAAGGCAGCTACTTCAAACATTACTAGTAACGTCATTGATGGATTGCTTGAAAATGACCGTTATGGGAATCTTGTTCCCTCTATGGCAGAGGACTGGTCAGTTTCTAAAGATGGTTTGACCTACACTTATAAGATTCGTCAGGATGCCAAGTGGTACACATCTGAAGGGGAAGAATATGCTCCTGTCAAGGCTCAAGACTTTGTAACAGGTCTTAAATATGCAACAGATAAGAAATCACAAGCTCTTTACTTGGTACAGGATTCAATCAAGGGGCTGGATGCTTATGCTAAGGGAGAAAATAAAGATTTTTCTCAAGTTGGAATTAAAGCCCTTGACGATCAAACAGTCCAATACACTTTGAACAAACCTGAAAGTTTTTGGAATTCTAAAACAACAATGGGTGTCTTGGCACCAGTTAATGAAGAGTTTTTGAACTCAAAAGGGGATGATTTTGCTAAAGCGACAGATCCAAGCAGTATCTTGTATAATGGTCCTTATTTGTTAAAATCTCTTGTGGCTAAATCTTCCGTTGAATTTGCAAAAAACCCTAACTACTGGGATAAAGATAATGTTCATGTTGATAAGATAAAATTGTCATTCTGGGATGGTCAAGATACCAGCAAACCTGCGGAAAACTTTAAAGATGGTAGTCTTACAGCAGCCAGACTTTATCCTACAAATGCAAGTTTTGCAGAACTTGAAAAAACGATGAAGGACAATATTGTCTATACCCAACAAGACTCTACGACTTATCTAGTTGGTACAAATATTGATCGTCAGTCCTATAAATATACTTCTAAGACTAGCGACGAACAAAAGACATCTACTAAAAAGGCTCTCTTAAACAAGGATTTCCGTCAGGCTATTGCCTTTGGTTTTGATCGTACGGCCTATGCTTCACAAGTGAACGGTGCCAGTGGTGCAAGCAAAATTTTGCGTAATCTCTTTGTGCCACCAACATTTGTTCAAGCAGATGGGAAAAACTTTGGCGATATGGTCAAAGAAAAATTAGTAACCTATGGGGATGAATGGAAGGATGTTAATCTGGCCGATGCCCAAGATGGTCTCTACAATCCTGAAAAAGCCAAGGCCGAATTTGCGAAGGCTAAGTCAGCTTTACAGGCAGAAGGCGTGACTTTCCCAATTCACCTAGACATGCCTGTTGATCAGACAGCAACTACAAAAGTTCAACGTGTTCAATCTTTCAAACAATCGGTTGAAGAAACCTTGGGTACAGATAATGTCGTAATTGATATTCAACAACTACAAAAAGATGAAGTCTTGAATATTACCTACTTTGCTGAAACAGCAGCTGGGGAAGATTGGGATATTTCAGATAATGTTGGTTGGTCTCCAGACTTTGCGGATCCATCTACTTACCTCGATATTATCAAACCATCAGTTGGTGAAAACACTAAAACCTACTTTGGCTTTGATTCTGGTACAGATAATGCTGCAGCTAAGAAGGTTGGTCTGAACGACTATGAGAAATTGGTAACTGAAGCTGGAAATGAGACAATAGATGTAGCAAAACGTTATGATAAGTATGCTACAGCCCAAGCTTGGTTGACAGATAGTGCCTTGATTATTCCAACAACATCACTCACTGGTCGCCCAATCTTGTCTAAGATGGTACCATTTACGATGCCGTTTGCCTTCTCTGGTAACAAGGGGACAAGCGATCCGCTCCTATACAAATACTTGGAACTTCAAGACAAGGCAGTCACTGTGGATGAATACCAAAAAGCTCAAGATAAATGGATGAAAGAAAAAGAAGAATCCAATAAAAAAGCGCAAGAAGAACTTGCAAAACATGTGAAATAAGATAAAAAGAAGTTAGTTATTCGCTAACTTCTTTTGGTTTATCGAAAATGAGTTGAAACCTCTCTTCACTTTCAAAGATTATGAAACTAATTTTTTTGTAGAAAAAATCCTGAGTTTTTATTCTCAGGATTTTCTTTCATCTCACTGTTGTGGTTGTTGAACTTGTGGATTTTGTGGCGTTGGTTGTACTGGTTGTGTCGGTTGAACAGCCTGACTAGCTTGTCCTTGATTAGGATCAGTTGCTGGAGCATTATTGGGTTGTTGACCAACCGTCGTACTTGCCTGTGTAGTTGAACTTTCAGCTGTTGTGCTTGGAGTTTCTACCGTTTGTGTTTGTTGTGTTGCTGAATTATTCCATGTGTTCTTTGCGTTGTTCTGGAAGACGAATTCTCCATTTCGGAACAGGCCGTCTGGCATCGTCCAATCTCCAGGTTGGTCATCTTCTGATAGATACGATATCATTGAGCGATAAACCTTAGCAGCAACTAGGAAACCATCTCCAACGATTGGAGTTAAACGATTTGAGTAACCAGTCCATACAGCCATAGAATACTTACGAGTATAACCTACAAACATTTCATCTGGAGCTACGTAGCCAGTGTTCTTGATATACTTTTCAATTTCGTCATCAGTATAGTTAGAAGTACCTGTCTTACCTGCTTGTGGAAGCCATGGTAGGTAAGCACCACGTCCGGTTCCGTAAGCTAAAACAGTTTTCATCATTTCGGTCATCATATAGGCAGTAGTTTCTTTCATAGCTCGTGTACCAGCATCAGAAAATTCTTTTTCACTACCATCACTGAAGACGATTTTATTGATATACATTGGTTTGTGGTAAATACCACCATTAGCAAAGGCGGCATAAGCAGCAGCCATTTTTTCACTACTTGCACCGTACTGTTTGTTGGATTCAGTTGTGTTACTTGAAATGGCGTTTGCATAATGCATGCTTGGATAGTCGATACCAAGACCATTAAGGAAGGTTTTAGATCTATCTAGACCGACCTTATTCAAAGTCTCAACGGCTGTGACATTTCGTGATTGTTGGAGTGCATACTGAATTGTAATATTCCCAAAGTAACCATGATCCCAGTTGTAGACAGGAGTATCAGTACCAGGATAGTTATAAGGAACATCATGTACAATAGAAGCAGTAGAGTCATAGACTCCATATTCTAAAGCGGGAGCATAGTCAGTGATTGGTTTCATAGTAGAACCCCAGTCACGATTGGTTTCAACGGCTTGGTTGATTCCGAAAGATACATTACTTGATTGGTGACGTGCCCCTAACTGAGCAATGACTTTACCATTTGTTACATCCACGATAGTGGAAGCTACTTGGAGTTCATCATCTGGATAAGCAACGTATTCATCTGTGTTATAAACATCCCAAAGTCTCTGTTGAACATTTTTGTCGACATTAGTATAGACTTCCATACCTGTGGTAAGAAGGTTGTAGCCCGTTTCTTGTTCGACTTGGTCGATTACTTCTTTGAGGTAGTTGTCCATATAGGCTGGGTAACTATTGGCTGACTTCAAGCTTTGAAGACCGTCAGTGATAGGCGTATTAATAGCTTTTTCGTAATCTTCTGCACTGATATACTTCTGTCCCTTCATTTCTGAAAGTACCAAGTTACGACGCTCTAGAGCAGCTTCTGGATGGGAATATGGATCATATTGGTTTGGTGCTTGAGGCATTCCGGCTAGGAGTGCTAACTGTGGCAAGCTTAAATCCTTCAAGTCTTTTCCATAGTAATTTTCGGCTGCGGTTTGCATTCCATAGTTACCGTTAGACATGTAGACTTTGTTGATGTAGTAGGTCAGGATTTCTTGCTTGGTTGCTTTTTGCTCTAATTGAACGGCTAGCCAAGCTTCTTGGGCTTTACGTGACAAGGTTTGATCGGCAGTTGAAGTAGAGAAATAAGTTAATTTAATCAATTGCTGAGTCAAGGTTGAAGCCCCTTGGAGCCCTCCTTTCCCTTGGAGGTTTCTCAATGCCGCCCCCATGATACGAATGGTATCAACACCTCTATGATCAAAGAAACGGTGGTCTTCGATAGACACGATGGCCTTGACCAAGTCAGTAGGAATTTCATTTGCTTGGGCATTTACGCGACGTTCAGATCCAAGGTCAGCAATCAGTTCGTTTTTGTTGTCATAAATCTTGCTAGAGGTTGTCGCAACTAATTTACTTTCAGATAAGGCTGGAGCCTTGCTAACAAAGTAGAGGAAGACACCTCCACCTAATAGAAATAATGCGATAAATAAGGTAAGAAATGTAATTCCAATATACTTTAAGAATCGCAGAATAGTTTGTTTATTCATCTTGTTTTACCACCTAGTAAACGTTCTTTGATAATATCGAGATAGGGAATTTGAGGGAAAGCTCCTTGCTTTATTAAATATCCGTATTCTTGAATATATCCAAGTGGCATTGATTTTTGGCCCTTATCTTGATGATAAAAGCGAATCAAATCAAGTGCCGGCAACAAATAAGTTTCTTGTCGAGAAGAAAAATGAAGTAGTACGAAGCAAATGCCCTGCTGTTCTAGAACTTGTTCCATATGTTGAATCTGGTGAAGATGGAAGTTCTTCATTGGGATAGCATTTTTTTGCCGCGTTTCCTTGGCTTCAAAGTCAATGTAATGTCCTCTATATACGCCAGAGTAATCTGTTGTGGAAGCTTGTCTAAAGTAGGCTTCTACAATTTTGGCTCGACTACGTTGAGGATAGTCTACTCGAACAATCTGAACAGGCGTTGGCTTTTTATGGATAACTGCCATACCATGCGTCAGATAGTAGTCGTTTGTAGCGTTAATCATCTTTTCAAAAGTCATTCCTCGATTTGCGAAATTTTTTGGTTGAGAAATGGATGTTTGGCTTTTTTTTGATGAAATTTTATGAGGATAGTTGACCATATTTCTCCTTATTGGTACAATAACATCACTCTATTATACCATAAAAATAGAAAGAAAGGTGTAAAAATGACTACAGCTTTAATTATGGGATATTCTAATTTTGACTTGGGTTTGTTTAATGAAAAAGATATCAGGTTAAAAATTATAAAGAAAGCCATTCGCCGTGATTTAGAAAATTTAGCAGAAGAAGGGATTAAATGGCTGGTCTTTACAGGGAACTTGGGATTTGAATCCTGGGTTCTTTATGTCGCAAATGAAATGAAAGAAGAATATGATTTCAGCCTAGCGACCATTTTTGATTTTGAAACACACGGGGAAAATTGGAATGAAGCGAATCAGCTTAAACTTAGCCAATTTAAGCAGGTCGATTTTGTCAAATATGCCTATCCTAAATATGAACATATGGGGCAACTACGAGACTACCAACGATTTTTACTGGAAAATACTGATTTAGCTTATTTTTTCTATGATCCAGAAAATGAGACTAAATTAAAATTTATAGACAATTTGATGAAAAATCAGGAAGGTTATCGCATAAAAAGGTTAACCTTTGAAGACTTAAATGAGCTAGCAGAAAATTTTTCTGAAAAGTAAGGCTTTGACCTTGATTTTTGTTTGCCTTTTTTTATATAATAATACTATTAGAAACCGAGAATGGAGAGAGAGATGGCAAGTATTATTTTTTCAGCAAAAGATATTTTCGAGCAAGAGTTTGGACGTGAAGTCCGTGGGTATAGTAAGGTTGAAGTTGATGAATTTTTGGACGATGTCATCAAGGACTACGAAACTTATGCTGCCTTAGTCAAGTCTCTCCGTCAAGAAATTACAGAGTTGAAGGAAGAATTGTCTCGCAAACCTGAATCTGCACCGGTTCAAGCAGAACCACTTGAAATGACAGCAACAACTTCTATGACGAATTTTGATATTTTAAAACGTCTAAATCGTCTTGAGAAAGAAGTATTTGGTAAACAAATTTTGGATAACTCTGATTTATAAGAGTGTATTTGAAAAGTGCAATTTTTGGATAATCGCGTGAGGAGAATTTCTTTTCATGAGGAAAGTCCATGCTAGCACAGGCTGTGATGCCTGTAGTGTTTGTGCTAGGCGAATCCATAAGCCTAGGGACGAGAGATCGTTACGGCAGTCGAAATGGCTAAGTCCTTGGATAGGCCAGAGTAGGCTTGAAAGTGCCACAGTGACGGAGTCTTTCTGGAAACAGAGAGAGTGGAACGCGGTAAACCCCTCAAGCTAGCAACCCAAATTTCGGTCGGGGCATGGAGTACACGGAAACGAACGTAGTACTCTGACTGCTATCAGCTGTAAGTTGTTAGTGGTAGACAGATGATTATCGAAGGGAGTGGTCCTAGTCACTTCTGGAACAAAACATGGCTTATAGAAAATTGCATATAGGTTGGGGCTGAGAAAACTTTCTCAACCTCATTTTTTAAAGTGGACATACAGAAAGGTCTTATAAGACTGAAAATGAAAAAAGAATTTAATTTAATCGCTACTGCTGCAGCTGGTCTTGAGGCTGTCGTTGGTCGTGAAGTGCGAGAGTTGGGCTACGATTGTCAAGTTGAAAACGGACGTGTTCGTTTTCAAGGAGATGCGAAAGCCATCATCGAAACCAACCTCTGGCTTCGAGCGGCAGACCGTATCAAGATTATCGTAGGAACTTTCCCAGCTAAGACTTTTGAAGAGCTCTTTCAGGGAGTTTTCGCTCTAGATTGGGAAAATTATTTACCACTTGGAGCTCGATTTCCGATTTCAAAAGCCAAATGTGTGAAATCTAAACTACACAATGAACCCAGTGTTCAGGCTATTTCAAAGAAGGCCGTTGTTAAGAAATTGCAGAAACACTACGCCCGCCCAGAAGGTATTCCTCTGATGGAGAATGGCCCAGAGTTTAAGATTGAGGTTTCTATTCTCAAAGATGTAGTAACTGTCATGATTGATACGACAGGGACTAGCCTCTTTAAACGTGGCTATCGTACCGAAAAAGGTGGGGCTCCTATCAAGGAAAACATGGCAGCAGCTATTTTGCAACTCTCTAACTGGTATCCAGACAAACCCTTGATTGATCCGACCTGTGGTTCAGGAACTTTCTGTATCGAGGCAGTTATGATTGCTAGAAAGATGGCTCCTGGTCTTCGTCGCTCCTTTGCTTTTGAGGAATGGAACTGGATTAGCGATCGCTTGATCCAAGAAGTTCGTACTGAAGCAGCTAAGAAAGTGGATCGTGAGCTTGAGCTAGATATCATGGGCTGTGATATCGATGCTCGCATGGTGGAAATTGCTAAGGTCAATGCTCAGGCAGCAGGGGTTGCAGGAGATATTACCTTTAAGCAGATGCGCGTGCAGGATTTGCGTTCTGATAAAATCAATGGAGTGATTATCTCTAACCCGCCTTATGGGGAACGCTTGTCAGATGATGCAGGGGTTACCAAGCTTTATGCTGAGATGGGTCAAGTATTTGCACCGCTGAAAACGTGGAGCAAGTTTATCTTAACCAGTGATGAAGCCTTTGAGACCAAGTACGGTAGTCAGGCGGATAAGAAACGGAAGTTGTACAACGGAACTTTAAAAGTTGATTTGTATCAATATTTTGGTCAACGTGTTAAACGTCAGGAAGTAAAGTAGGAAGGAAAACTCATGAGTAAGAAAAGACGGAATCGTCATAAAACAGAACATCAAGAAGCGCAATTTGATTTTGATGATGCCAAAGAGCTAACGGTTGGAGAAGCCATGCGAAAAAATGAAGAGGTGGAAGCAGGTGTGTTGCCTGGAGATTCTATCTTGGACAAGTATGTGAAACAACATAAAGATGAAATTGAGGCAGATAAGTTTGAAACACGTCAGTTTAGCAAGGATGATTTAGTTGAAAAAGAAGAGGTAGAGGAGACTCAGACTCTGGATAATTTGCTTCAAGAGCTTCGTGAGGAAACAGGAGTAACTTCTCCAGCTCCAGAAGATGAATTGCGTCAGTTTGATGATTTAGAATTAACACGAGTTTCAGAAGCTCCTCTTGTCGAAGAATTTGAGAAGGAAGAGGTACCATTAGTTGGAACGGAAGAGGCTCTCACGCGTTCTCGAGTCACAGATAGTGAAGATGGAAAAAGTAAGAAGAAATGGGTGCTTTACGGTATTCTAGCAGCCTTAGTGGTTCTTATCCTTGGAACTGGTTATTATGTTTATCGTCAAGTGGCTCGTTCGACCAAGGAAATCCAAACTTCTCAATCAACTACAAATACGCAGTCAGATGCGGAAGAATTCAATAATTTATATGATGCCTTCTATACAGATAGCAACAAAACGGCTTTGAAGAATAGCCAGTTTGATAAACTGAGTCAACTGAAAACCTTGCTTGATAAGCTAGAAGGTAGTCGTGAATATACGCTTGCAAAATCTAAGTATGATAGCCTAGCAACTCAAATCAAGGCCATTCAAGATGTCAATGCTCAATTTGAGAAACCAGCTATTATGGATGGTGTCTTGGATACTAACGCTAAAGCTAAATCAGATGCTAAATTTACAGATATTAAAACTGGAAATACGGAGCTTGATAAAGTTCTAGATAAGGCTATCAGCCTTGGTAAGAGCCAGCAAACAAGTGCTTCAAGCTCAAGTTCAAGTGAAACTAGCAGCTCAAGCTCTAGTCAAGCAAGCGAAAATACTGCTAGTGAGACAAGTCCAAGTAGCTCAAATACTGCATCAACTGAAACTAGAAGTACCCGCAGTGAAGTCAATATGGGTGTATCAAGTGCAGGAGTTGCTGTTCAAAGAAGTGCGAGTCGTGTTTCTTATAACCAGTCTGCTATTGATGATAGCAATAATTCTGCCTGGGATTTCGCGGATGGTGTCTTAGAACAAATTCTAGCGACTTCACGTTCACGTGGTTATATCACTGGTAACCAATATATCCTTGAACGTGTTAATATCGTTAATGGCAATGGTTATTACAACCTCTACAAGCCAGATGGAACCTATCTCTTTACCCTTAACTGTAAGACAGGATACTTTGTTGGAAATGGTTCTGGACATGCGGATGACTTGGACTACTAAGCAGTCGTTACAAAATTCTTTCTTTTCAAAAGTAAAAATGATAAAATAAAACAAATTAAACAAGAGGAGTGTCAAATGACAAAAGCTAACTTTGGTGTTGTTGGTATGGCCGTAATGGGTCGTAACCTTGCCCTTAATATTGAATCTCGTGGTTACACAGTTGCTATTTACAACCGTAGTAAAGAAAAAACTGAAGATGTAATTGCTTGCCATCCTGAAAAGAACTTTGTACCAAGCTATGACGTTGAAAGTTTTGTAAACTCAATCGAAAAACCTCGTCGTATCATGCTCATGGTTCAAGCTGGACCTGGTACAGATGCTACAATTCAAGCCCTTCTTCCACACCTTGACAAGGGTGATATCTTGATCGACGGAGGAAACACTTTCTACAAAGATACAATCCGTCGTAATGAAGAATTGGCAAACTCAGGTATCAACTTTATCGGTACTGGGGTTTCTGGTGGTGAAAAAGGTGCACTAGAAGGTCCTTCTATCATGCCTGGTGGACAAAAAGAGGCCTACGAATTGGTTGCGGATGTTCTTGAAGAAATCTCAGCTAAAGCACCAGAAGATGGCAAACCATGTGTGACTTATATCGGTCCTGATGGAGCTGGTCACTATGTGAAAATGGTTCACAACGGTATCGAGTATGGTGATATGCAATTGATCGCAGAAAGTTATGACTTGATGCAACACTTGCTAGGCCTTTCAGCAGAAGATATGGCTGAAATCTTTACTGAGTGGAACAAGGGTGAATTGGACAGCTACTTGATAGAAATCACAGCTGATATCTTGAGCCGTAAAGACGATGAAGGTCAAGATGGACCAATCGTAGACTACATCCTTGATGCCGCAGGTAACAAGGGAACTGGTAAATGGACTAGTCAATCATCACTTGACCTTGGTGTGCCATTGTCACTCATCACTGAGTCAGTATTTGCACGATACATTTCAACTTACAAAGAAGAACGTGTACATGCAAGCAAGGTTCTTCCAAAACCAGCTGCCTTCAACTTTGAAGGAGACAAGGCTGAGTTGATTGAAAAAATCCGTCAAGCCCTTTACTTCTCAAAAATCATTTCATACGCACAAGGTTTTGCTCAATTGCGTGTAGCTTCTAAAGAAAATAACTGGAACTTGCCATTTGCAGACATCGCATCTATCTGGCGTGATGGCTGTATCATCCGTTCTCGTTTCTTGCAAAAGATTACAGATGCTTACAACCGTGATGCAGATCTTGCCAACCTTCTTTTGGATGAGTACTTCTTGGATGTTACTGCTAAGTACCAACAAGCAGTGCGTGATATCGTAGCTCTTGCGGTTCAAGCTGGTGTGCCAGTGCCAACTTTCTCAGCAGCTATTACTTACTTTGATAGCTACCGTTCAGCTGACCTTCCAGCTAACTTGATCCAAGCGCAACGTGATTACTTTGGTGCCCACACTTACCAACGTAAAGACAAAGAAGGAACATTCCACTACTCTTGGTATGACGAAAAATAAGTAGGTCTGCCATGGGGAAACGGATTTTATTACTTGAGAAAGAACGAAATCTAGCTCATTTTTTAAGTTTGGAACTCCAAAAAGAGCAATACCGAGTTGATCAGGTTGAGGAGGGGCAAAAGGCCCTCTCCATGGCTCTTCAGACAGACTATGACTTGATTTTATTGAATGCTCGTCTGGGGGATATGACAGCCCAGGATTTTGCAGACAAGCTGAGTCGGACTAAGCCAGCCTCAGTCATCATGGTCTTAGACCATCGCGAAGAATTGCAAGATCAGATTGAGACAATCCAACGCTTTGCTGTTTCTTACATCTATAAGCCGGTTATTATTGACAATCTGGTAGCTCGTATTTCAGCGATTTTCCGAGGTCGGGACTTTATCGATCAACACTGCAGTCAGATGAAGGTTCCAACGTCTTACCGTAATCTGCGTATGGATGTAGAACATCATACCGTTTATCGTGGCGAGGAGATGATTGCTCTGACGCGTCGTGAGTATGACCTTTTGGCCACTCTTATGGGAAGCAAGAAAGTTCTGACTCGTGAGCAGTTGTTGGAAAGTGTCTGGAAGTATGAAAGTGCGACCGAAACCAATATCGTGGATGTCTATATCCGTTATCTACGTAGCAAGCTTGATGTAAAAGGTCAAAAAAGTTACATTAAAACCGTTCGTGGTGTCGGTTACACCATGCAAGAATAGAAAAGCAGTTGCAGTTATGTAACTGCTTTTTTGAGGGGTGTTCTATATATTGACATGCGATTTTGTATTTGCTACAATCAGCTATGGAGGATAAGTCTAATGAAAATCATAAAAAAATTGATGCAAATTGCATTAGCAGTCTTTTTCTTCGGTTTGCTAGCAACAAGTGCAGTACTGGCGGATGATGCTGATTCAGAAGGCTGGCAATTTGTCCAAGAAAATGGTAGAACCTACTACAAGAAGGGTGAGATCAAAGAAAAGGCCTGGCGAGTTATTGATGGCAAGACCTATTATTTTGATTATGTATCAGGAGAAATGGTTGTCGGCTGGCAATATATCCCGTTTCCATCTAAAGGTAGTACAATTGGTCCTTACCCAAATGGTTTAAGATTAGAATCTATGCCAATGCCACAATGGTACTACTTTAACCAAGATGGGGTTCTTCAAGAATTTGTTGGCAAGCAAGTTTTAGAGGCAAAAACTGCTACAAATACCAACAAACATCATGGGGAACAATATGATAGTTCAGCAGAGAAACGAGTCTATTATTTTGAAGATCAACGTAGTTATCATACTTTAAAAACTGGTTGGATTTCTGACGAAGGACATTGTATTATTTACAGAAGGATAGTGGCTTTGATGCTCGTATCGACAGTTTGACGGTTGGGGAGCTAGTGCGTGGTTGGACCAATGATAACTCAACTTGGTACTATCTAGATCCAATAACTGCTACAATGCAAACTGGTTGGAAACAACTTGGCAATAAGTGGTACTACTTCCGTTCATCAGGTGCAATGGCAACTGGCTGGTATCAAGAAGGCTCAACTTGGTATTATTTAGACCAGTCAAATGGTGATATGAAAATTGGCTGGCAATACCTCGGTAACAAGTGGTACTATCTCCGTTCATCAGGAACTATGGCAACTGGCTGGTTCCAGGTCGGTAGTAAATGGTACTACGCTTATAGCTCAGGTGCCTTGGCAGTGAATACGACCGTAGATGGCTATTCTGTCAATTATAATGGCGAATGGGTTCAATAATGAAAGAGGCGATTGTGAATGGAAACAATCGCTTTTTTTGTGAAAATATAATAAAATAGATAGGAAAGAATAAATACTTGTATGAAAATAAGACGTTCTTTTCGTCTAGTAAAAGGAAAAAATGACAAAAAAAATTGGTGTCGGTCAGGCACATAGTAAGATTATTTTAATAGGGGAGCATGCGGTCGTTTACGGCTATCCTGCCATTTCTCTGCCTCTTTTGGAGGTGGAGGTGACTTGTAAGGTAGTTCCTTCAGCGAGTCCTTGGCGTCTCTATGAGGAGGATACCTTGTCCATGGCAGTTTATGCTTCTCTGGAGTATTTGAATATCAAAGAAGCCTGCATTCGCTGTGAGATTGACTCGGCTATCCCTGAAAAACGGGGAATGGGTTCGTCAGCGGCTATCAGCATAGCGGCCATTCGTGCGGTATTTGACTATTATCAGGCAGAACTGCCTCATGATGTACTAGAAATCTTGGTCAATCGAGCTGAGATGATTGCCCATATGAATCCTAGTGGTTTGGATGCTAAGACCTGTCTCAGTGACCAGCCTATTCGCTTTATTAAGAACGTAGGATTTACAGAGCTTGAGATGGATTTATCCGCCTATTTGGTGATTGCCGATACGGGTGTTTATGGTCATACTCGTGAAGCCATCCAAGTGGTTCAAAGCAAGGGCAAGGATGCCTTACCGTTTTTGCATGCCTTGGGAGAATTGACTCGGCAGGCAGAAGAAGCGATTTCACGAAAAGATGCTGAAGGGCTGGGACAAATCCTTAGTCAAGCGCATTTGCATTTAAAAGAAATTGGTGTTAGTAGTCCTGAGGCAGATTCTTTGGTTGAAACGGCTCTTAAACATGGAGCTCTGGGTGCCAAGATGAGCGGTGGTGGGCTTGGAGGCTGTATCATAGCCTTGGCACCCAATTTGCCACACGCACAAGAACTAGTAGAAAGATTAGAAGAGAAAGGAGCTGTTCAGATATGGATAGAGAGCCTGTAACAGTACGTTCCTACGCAAATATTGCTATTATCAAATATTGGGGAAAGAAAAAAGAAAAAGAGATGGTGCCTGCTACTAGCAGTATCTCTCTGACTTTGGAGAATATGTATACGGAGACGACCTTGTCGCCTTTACCAACGGATGCGACTGCTGATGCATTTTATATCAATGGTCAGTTACAAAATGAGGTTGAGCATGCCAAGATGAGCAAGATTATTGACCGCTACCGTCCAGATGGTGATGGCTTTGTTCGTATTGATACTCAAAACAATATGCCTACCGCAGCGGGCTTGTCTTCAAGTTCTAGTGGTTTATCCGCCTTAGTTAAGGCTTGCAATGCTTATTTCAAGCTTGGCTTGGATAGAAGTCAGTTGGCACAGGAGGCTAAGTTTGCCTCAGGTTCTTCCTCTCGGAGTTTTTATGGACCGCTAGGTGCCTGGGACAAGGATAGCGGGGAAATTTACCTTGTAGAGACAGACTTGAAACTAGCTATGATTATGTTGGTGCTAGAGGATAAGAAAAAACCAATCTCTAGCCGTGACGGGATGAAACTTTGTGTGGAAACCTCGACGACCTTTGATGACTGGGTGCGTCAGTCTGAGAAGGATTATCAGGATATGCTGGTTTATCTCAAAGAGAACGACTTTGCTAAGGTTGGGGAATTAACGGAGAAAAATGCCCTGGCTATGCACGCTACGACCAAAACAGCATCACCAGCCTTTTCTTATCTGACGGATGCAAGCTATGAAGCCATGGACTTTGTCCGCCAGCTTCGTGAACAAGGGGAAGCCTGCTACTTTACTATGGATGCAGGACCCAATGTCAAAGTCCTCTGTCAAGAGAAAGACTTGGAGCATTTGTCAGAAATCTTCGGTCAACGTTATCGCTTGATTGTGTCAAAAACAAAGGATTTGAGTCAAGATGATTGCTGTTAAAACTTGCGGGAAACTTTATTGGGCAGGTGAATATGCTATTTTAGAGCCCGGACAGTTGGCCTTGATAAAGGCTATTCCCATCTATATGAAGGGCGAGATTGCTTTTTCTGATAGTTACCGTATCTACTCAGATATGTTTGATTTCGCAGTTGATTTGACGCCAAATCCTGACTATAGCTTGATTCAAGAAACAATTGCTTTGATGAATGGCTTCCTCGTTTATCGTGGGCAGACCTTGCGACCTTTTTCTCTAGAAATCCGTGGAAAAATGGAACGAGAAGGGAAAAAGTTTGGTTTAGGTTCTAGCGGTAGCGTCGTTGTCTTGGTCATCAAGGCTCTGCTGGCTCTGTATAATCTTTCGATTGATCAGAACCTCTTGTTCAAGCTGGCCAGTGCTGTCTTGCTTAAGCGCGGAGACAATGGTTCTATGGGGGACATTGCCTGTATTGTGGCAGAGGATTTGGTTCTCTACCAGTCATTTGATCGCCAGAAGGTGGCTGCTTGGTTGGAAGAAGAAAACTTAGCGACTGTTTTAGAGCGTGATTGGGGCTTTTCAATCTCACATGTACAACCTGCCCTAGAATGTGATTTCCTAGTGGGATGGACCAAGGAAGTGGCTGTATCGAGTCACATGGTCCAGCAAATCAAGCAAAATATCAATCAGAATTTTTTAAGTTCCTCAAAAGAAACGGTGGTTTCTTTGGTAGAAGCCTTGGAACAGGTGAAATCAGAAAAAATTATCGAGCAAGTAGAAGTGGCCAGCAAGCTCTTAGAAGGCTTGAGCACAGATATTTACACGCCTTCGCTTAGACAGTTGAAAGAAGCTAGTCAAGATTTGCAAGCTGTCGCCAAGAGTAGCGGTGCTGGTGGTGGTGATTGTGGTATTGCCTTGAGTTTTGATGAGCAATCAACTAAAACCCTAAAAAACCGTTGGGCCGATCTGGGGATTGAGCTCTTATACCAAGAAAGGATAGGACATGACGACAAATCGTAAGGATGAGCACATCCGCTATGCCCTTGAGCAGAAAAGTTCCTATAATAGCTTTGATGAGGTGGAGTTGATTCATTCTTCCTTGCCTCTTTACGACCTGGATGAAGTCGATCTGTCGACAGAGTTTGCTGGTCGAAAGTGGGATTTTCCTTTTTATATCAATGCCATGACGGGTGGAAGCGATAAGGGAAGAGAAATCAATCAAAAGCTGGCTCAGGTGGCGGAAGCCTGTGATATTTTATTTGTAACGGGTTCTTATAGCGCAGCCCTTAAAGATCCAGCAGCTGACTCTTTTTCTGTCAAGTCTGATCATCCAAATCTCCTTCTTGGAACCAATATTGGATTGGACAAGCCTGTCGAGTTAGGTCTTCAGACTGTAGAAGAGATGAATCCTGTTCTCTTGCAAGTGCATGTCAACGTCATGCAGGAATTGCTCATGCCTGAGGGAGAAAGAACGTTTAGAAACTGGCAATCGCACCTAGCAGACTATGGCAAGCAAATCCCTGTTCCGATTGTCCTAAAGGAAGTGGGCTTTGGAATGGATGTGAAGACCATCGAGAGAGCCTATGAATTGGGCGTTCGAACCTTTGACCTGTCAGGTCGTGGTGGTACCAGCTTTGCCTATATTGAAAACCGTCGCAGTGGTCAGCGTGATTATCTCAATCAATGGGGCCAGTCCACCATGCAGGCTCTTCTCAATGCCCAAGACTGGAAAGACAAGGTTGAACTCTTGGTCAGTGGAGGGGTTCGGAATCCACTGGATATGATTAAGTGCTTGGTCTTTGGCGCAAAGGCTGTGGGACTGTCTCGAACAGTTCTGGAATTGGTTGAAAGCTACACAGTGGAAGAGGTGATTTCCATTGTCCAAGGCTGGAAAGACGATCTGCGTTTGATTATGTGTGCTCTTAATTGTGCCACCATAGCAGATTTGCAAAAAGTAGACTATATTCTTTATGGAAAATTAAAAGAAGCAAAAGATCAGATGAAAAAGGCGTAACCACCGCCTTTTTTCCATCTTCAGACCGAGGTGACTTTTTTGAATTGTGATAAAATAGAAGGGAGAGGACGCATGTATGAGAAAATTTAAAATCTTTTTATTTGTCGAAGCCTGTCTTTTGACGGGAGCTCTGATTTTGATGGTTTCAGAGCATTTTTCGCGTTTTCTGCTGATTCTATTCCTCTTTCTGCTTTTGATTCGCTATTACACCGGTAAAGAGGGAAATAACCTTCTTTTGGTGGTGGCAACCATTCTCTTCTTTTTCATCGTCATGCTCAATCCCTTTGTGATTCTAGCTATTTTTGTTGCGGTTATATACAGCCTCTTTCTTCTTTATCCAATGATGAATCAGGAAAAAGAGCAGACAAATTTGGTTTTTGAAGAGGTGGTGACGGTTAAGAAGGAGAAAAATCGTTGGTTTGGGAATCTCCATCATTTTTCAAGCTACCAGACTTGCCAATTTGATGATATCAATCTCTTTCGTCTCATGGGTAAGGACACCATTCATTTGGAGTGGGTCATCCTAACCAATCATGACAATGTTATTATCCTCAGAAAGATGGTAGGATCGACCAAAATCATCGTCCCTGTAGATGTGGAAGTCAGTCTCAGCGTTAATTGTCTCTATGGTGATTTGACTTTTTTCAACCAGCCCAAGCGAGCCCTCCGCAATGAACACTATCATCAAGAAACAAGAGACTATCTTAAGAGTAACAAGAGTGTCAAGATTTTCTTGACCACTATGATTGGCGATGTGGAGGTGGTTAGAGGATGAAAAAGCAAGCTTATGTAATCATTGCCCTCACCTCCTTCCTATTTGTCTTATTTCTCTCCCACAGCTTGCTGGAAATCCTTGATTTTGACTGGTCTCTTTTCTTGCATGATGTCGAAAAAACAGAAAAATTTGTCTTTTTGCTGTTGGTATTCAGCTTGTCCATGACCTGTCTTTTAGCCCTGTTTTGGAGAGGTATGGAAGAGCTTTCTTTACGAAAAATGCAGGTTAATCTCAAGCGTTTGTTGGCAGGACAAGAAGTGGTTCAGCTTGCAGACCCAGATTTGGATGCCAGTTTCAAGTCCTTGTCAGGGAAACTTAACCTCTTGACAGAGGCTCTTCAAAAAGCTGAAAATCACAGTCTTACTCAGGAAGAGGAAATCATCGAGAAAGAACGAAAGCGGATTGCTCGGGATTTGCACGATACCGTCAGTCAGGAGTTGTTTGCGGCCCATATGATTTTGTCAGGTATCAGTCAGCAGGCTTTGAAACTGGATAGAGAAAAGATGCAGACCCAGTTGCAGAGTGTCACAGCTATTTTAGAAACCGCCCAGAAGGATTTGCGGGTCTTGCTCCTGCATTTGCGCCCAGTTGAATTGGAACAGAAGAGCTTGATAGAAGGGATTCAAATTCTTCTAAAAGAGCTTGAGGACAAGAGTGATCTCAAGGTTAGTCTTAAGCAAAATGTGACGAAATTGCCTAAGAAAATCGAGGAGCATACCTTCCGTATCCTGCAAGAATTGATCAGCAATACCCTTCGTCATGCCCAGGCCTCTTGTTTGGATGTCTATCTCTATCAGACGGATCTTGAATTGCAGGTGAAGGTGGTGGACAATGGGATTGGTTTCCAGCTGGGGAGTTTTGACGAATTGAGTTATGGACTGCGAAACATCAAGGAACGGGTTGAAGATATGGCAGGGACGGTTCAACTTTTGACAGCTCCCAAGCAAGGTTTGGCAGTTGATATCCGTATTCCCTTGCTCGATAAGTAATCATAAAGGAGTAAAGATGAGAATTTTACTAGTAGATGACCATGAAATGGTCCGATTGGGCTTGAAAAGCTACTTTGACCTCCAAGACGATGTAGAAGTTGTGGGTGAGGCGGCCAACGGATCTCAAGGGATTGAGTTGGCCTTGGAATTGCATCCAGATGTTATTGTCATGGATATCGTCATGCCTGAAATGAATGGAATTGACGCTACCTTGGCCCTCCTCAAAGAATGGCCTGAAGCCAAGATTTTGATTGTGACCTCTTACCTAGACAATGAAAAAATCATGCCTGTCTTAAATGCTGGTGCTAGGGGCTATATGCTCAAGACTTCAAGTGCGGATGAATTGCTGCACGCTGTTCGTAAGGTAGCTACTGGGGAGCTGGCCATTGAGCAAGAGGTCAGTAAGAAGGTCGAATACCACCGCAATCATATAGAACTACATGAGGACTTAACTGCGCGTGAGCGAGATGTGCTTCAACTCATCGCCAAGGGCTACGAAAATCAGCGCATCGCAGATGAACTTTTTATCTCTCTCAAGACGGTCAAGACTCATGTGTCTAACATTCTTGCCAAACTTGAAGTCAGCGATCGCACCCAGGCAGCAGTTTATGCCTTTCAGCATCACTTGGTGGGGCAGGAAGATTTTTAATTGTTATATAAGAATAATATTGGAGAAATGGCTGAGCTTAGTATCAAAGAAGCGAGCAAGTACCTCTAGCACGATAAAATATTTTTTTCACAATATTTTATGTTATTTGTTGACATTCATTTTATAGGGGAGTAGAATAAAGCTAAAGATAACTAAGGTAATATAGTATTTATCAAAGGATATAAAAAATCCAAAAGGAGGTTAGAATCATGTCTCCGTAAATTATCAAAATAAGGTCACTAGAGCGTTAAGGGATTTTGAAGAAAGGATTTTTGTCATGAAAAAATATATTACTTATGCAGCTTTATTACTTACTTCAGGAGCTTTGTTATCAACTACTTATGTAGTTAATGCAGAAACTACAACGTCTACCACTAAAGTGACTACATCACAAACAACTTCACAGTATACAAGCGAGAAAGAAGCGATTGATCAACTTGTTAAAGAAGGTAAAATTAAGGTTGAAGATGCAGAACAAGTTAAGTTGGTAGGTTTTTCTCCTAGAGAATTAACTCAAGTAGAAGGCAATCAAGAAAAAATAGCATTTAATCAAAATAGAGATCCAAAAGGGACTTGGATGAAAACAGATGGTCGCTGGTGGTTCAAATATGGTTCAGGTGGTTATGCTAAAAATTGGGAACAATTAGATGGCAAGTGGTACTATTTTGATAATCAAGGTTGGATGAAATCAAATGAGTGGATTAATCCAGATGGCAAGTGGTACTACCTTTCAAATGATGGCTCTATGCTAACCGATTACAATAGAGTTAATGGAAAACCTTATTTCTTTAGATCTGACGGTGTTTTGGTAGAAAATAAAGGTCAGGCAATTGCTGAGTATGCAGAGACATTTGTAGATAAAATCCCATATGTTTGGGGTGGGGCAGACTTGAATAAGGGTGTAGATTGCTCAGGATTTACACATGCCATATATAAAAACTTTGACATTTACTTAGGAACTGATACTAGATCTCAATTTAAGCAAGGAATTGATGTAACTGGTAATGAAAAACCTGGAGATTTAATTTTCTTTAATAATCTTGAACATGTGGGAATTAATATTGGCGGTAACCAAGTGGTTCACGCAAATTATGTAAGAAAATTTGTAAACATAACTAACAATGAATACATTGGATCTATTGACGGAGCTAGACGAGTTTGGTAACAATAAAATTTAAATGTCATAAATAATTTGTTACTAATTGGAGGAAACGGCTATGAAAAAATCTAAACTACTTACACTTGGTTTGCTTGCAGGTGCTGGTCTACTATTGTCTATCAATCAAGTACAGGCTGCAGATACTTGGGTTAAAAATGGTGCTGACTGGAATCTTTCACAAGATGGCAGTTTCGCTAAAAACAAATGGGTACAAAACGCAGGTTCTTGGTACCACTTTGACGGTTCTGGTAAAATGCAGACAGGCTGGCTCAAAGATGGGAATACATGGTATTCGCTCGCAGACAGTGGCGCTATGCGTACTGGCTGGTACAAGGAAGGTAGCACCTGGTACTCACTTGCAAATAGTGGTGCTATGCGCACAGGTTGGTACAAAGAAGGGTCTACATGGTATTACCTCAAAGACAGTGGCGCTATGGCAACAGGATGGGCGACTGCAAATGGTCAATGGTCTTACTTTGAAAAATCAGGTGCTATGGTAGCAGATAGAGCTGTTCCAGCAAGCGATGGGGAAAGTTATGTCATTGGTAAGGATGGTTATATGTTAACCAAACTCCCAAGTCAGGTTGAACAAGATCCTTTTGATGATACAGTTATTACAGATATCGTTACTTTGTCTGATGGTTATGACTATCACCTTGTTCATAAGAAAGATGGAGTTGTTATCGAAAAGAATGCCTGGTATATCAAACCTATTGTTGAACGTTTTTCTTATCAAAAGATTGGCGATATAAAACGAAATACTTTAGATGCCATTACTGATAATAAAAAACCAGGGGAAGAAATTGATCCTAAAGCTGTCATAAAGAATTTCCAAAACTTACCAAATAAGTATTACTTTGGAGCAGATGGACGTAAGGTTGCGAATCTACCAGAATTCACTACTCACTTCCCTATTCAAAAAGTTGGGTCTGAACTTTATCTTAAAAACTCAAGTCCAGTTATTAGTCTAGATTCATCTGGATTGACAATTAATGACAATAAACTTTATCTAAGAGGTGCCAATGATGATAATGGTAAACTTGTAACTGGATATTTTACAATGTTTATGGACGGATTATTATCTAAAGATCACCATATTTTGGGCTATGCAGATGAATCTGGTGAAATCGTGAAGATGAAAGTTTTGCCTAATGATTTCCGTGATTATATTGAAAAAGGAATTTCCGGTTTTTATGGAGAAACTGTTAGATATGACAGTTCAACAGGAAATGTTTCTGTTGTGAAATAAACTATCTGACATAGTAAAAAGAAAAAAGCGAACAGTTTTGTTTACTAGGAAGTCATGTTCATTTCACTATAGAACAGGAGGAAATGGCTATGAAAAAATCTAAACTACTTACACTTGGTTTGCTTGCAGGTGCTGGTCTACTTTTGTCTATCAACCAAGCACAAGCTGCAGATACTTGGGTTAAAAATGGTTCTGACTGGAATCTTTCTCAAGATGGCAGTCTCGCTAAAAACAAATGGGTGCAAAATGCTGGCTCTTGGTACCACTTTGACGGTTCTGGTAAAATGCAGACAGGCTGGTTCAAAGACGGAAATACATGGTATTCACTAGCAGATAGTGGTGCTATGCGCACAGGTTGGTACAAGGATGGTAACACATGGTACTCACTCGCAAATAGTGGTGCTATGCGTACAGGTTGGTACAAAGAAGGGTCTACATGGTACTACCTCAAAGACAGTGGTGCTATGGCAACAGGATGGGCGACTGCAAATGGTCAATGGTCTTACTTTGAAAAATCAGGTGCTATGGTAGCAGATAG